>CANBSV010000178.1 GCA_947372225.1 Burkholderiales bacterium | reverse complement strand
CACATCCATCTCTGCGACCTGGCTTTCGACCACGTCGTCGCTTGCGATGAGCTGGTCACGCTGAAGTTCGAGCGCGCGCATGGCCTCGCGCCGGGGCAGGATCGAGAAGCTCTGCGTCTCGATGAACTCGCTGGCTTCGTAGAGCAGGGAGTTCAGGATGCCGGGCTCGACGGCATCGGCGTATTCCTTGATGTCCACGAGGGCCGCATAGCGGCGCCGGTCACCATGACGCAGTTCGAGCTTGTCGCCACCGAATGACAGGCGCGTCGTCGGCAGGGTCCGATACAGCGGGCCGGCGGCCATCGGGATCGCACGCCACCAGCCGTTGACCAGGTAGCCGAGAACTTCGGCTACCTCGGAGTAGCTGCGCCCGCCCTGCGTGCGCGCACCGAGCAGTTGCGGCCCGAAACCGCGGAGCACGCGCCCGACCAGCGCCGAGCGTTCTTCCATCACTCGCAGCGCATCGGCCTGGGCTTCTGCGATGGTGGCGCGGGAGCGCTGCGTCGATTGCAGCGCACGGCTCATGCGCGAGACGTTCGGCCGGTACACGAGGGTGAAGTAAAGCTCGTTGCTCATCATCCGGCGTTCGCCGAGCTTCGCTTGGTAAGCCATGGAGAGGTCACGCGCAAAGCCAGGTGCGGCCGGGTCTTGAAGCGCATCGCCGACGACGCGGTGCAGCCTGTGCGTCCACACGGCCCACTGGCCGCCGGCCAGGTTGCGCAGCAGGCTGCACAGGGCCTCGTGCCGTTCGGCGATCAGGTGCTCGTCGGCGCACTCGAACGCCACGCCGTCGAGCCGCCAGATGCGCAGGTAGTCACCGCCGCGCGTGATCACGTCGTGGGCGCCGACGAGCGAGGAGAACGGTACGAAGCTGCCCAGGGGGTTCTCTGCCCTGGCAAAGGCCCAGTGCCGCGGCTTGCGAGCGAGTCGGCCAGCCGCTTCGCGCCGCTCGGCGGCGGCGTTGGCTTTAGACATGCCAAGCATCGCGTGCTCCCCGATAGACGGTGGGCGCATAGCTGCGTGCGCGCCAGAAACGGCGGTTGCGGTCATGCATCCGCAGCTTCAGGGCGACGAACATCTGCCGGAAGCGCTGGTCGTCCTTGGATGTCACGAAGCGCATCCACGCCAGCGCAGGTACGAAGGCAACGACGACGGCCAAGGCGATCCACCAGCTCACCAGAGTGCCGCCCCACATGATCAGCAGCATCCCGGTACCGAACAAGACGACCAGTGGCACGAGCGGGATGCCCAGCTTCATTGCCGGCCGGGTAGCGCCCTTGTAGATGGCTTCGGCTTGCATGGTGTGCTTCCCGCTGCCGTCAGCTGACGATGTAGCTGGCGAAGGCCGCTGCGCCGCCGACCAGCGTGCCGCCGATCAGCACGTTGGCGACATCGGCCAGGCGCGCGCCCTGAAAGATCATCTTGAAGCCGGCCCAGATGATCGCAATGGTGACCACCGCGATCGAGATCGTCACCAGGATGGTGTTGACGTTGGTGACCGTGGTGTTGATCTTGTCGAAGCCCTGGGCAAGGGCCGACCGCGGCATGAGAAACGGCAGCGTCAGCGCCAGTCCGATGAGCGCTGGGGTCATGCGCATCGGTTTCGAAAGTGAAGCAGTGGTGGCCATGGTCAGTACCTCGATGAGTCGTTGAGGGATGGGCTCGGTGTGGTCGGAGCGGTCCGATCAGGGCGGTACGCCGCTGGCGGCTTGGCCGGGAGAAACAGCTCGGGCGACGCGCTGCACATAACCCTGCCGAAAGCCGGTGACGAAGTTGCCGCTGTAGTAGCAAGACAAGGCTTGCCGGAGCGCCGCCTGGTCGGGCCGATCCGGTGCTGATCGATCGAAGCACTCGGTCAGCACCGCCTGCATGGCGCGCAGGTTCTCGCACGGGTCAAAGGCAGTCGCGGGCGTCAGCCCGAGCCGCTCGAAGTTGTGCACGTTGATCTGCGCGAGACCGACGCTGAAGTTCCACCCGGTTTCCTGCAGTCGCGTCGCCGTGGCCAGCGCTTCGGCCCTGCTGCGCGGTTGCCGTTCCAGCACGCCACCGACGACACCGATGGCGTGCGGGTTGAAGCTGCTCTCGACCGCGACGAGGGCGTGCGCCGTGCTCGCATGCACCATAGGGGCACACGCCAGGGCCAACGCTGAAAAGGTGCTTGTGTCCATGCCGGCCTCAGCATGTCGAGCAAGTTGGCGCCGGCGGCGGCAGGGAAGCCAGCCAGATCGCGTAGTCGTCGTCGAACTTGCTGTCCCAGGTGCCGAGCTGCGTCTTCGCCGCCGGGGTGAACTCGGTCACCGTCTCGCCGCCCATGCTCCACCACGTTCGGGTGAACGGAGCGCCGTTGATGTTCACCGTCACGGCACCCGAGTAGTCGCAGGAGTAGATCGGGCCGCTTTCGCCTTCAAAGACACGGGTGTACTGCGGCGGGCAATTGGCCGGCGCGCTGGCCCAGGTGTTGTTTGCCGAGTTCCCGGCACCGGCCATGGAGCAGATCGGGAACGGCTTGCCTCGGGCCAGGTCCCGGTGCAGTTGATTGATCGTCGGCACGCATTCCGGGATGGAGCGCCAACTTGGTGCCGCGAGGCAGAGCAGGACCTTGCAGCCATCGACGGCGTGAGCCGGTACTGTGAATCCTGCCAGCGCGGCGAGGAGGCTGCACAACGCTGCGAATCGCTTCACCAAGCTTTGCTTGGCAGCGACGGCAGTGCGGTCTAGAGTGTGGAAGTTGTTCATGACGGTCCTGAGGTGGGAGTTACCGAAGGGGCTGCATGCCAGGGCGCAGCACCACGCCCCATGTCGAAACTCTAGGTTCCCAATCCATCACTTCATGCGATGACTTCGGGCCAAGAATCATCTGATCGCACTGGATCAGCAGCCCCGTTCGCGGACATCGAGTCCCTGGCGGGCGTCTTTCATCCGCACGCGATCGAGGTGCAGGACTTCTCGCACTACGCGCTGGTGATCGACCTGCGTTCGCGCGCCGAGTACGAGGACGATCACATCCCGGGCGCGGTGCGAGTTGACTTGCCGTCTCAGACGGCCGAGCCACTTGGCACACGGACCGGCGACGAGGTATCGGCCGCCACCGACTCGGTCCCGGAAGCACGAGCCATTCAAGGTCTACCGGACGCGCTCACCGCGGCTATTGCCAATGTCAAGCTCGATCAAGCCATCCTGATCTACTGCGGACAAGGTGGTCGTGTCAGCCAGCCTGTCGCCCAGGCACTGCGCTGGCGCGGGTGGACGGTCGATGTGCTGCCGGGCGGGTGGATCAACTACCGGCGTTGGGTTCAGGCCGGCCTGGAGGTACTGCCGCGCCTCGTCGCGTTTCGCGTCATCGCCTGCTCGCTGGGAACCGAAGCGTTGCGCGTCCTGCGCGCCTTGCGTGAACTGGGGCAACAGGTCGTCGATGTCGAAGGATTGGCAGGATGGCGCCACGGCGCTTTGAAGCCCAACCAGGGCGCCCAGCCCTCACAAGCCTGGTTCGAAAGCCAGCTGCTGGAATCGATTCGCGCCCTCGACCCGCGAACACCGGTCTGGGTCGGCGACGTGGACACTGGAGTCGGATCGTTGGAACTGCCCGGCGCGCTCACTGACGCACTGGCCATCGCGCCGGCAGCGAAGTTGGAAGTCGGCGTATCTGAGCGCGTTCAATGCTGGCGCGAAGACGAGCCGGTGTTGATGGCTGAGTCGTCGGACGTGGTTCAGGCCGCGGCGATGAAGTTGCCCCAACCAGGCGGCACGGTGCCCGAACGGTGGCAGGACCAGGCGACCGAGAGAGCGACGGACTTGCTTCTTGCTCGCCTGTTGAGCGACGGCATCGACCAGACCTATGTAGCCGAGGTCGCAGATCGCGCCGCAAGGCGCCACGCATTGCCTGCTCTGACAGCGGATTCGCTGGCCCCTGGCGCGCTGATCGAGACCGTGCGGGCCTGGCTGCAGGGAACCGTGTCTCACCCGGCTCCCGGCTGACCGCTTGCGCCACGCCCCGATCAACATCGTCGGCGGCCAGACCACTACTCGCGAATCAGCCCGCACTCTGAGGCGAGTCGCGCCGCCATCTTCCGATTGGGGACGCCGAGCTTGCTGATCATTCGCTGAAAACGAGAGTTGATCGAGCTCTTGCTGACGTGGAGTTCGGACGCGATGTGCTTGCTGCTGTGGCCCTGGCGCTGATGGCGCAACAGTTCCAGGTCATCCGGGGTGATTCGCGCCTTGACGATCAGTTCGCGCCGGATGCGCGCCAACCACCAGTCGTGCAGCTCCAGGGCCAACGTGCGTGCGCCCAGTTTGAATCGGCCGAAGCCCTCGCCCTCGAAGTAGCCCGGCGTTGCGGATCCCAAGCACAACAAGCTGATGCGCGAATGGCCGGCGCCAGAATGGGCGGGCACGAGGACGGCAGAGGCAAAGCCGTTTTTCGCGGCCAGCTCGATGACGCGCTTTCGCTCTGGGTCCGCGATCGTCAGCGTGCTCGCCACGATCGGCTCCGAATGGTGTGCGGCGTAGGCGATCCACGGGTCCTGCGCGATGAAACCAGCATCGAGATACCGCTGACACCAATCGGGTTCACAGGCCAACATGAATCGGCAAGAGGACACGTCGGTGTTGTCGCGCACGAAGCTGATGAACACCGCGCTCTCCGCGCCGAGGGCGCTGACCCCTTCATGAAGCAGCGCCAACGCGGTTCGCTGTTCGGTGGCTTCGCCGACCCGCTCCGCCACGGCGTTCACGCGCATCGTGTAGTCGCTGGCAGACACTCGCTCCGCGAGCGATGGTGGCCTATGCGTCGGCGGGCCTTGCGTCGATGCGCCACAGGTCATCGCCATCCCGCTTGAGGTTGACGTAGAGCAGAGGGTGCTCGAAGCGAACGGGGTCAGCGTCGCACCATCGGTTGAACTGGGCGGCGTTGACGAACCGGAGGGACTGCATGGTCCGAAGACCGCGCCGGGGGATTTCTTCGCGTTCGACATAGAGACCTCCTGCAACGCGTTGAAGGAAGAACCGCACCTCGCCTCGACGGCCTTGCGCACTCAGCATTCGGGCATCGTCGGCAGATGCCTGAGCGGGCACTTGTCCGGGTGCGGTCCCGGGGGCGACACGCCGGGGTGAGCCTGGGCGTGTCGCGCGAGTCACCGGGCTTCTCCCGGCAAGCCCGATCCGGCCGATCCAGCTCGGCATGTTCTGCAAAAGTTCGACGCCTTCGCTGCCGCAACGGCTGCGGCCGGCGCCTCTCGAAAAGGGCGCATACCTGCTCCAAGCGAAAACCGGTACTGCACGATCCGCTCGGATAGGCGGCTTGTGGTGGCCCGCAGTGAACGGGCTTCTACACAGGTTGTAGAGATACCCAAGTGATTCCAATCTGTCTAGCGCGGCGTCAAGATTTTTCGTAAGCGTTCGTAGACAGTC
>CANBSV010000177.1 GCA_947372225.1 Burkholderiales bacterium | reverse complement strand
GACCGTCTCAAGCCCAGCACAGCCGGAGTCTTGGCTTCCTGCCTATGGCAATCCGTGAGTTTTTGCCCCTCGTCACCAGCCCCAGGAGACGCGTTTAGCGCCTGAGTGCCTTCCCACTTCAGGTGTCCGTTTCACACTGTTCGCTCAGTTGCCCAAACGGCGCAGAAGCCGGGTTCGAATCTTGCTCTACGCATCACTATGAGACCGGCCACAGACTGTGGGCCGTCTGCAATTGATGCGATCAACTCGAAGTAGATTTGTGCCTGAGGCTATCCTTCAGAATCTGTCTCTCGAATATAAAAAATCATCATGAATTACGTGAATGGAGCGGTATTTGTGTCTGGTAAAAAGATGTCCGGCTATACACTGACCTCTACTTTGCTGAAGGGCTACAGAAAAGCGGCAGTTGATAATGCCAGGGAGTTGCAGTATGAGGCTGCTCTTCTACTTGCGAACAATCATTTCTCACGTGCATACTTTCTGGCGACGGCATCCATAGAAGAAATCGGGAAGGCGGTTCAAGCCTTTGATGCGTTGGGGCGAAATGTGAGAGATCACGAGATCTCGACTCGCATCCGTCTAAATTTCCAGGACTACTCGAAAAAGATCAGCGCTGCAGTTTTTCCATGGCTGCTGCGTGATCCCGACAGCCGCGACATGGTATCGGCATTCGTTGAGTCTTTGATAGACGCTAAAAACACAAGCGAGCCCGCGCTGTTTGTTGGTATTGAGCCCCAAGACATGACCATTCACACGCCGTCCTCATTGGTGCGCCGTGAGCAGGCCGAGGAATGTGTGCAGATGGCAAGAACTATATTTTCCTACGCGGCCCCCCACGTTTTAGACGGGCCCTACAAAGTGCGCACCAAGGCAGAAGATGACTTCTTCGTGATGAAGCCCAACTCAGTTCTTAACGCTTCGAGCGGACCTGATTTTTGGCAATATTACATCGCATGCATGAAGTCAGGTGACGCTGCCTTCGAGGCTGCGTTAATGGACTACACAAAAAAATACCTGGCGAAAAATGAGAAATACAAAGGCGTAGACCTGGGGGGGCTAGAGGGTTAAGCAGCAGTTGACAAACCCCGAGCCCACATAAAAAGCACTTAAACCAATTTCAAATAAAGGAGATCATGGAGATGAGGATTTATGACTGGGCGGCAGCCCCGAACCCAAAACGACTTCGCATGTACCTCGTTGAGAAGGGTCTGAATATAGAAATTATTCAGGTTTCCGGCGAGAATTTACGCCTGAAGCCAGAGTATGTGGCTAAATTTCCTCAGGCAATGGTTCCCATGTTGGAACTGGACGACGGTCGCCAGATTGGTGAGTCGATCGCGATCTGCCGCTATTTCGAAGAGATTTATCCAAATCCTCCGATGTTGGGTCGCGATCCTTATGAGAAAGCCATTGTCGACATGTGGGAGCGCCGCGCGTTTGACGAGGGAATGATGGCGGCTGGGGAAGTTTTCCGTAATACAGCCGACGCCTTCAAGGATCGCGGGCTGCCTGGGTTTGCCGGGCCGGTTCCCCAGATTCCTGCATTGATCGAGCGTGGGAAAATGCGCCTCGCAAGCTTCTTCGAAAAGTTCGACGAGCAGTTGGGAAAAACTCGATTCATCGCTGGCGACCAATTCACGCTTGCGGACTGCACGTTGTTTTGCAGTATTGAATTTGCAGGGTGGTCGGATATCAAGATTCCAGCCACTTGCAAAAACCTCCTGCGCTGGCAGGAGGAGGTGAGCGCTCGACCCAGCGCGAAGGCTTGAGTCCCGTGGTCGGACCTTGAGGCCGACCGGAAGACGTACGGTCAACTTGGTGGGCGTCCGACTTCCATCCGGATGCGGGCCTGGGGTAAACCCTGAAGGGTAACCCCAAAGATGAAAAAACCAATTGAAATCAATAAGTTAAGCTATCCTTGGGGGCTGGCGTTCTATTGGCATCGTACTTGCGGTGAGAGCACCGTTCGATCTCAGTGGATCGTTCAGTAATTTCGGGCCCGAAAGGGCTATTGGCGTAGACCAGATTGCTTTTTTAATGGAGACGTGGAGATGACAACGGAAAATTCGTCGGTTCAGGTGCTTGGCATTGATGCCGGCGGCACCATGACTGACACATTCTTTGTTCGTGCTGACGGGCGGTTTGTGGTCGGTAAGGCGCAGAGCAACCCTGCAGATGAATCCTTGGCGATCTACAACTCGTCAGTTGACGCTTTGGCGCACTGGGGTCGCACGGTAGACGATGTTTACCCTGAGTTGGTGACGTGCGTTTATTCGGGCACCGCCATGTTGAACCGCGTGCTGCAGCGCAAGGGCCTCGATGTGGGCCTGTTGTGCAATCGCGGCTTTGAGCAGGTCCATTCGATGGGTCGTGCCCTGCAGAGCTACCTCGGGTACGCTCTTGAGGATCGTATTCACCTGAATACCCACAAGTACGATGAGCCATTGGTGCCGATTTCGCGCACCCGCGGCGTTGCCGAGCGCACTGACGTGCAAGGCAAGATCGTGATTCCTCTGCGCGAAGACGAAGTTCGCGTTGCCATCAAGGAATTGGTCGATGCTGGCTCCAAGGCCATCGTGATCTGCTTCCTGCAGGCTCACAAGAACGGTACGAGCGAGCAGCGTGCCCGTGACATCGTCAAGGAAGAGTTGGCCAAGATGGGCTCGACGATTCCTGTGTTTGCTTCGGTTGACTACTATCCTTCGCGCAAGGAAAGCCACCGCATGAACACGACGATTCTGGAGGCCTACGGCGCAGAACCATCGCGTGCAACGCTCAAGCTCGTGGCCGACCGTTTCGTGAAGCACGGCGCCAAGTTCGCGCTGCGCGTGATGGCCACGCACGGCGGCACCATCAGCTGGAAGGCCAAGGAGCTGTCGCGTACCATCGTTTCGGGCCCAATCGGCGGCGTGATCGGTTCCAAGCTGTTGGGTGATGCGCTCGGCGACGAGAACATCGCTTGCTCGGACATCGGTGGCACCAGCTTCGACGTGGCGCTGATCACCAAGGGCAACTTCGCAATCAAGTCTGACCCTGACATGGCTCGTCTGGTTCTGTCGCTGCCTCTGGTGGCCATGGACTCGGTGGGTGCAGGTGCTGGTAGCTTCGTGCGCATTGACCCGTACAGCAAGTCCATCAAGCTGGGCCCTGACAGCGCAGGCTATCGCGTTGGTACCTGCTGGCCAGAAAGCGGCCTGACCACTGTGTCGGTGTCTGACTGCCACGTGGTTTTGGGCTACCTGAACCCAGAGAACTTCCTGGGCGGCGCGATCAAGCTCGACGTTCAGCGCGCACGCGACCACATCAAGGCGCAAGTGGCTGATCCGCTGGGCCTCTCGGTTGAAGACGCAGCAGCTGGCGTGATCGAACTGCTCGACCTGACTTTGAGCGAGTACCTCCGCGCAAACATCAGCGCTCGCGGCTACAACCCGATCGAGTTCACCTGCTTCTCGTACGGCGGCGCCGGCCCGGTCCACACCTATGGCTACACGCAAGGCGTGGGCTTCAAGGACGTGGTTGTTCCAGCATGGGCTGCAGGCTTCTCCGCCTTCGGCTGCGCTTGCGCTGACTTCGAATACCGCTACGACAAGTCGGTTGACTTGGGCGTGCCGGAACTTGCTCCTGATGCCGACAAGGCAGCTGCTTGCAAGACGCTGCAAGAAGCTTGGGAAACGCTGTCGGTCAAGGTGATCGAAGAGTTCGTGATCAACGGCTTCAAGCCCGAAGACGTGCTCCTGATCCCTGGCTACAAGATGCAGTACATGGGTCAGCTGAACGACCTCGAAATCATCTCCCCAGTTGCCAAGGCTGCTACCGCTGCCGACTGGAACAAGATCGTCGAGGCATTCGAGACCACCTATGGTCGCGTTTACGCTAATTCAGCACGCTCGCCTGAGCTGGGATACTCGGTCACTGGCGCGATCTTGCGCGGTACTGTGGCGACCCAAAAGCCGGTGTTGCCTGAGGATCCGGACGAAGGTCCAGTGCCTCCAGCAAATGCCCGCCTTGGCACCCGTCCTTTTTATCGCCACAAGAAGTGGGTCGACGCTGTGATCTGGAAGATGGAGTCTCTCAAGGCTGGCAATCACATCACCGGCCCTGCGATCATCGAGTCCGATGCGACCACCTTCGTCGTTCCAAACGGCTTCGCGACCCGTGTTGACAAGCACCGCCTGTTCCACCTGATTGAAGTCAAGTAAGGAGAAACAACCATGAACATGATGAGTAACAAGGAAGTTGGTTTTGCCGACCTTTTGAAGAACGGCAAGACCTTGAAGCAGGAACGCGATGAGATGCTCGCGCGGACCAAGGAAACGGGCCATTACAACGGTCTGACCAAGCTGGCCCTGCGCGACAGTGATCCAATTGGCTACGAGAAGCTGTTCTCGAAGCTGCGTGGTGGTTTGGTGCATGCGCGTGAAACCGCCAAGAAGATTGCCGCCAGCCCGATCGTTGAGCAAGAAGGCGAACTGTGCTTCACGCTGTACAACGCGGTCGGCGACTGCATCTTGACCTCGACCGGCATCATCATCCACTGCGGAACGATGGGTGCTGCGATCAAGTACATGTGCGAGAACAACTGGGAATCCAACCCAGGCATCGCTGACGGTGACATGTTCACCAACAACGATTGCGCCATCGGCAATGTGCACCCATGCGACATTCAGACCATCGTGCCGATCTTCCACGAAGGTCGTCTGATTGGCTGGGTGGGTGGTGTGACCCACGTGATCGACACCGGCGCCGTTTCGCCTGGTTCGATGAACACCGGACAGGTTTCACGTTTCGGTGACGGTTACATGATCACCTGCCGCAAGACTGGTGTGAACGACACCCCGCTGCGTGACTGGCTGCATGAAAGCCAGCGTTCGGTCCGTACGCCTAAGTACTGGATTCTGGACGAGAAGACCCGTATCGCTGGCTGCCACATGATCCGTGAGCTCGTTCACGAAGTCATCGCTGCTGATGGCATCGAGAACTACGAGGCATTCGGCCAAGAAGTGATTGAAGAGGGCCGTCAAGGTCTGATCATGCGCATCAAGGCCATGTGCGTGCCTGGCGTTTATCGCAAGGTGGCTTTTGTTGACGTGCCGTATGCACACCCGGACGTGGGTGTGTCGTCGACGTTTGCAAAACTCGACAGCATCATGCACTCGCCAGTCGAGATGACGATCAAGTCGGATGGCAAGTGGCGTCTTGACTTCGAGGGCGCAAGCCGCTGGGGCTGGCACACCTTCAACGCCCACCACGTTGCTTTCACGAGCGGTCTGTGGGTGGCGATGTGCCAGACGCTGGTTCCGACCCAGCGTATCAATGACGGTGCATACCTCGCGACCGAGCTGCACATGCCTAAGGGCACGTGGTGCAACCCGGACGACCGCCGCACCGGTCACGCCTACGCTTGGCACTTCCTGGTGTCTGGCTGGTCTGCACTGTGGCGCGGTCTGAGCCAAGCCTACTTCAGCCGTGGCTACTTGGAAGAAACCAACGCAGGTAACGCCAACACCTCGAACTGGCTGCAAGGCGGCGGTATCAACCAAGACGGCGAAATTCATGCTGTGAACAGCTTCGAAGCCTCGTCTTGCGGTACCGGCGCTTGCGCTATCAAGGACGGTCTGAACCACGCTGCTGCCATCTGGAACCCAGAAGGCGACATGGGTGACATCGAGATCTGGGAAATGGCTGAGCCACTCCTGTACCTCGGTCGCAACGTGAAGGCCAACTCGGGTGGCTACGGCAAGTACCGCGGTGGTTGCGGTTTCGAGACGCTTCGGATGGTCTGGGGCTCGCAAGACTGGTCGATGTTCTTCATGGGCAACGGCTACATGAACAGCGACTGGGGTCTGATGGGTGGTTACCCATCGGCAACCGGCTACCGTTTCGAAGCTCACAAGACGGGTCTGGAGCGTCGCATCGCCAATGGCGAGGCCATCCCTCTGGGCGCGGACTTGGATCCAACTGCTCGTATCTATGAGCAGAGCATCGACGCGACCGCAGTTGTCAAGCGCGATAACCAGTGCATCACGACGGAAGAGTGCTACGCGAACCACGACCTGTACCTCAACTACATCCGTGGCGGCCCTGGCTTCGGCGATCCCCTGGATCGTGCAGTTAAGTCCATCGAAAGCGACCTGAACCAAAAGTTCCTGTTGGTTGAATTCGCTCGCAAGGTTCACGGGGCCGTGGTGTCGCAAGATGCCAAGGGCGTCTACCACATCGACGAAGCCGCCACCAAGGTCCGCCGTGCAGAAATCCGCAAGGAGCGTATCGCCCGTTCGGTTCCTACCCGCGAGTGGATGAAGGAAGAGCGCACCCGCATCATCAACAAGCATGCCTCGCAAGCAGTTCAGCACATGTACGCGACCAGCCTGGCCTTGTCGGCGAAGTGGACGGATAAGTTCAAGACCTTCTGGGATCTGCCTGCTGACTGGATGGTTCTGGAAACCGAACTGGGTATTCCTTCGTACGGTTCCAAGTACCGGATGGACCTGTCCTTGATGCCTGACGTTCGCACCGTTGTTCAGGTTGAAGAGTGATCTTCATTCCTTAAACAACGATTCTGAAAATTTGGAGATATAGATGTCGACATATACACAAGAACAAGTCAATAACATGGTAGCGGGAACGCTCGATTGGGATACGACTTTCCGCATGCTGTCGATGCCTAAGGATAGCGAGCGTTTCTCGCAATACCTGACGGCTCTGCAAGCATCGGTGTCTTTCCCAGACAAGATCGTTCTCCCGCTGTCCCCGCACATGTACATCGTGCAGTCCGCGAAGTCCAAGAAGTGGCTCACGATCTGTGATTGCGGCCATGAGTTCTGTGGCTACAAGGAAAACTGGAAGCTTTTCGCGAACATCTACGTTCGTGACAACGCTGAAGCCATGGCTGAGGTTTATCCAAAGTTCATGCATCCAGACACGAACTGGCAGGTTTATCGTGAGTACTACTGCCCAAGCTGCGGCGTTCTCCATGATGTGGAGGCTCCAACCCCTTGGTACCCAGTGATTCACGACTTCGAACCTGATATCGAAACGTTCTACAAAGAATGGGTTTGCCTGCCTCTTCCTGAAAAGGCG
Organism: Burkholderiales bacterium; assembly: GCA_947372225.1. Classification (GTDB taxonomy): domain Bacteria; phylum Pseudomonadota; class Gammaproteobacteria; order Burkholderiales; family Burkholderiaceae_C; genus PBB1. Next base: position 1,065 of record CANBSV010000177.1, on the reverse strand, counting down.
GAGTAACCTGTTATACGGATGCCCTTTCGTTTGAATGGGCATCCGAAGCACGGCTGGATTGCTCTGGCCGTGCTTTTTTCGTTTAAAAAGCCTCGGAAAGAAGGTTGTCTCGAAAATTGACCTGTCGATTGGGTCAAGTTTTGTTTATCTGAACCATTCAATATCGGTGGTTAGTCGCCAAGCGCGAAGAGCCACATAAAGGAGACAAAGGTGGTAGAGAATTCAAAGAGCGGTCTGACGAGGGTTCTGAATTTCATCCCTCAAGTTATGCCTATCGTGATCATTGGGGGCCTTCTTTATGCGGGCTTTTTCGTCAAGGCGGAAGCAGTCATCACGAAGGTTGAGCCCAAAGCAATCGAGCGCCGAGACAACTTCATCAGCGTCGCCGCTCCCTCCGAACAGGTGGCATGGGCTGCAGGTACCGCAGGTAAGGTGATTCGCACCGAGGACGGTGGAAAGACTTGGGTTGCTCAGAAGACCAAGACTCTGGAGAACCTCCAGGGCATTGCCGCGTACGACGATAAAAACGCGATCCTCGTCGGCAACCACAGCCTGATTCTCTACACCACCGACGGCGGTGCTACGTGGAACAAGGCGACTCAGCCCACACCACCCAAGCCAGAAATCAGCAAGCTGTTTCGGGTGCAGATCGCCGGAAATAGGGCATGGGCCGTTGGCGAATACAACACGCTTTTGCGTTCGGACGATAAGGGCTTGACCTGGACCCGGGTGCTCCCCGAAGCCGACCGGAACCTCAACACCATTGCTTTCGCCGGCAATGTCGGCATTCTTTTCGGTGAAGCTGGCTTGACGATGCGCTCGACGGATGGCGGCGCAACCTGGACTGAAATCAAGGTTGACAACCAAGTCAGTTTGATGAGCCTTGCGTTCCGTGATGAAAAGCATGGAGTGGCAGTCGGTTTGACTGGAACGCTCATGACCACCGCAGATGCCGGTGAGACCTGGGTCAACGTTCCAAACCCTACGAATGAGCACCTGCTCAACGTCCGCTGGGAAGGTGACCAGTGGATCGCCGTTGGCGACAAGGGCGTCATCGTTACCTCA
>CANBSV010000176.1 GCA_947372225.1 Burkholderiales bacterium | reverse complement strand
TTTTCGTTGGATTGAAAAATATATTTTGTGGCGTGCCACGATATTTTCATAGTTCAAATTCTGCAATGCAACTTTACTTATGCTTGAATTTGCTGCTAAATACTTCAGTTTCTGTACTTGCAATTAACATAGTTAGTTTGTTGCAATCTCAGTATTTTCAAAAATCAAAATGTCAGTCAGTCGCCTGTTTACTCAAAGTGTCATCTCGTCCTACGCTAACTTGCCGGGCGGGGAAATCGTGAAGGAAAGAGATGTACCGTTCCAGGATCTCTTTACAGATGTCCTGGCTACGGCATCTCCGGCAGCGTGTTACAATGGAATGACCATTACCCTCCCGAACAAAGTCCTATCAGCGGACGAGGAGTTCTGTGGCTTCCTTACGTGCGGAGGGTTCATTCTTGGAACCCTCCGCATGGTAACACCCACGGAAGACCCCATGTTGTTCAATGTCGTCATTCAAGTGGGCACCATGGCTACGGTACCGTCGGTGGATGGTCGATGGGAGACAGGAGGACTGTTCGAAGCACTTGGAGTCAAAGTCTTAGCGTTCCCACGTAACGCAAACACCTTCCTTTTCCCCATCGTCCGCGGGAACACAGGTACGCCCTCTGATGTACCTGCAACTGTATCTGCTGCTGCTGTACTGGGTGCTGTTGTCAATGCATGCGCACCCAATCTGCAGAGTGGAGGCCCAGCCACGGTGGAGTCAACATCGAAACAATTGGCGTTCTACCACGTAGACGCGGATGGAATTCTACAAACGGTATATACCAAGATCGGCGCAGTCATGCGGATCGCCAAAGTTCAAATACTCTTGCGTCTTTGGCCCAAGGCGGTTCAGGCTCGCTTTATGCACGATATGACGTTAGATTCGTTGAATTTGTACAACCGGCTTACACTTAGGGGAGCGAATCCTTGGAATGCGTTCTCTCCAGCATCCTCTATTGAATTCTTCTCCGCAGTCATACACACGTTTCACCTCCCAGTCATGAATAACGTGGAATCGTTCGAAAAGGTCCTGCTGGGTAAGTGGATGTTCCTTCCAGACCGTCTACGCTTACTAGATTTCGCAAACGCAACATCCGACTGTCGCGTGTGGCCAACCAATCATTCGGTGCTGTCTAAAGGCGTCCTTTGGCAAACGATACTAAATTGTCAAGCTGTCCTAGGCGCGGTCTGGGGAGTCCCCTTTCTTTCCTGCTTGGAGCCGTTCTTGCGGCTGTTCACAGCGCGGCCTAATGCAATATTTTTATACTCAGCGGCATATATCGCCGCTCAATTGGAGAAGGCGCTCGCCCTCTTCGCGGAAGTAGCATCGGACGACACTCCGGACGGGCAGTTCGCCGATGAGCGCAAGGACGCGCCAGGTTGTTTGGCCATTCTGACACGCTTCGTGTCGGCTGCAGCCAACGTACTGCTTTGGGAGCCTTACCCATGTAGTGTGTTCTTTGCGCCGTCTGGGGAGTATGACGCCCTTTTTCTGCATTCGAAGAAACGGAAAAGTGGACCGTTTGGCGCCCCGTCACCACTGACTACGACGCCAAAGCCGACGCCCACGGAGGAGAAATGCCTGAAACACTTTCTGTTTGTGCTCTCTCCTCCCACGAAGGGCAAGCCCTGGGCAAAATGCACGGCGTCCCCGTGCTCACGCAACCATAACCGCCGGAATATCCCAGGAACCCGAGCAGAGTTTGCAGCGTTGGCTTCGAAATCCCCCATGCACGGCAGCGCTGCGTTGGCAGCGGGCGTGCTGGCAGATACCGCAACTCTAACGTTCAAAACATAGGGATTCGGGGGTCCACCGCAGCCCAAAGTCTGCGTTCTTGGACGGCGTCCCATCCCCCCTAAGAAACCCCATGATCATTTTCTGACCCCGCTGCCTGGGAAAGCAGCTCCCCTCTCTTCGCACCCAGCCCGTCACATACAGTGGCATGCTACCATTAATGATGGAGTGCTGGTCGATACTGCGAGAGGGCACTTAAGTACATCAACACGCCCACCCCGCTCCCAACCGAGTCGCGCGGTGGACCACGTAGTTGAGCTATTACCTCCTAATAGTTCCCAGTCCCTCGTTGGTGAGGCGTCTGGTGCTGAGGCGTTACTCGAAGGGCCCTGCCCTGGTGTTGATGAGTGCAGAAGTACGCTTCTCCCTCATCCTGGCCCACTTGGTCCAGAGGTGTCCCTGCACGGCTCCCCGAGTCCGGCAGTTCTGCACCGACCCCGTCCCGACACCCTAAGTGTCAGCCACAACCCCTCTCACCGGTCAATGGTGTTGGGAATGGCGGATGATGGTTTGTCAAGTACGCTTAGTTGGTCCTCGCGCCGCAATTGCAAGCGCGCGAGAGACTACTTCGATGTCACTCCGACGCAAATAGTAGGATATCACAATCCCCCAGTAGAGTTCATACCTAGGCTCGTGGAACCGTCCCGAGCACATCCGTCATGGCCACGAGACACTAGATTCTCACCGGAGGTTCAAGCGGCTATAGACAGCGTGGTTCAATCGATGGTAGAAATCTCGACTCTAGTTACACTCCCCGAAGTTGGGCCCACAAGAGAAGAATTTCTTCGACTCGCCCAACAAGCCGTCTCTTCAGCTAACAAGCACTTTACGGAGGAGCATGCACTTGCATGGGGAGCCGGCTTCGAATGGCCTACCGAGGCACGAGACAAAGACCTCGCTGACTTCGCAGATTGTAAGTATTCGCTAGATGAGCTTGCTCGACGCCGCATCGATTCGGCAAAAGTGAAGCAGCTCCTTACACCCCAACGGGTAATTGACACGCTACACCCGGAGAATCCGCACATGGCGGCCATTCTCGATGTAGCAAATGGTGTATCTGTAACGCTGCCTCCGGCTTTCGTGCCCAATGGCACCTTGCCAACGGCACCGCCAATGAGTCCCGCGTATAGGAAACTTCACACCACGGTAGATAAAACGTATTATGATACGCACGGCGCTGCTCAGCTGTCCATTGTTCTGCCTCGTCATGTCGCAGAAGCACATGTCAAGGAGTTTCATACCAGTCGTCTGGCCTGGACAACTAAACCCGGTAAGCCTGGCGGCCGTGCTTTGATCGACCCCACATGGGCTCAACCCCCCTTCGCGGCTTTGAACTCAGTGGAGGTGCGTGACGCCTGTGAGGCGCGGTACGGGGCCATACATAACCCAACCATAGACGAAGTTGTACATATGGTTCTTCGAGCGCGTGACATGTTTCCCAATCAAGATATCATCCTGTGGTTGATGGATGTCAAGGGTGCGTACACGCAGCTAGTATTTTGCGTAGAGCACATCAAATGGATGGCAGCGGCGTTATTCTGTGGCTCTATTATATTCTTTATAGCGGGCATCTTCGGCTGGGCGGGCCAACCTTTCGCCTTTGATACCGTCACCCGCGCGATCCGATGGGAATTACAGCGCCGCGTGAAGGGTACGACCAATATCTACGTAGATGATGGGATGGGTGCCACCACCCAAGAACACCTCAACCATGACCTTTCTGTAGCCGCAGCGCTGTTCACCGGCCTCATGGGCCCGGTAGCGTGTGCACCAGACAAAACGAAGGCGGCCACCCGCCTAGATATCATTGGCTACAATCTAGACACGGTAACAGCACTTGTCACAATTGCAGAGAAGAATGTACTAAAAGCGCTGTACGGGTTTATGTCGGTCACGCGGGACGCTCCAATCTCCTTTCTGCTCATGGAGAAGTTAGCATCGTGGGGTTCACGCTACGCCACGATTTGCCCGCTGTTGCTACCATTCACGGCTGTTTTGCATGCGTCAATGCATCGCCTCTCCGCGCGTTGTTCCATATCTGTTACCCCACATCTGTGGTCAGTTATACTGTTGTTTCGTACATTGCTCGCACTCACTGTGCTACGATCAACGGCGTTCGCACGATCGTTTGAATCGTTTCGACCGCTACTCCGCCCGCACACATGCCCTGTAATCACGTTTGATGCTTCGCTGGAGGGCATTGGTATTCTCATCTATGAATGGCGGCAGAGTTCCTCTTCGCTTCACCCGGTTGGGGGAGCCGCCATCTCGATAAAAGACCTTTCCTTCTCTGGACAACCGGAATTTCAAAATGTTGCCGAACTCATCGGCGCATATTTCGCTATACGGATAGCCGCTGTGTTAGGATGCAACATGTCCTACGTGTGGCTAGCCGGGGACAGCATGGCCGCTCTGACATGGGCTGGCAAGGGTACTGCGCATAGCACCATCGCAACAAATACTGCATGCATGTTTATCCTCCAGGCAATCTCACTCAACCTTCACATCGGAGACTTCTCTCATATTGAGGGCTCCGAGAATTGGAGGTGTGATCTACTATCCCGTGACGGCTCGTGGAAAGATCTGGTCGCGCGGGACCCGTCGTGGGGCACTATATCGCCCACTGTGCTCGACTCTGCTCTCACAGCAGAAATCTTAGCCCAAGTGGACCCCAGACATCAGTGGACCCTAGATCCAAAAGCATGGAGGATAGCACAGGCAGCCACTCTGCATACGAATTCGGTGTCCTCTAAACGCTAACCGTCCATGGCTTCCATCACTCCACTCTGCAGCGTGCATTACGTATATGAGTGGCGCATGCATCTTGTGCTGACCACTAACCATGTCAATGCCCACTGCCTGTATCTTTAGCAGCCAAGTCGGTACCACCGGCTAGCAAAGCGGATAAGCCATTCGCCCTCACCCCTCTGGTCTCTAAGGCGGCAGTCAGAGCCACGTCCGAGCTAAGTGGAAGCTCCCGCTCCGCCCTTCAGTTAAACCCCTCTCTCGACTCTCTCTCGCGGGTAAACCCATCAGCTCCGTCGATGAGTGTTCCAATGAAGGAACTCTCCGCTCCTACCAGATCCACCTCCAACTTCCGCCTCGCCCCTGGGACGGTGCCCCCAAAAGCCATACAGAAGTCGACGAGCCAAGTTGCCCCCACAGCACTACTAGATCTAATTAAACCCTTGGTGGGGTCTTTCGATTTGTCAAAGTCGGAGTCGTCACGAACACTGCCTGCTTATCCTCTCGTCCTCAAATCTTCTGCCATCTATTATTGCTCCGCTTCGGAAGACGACGACTCCAGTTCCGGCTCCGAGAAGTGCGACCTCAACGATGATGTATCCATTACTACCTCTATTCACAGCGATCGGCGACAACAGCTCATACTCTCTAGGACAAGCAAGCGGGGTAGGTCCAGATCGCCACCCCCGATCTACTCAAAGCTGGACGACGAGGCCCTTCCACCCATGCGGGTCTCCATAACTACCTGCGGTCCACCTCCTCCTCTCACCCAACTCTCCTCGGCAGCATCGATAGAGCCTCCTGTCGCATGGCAGCGCCCCTTCTGCGGCCCATTGCCAATCTCGTCTGTTATACTCCCGCCTCCTGTGCGTGTCATCCTGTCCTCGGAAGAGGATCTAGTGTGGGCAGCTTATTTCCGTGTGTTGCCTCAGACTACTCTGATCACCTTCGACCCTACCACGGGCACATACCGAATCGTGCCCAATATGAAAGGCCTCCTGCTGGTGCGCCAACCTCCCACTCGTTTCTACACCCCTCGTTTTGTAGGAGATGTACATCCATTGCCTCTGAAGCAAACGTTGATTGACGCCCGCATCGGCGGGTACCTCTCCCATCTGTCAAAAGGTTTCTTTTGCGATAGCCGTATGGCTCAGCAAACTGGCTCTTGCCTCTCGAGTCACATCAATTCGGTCATGAATGCTTACCTTGGTATCGTCTCCGTCGAGGGTGGTCACCCAGTCCCCGATCCATCTTGGACTCCAGCAACGCCACATCTCAGAATCATAGAACCCTCTGCTAATCTCTCCAGTCGTTACAGCTCATATTCGAGGGCCTCTCGCCCCATCTATGCACATCCCTTCAATGTCCCGATGGAGATCTTTTGTGCGGGCTACGGGCCCTCGTATGTGATGCACCAGAGTACGGGTCTGTCTCATCCCACGACACATCATGGCCCTCAGACTTTTCACACATCAGCTGCAGACTCATCGACATCATCACAACCCCAGACGGGTAACTCGGTTCTAAGCTCTTGTTCCTTTTCTACGGGCTCTTCTATGCCAACTTATACTTCCACCGTTCAGCACTGTCACGCCATCCAATTAAGGAACAGGAACGTCTCTTCAGTGGCGCAACTACCCCTAGGTATACGCACGGCATGGGATTCGTGGAATCGATTTGTACTAGCTAATGCCGAAGCCCAGCCTATGTTGAATCCTCTGTTGATCAACATCACAGACATGCAAGCAATGTTATATGTGTCAGAGTTCGCCAACTGTTTAGTCACTACACACAACTTCGCTCTCTCATATGTCTCAACAGTAGTAGACAATTTGAATCACGCTTTTCAGTTCCATGGCCACTTTAGAAAGGCTATATTTCAAACGTCCACCAATTCTGTGCTGAAACAGACCTACGCGGTAGCTCAGCTATCCGAAGCCCCATTACAGCGAGGTCGCGTCCTCTCCTTACTACAGGAGCAGACCCAACCCATAACTCTTCCGCTCATCCATTTAATGTACGACCGGTATTGGGCTCCGGGATCTTGGACCCGAGCGGATGACATTAGTAACAGAGGGTATTTCCTCATTGAAGCGCTTAGCATGGCATTAGGCATTAGGAGTAGCAGCCTCTGCATAGGCGACTTTGTCACTCGTCAAGGTCGGAGAGTTAAGCTCAACCACTATCTGCGGGGCAGCGATGTCACTTACCATTTCACCAGTTCGTCCTCGAGCAAACCTGTCGTGATAACGGGAGGCAATAACCATCTTCGGGTCGCCCTTGGTTTGCCTGACTGGCCAGAACTAGACTCTATTGACCCATCCACGTGGCAGTCAATCTGCCGCGCCGAAGTCCGGTGCATCACGTCTAAGCCGACCAATTCCGTTGGCAAGCTGCTGAAGAAGCGCCTGGCAATGGCACACCCTATCCTACGAGAGAAACCTTTGGAGTCCCAGTTACTGGATTGTCTCATTGCCTTCGAGCTGTCGAGAAATTTATCTGAGAACCAACCATTCTTTGCCCGCTGTCATCCCACCAATGGCACCATAGCCAATCTCCGTACGAAAGAGTCGGTGGAAGCTTTGCGTAAATGCGCCGACGAACTAAACCTGCCACGTCTCTCCTTTTCATCAAAGAGTGGACGCATCACGTTATCCACTGTGGCGGAGGAGGCCGGATTACCGCAAAACATAATCAATGACATGGGCGGCTGGGCCCCTGGCTCAACCATCTCACGCTCGTCCTACTCGCGGGCACAAGCTCTCCCGAATGCGGCGAGGCTATATGACTTGGCCACTACTCAGGAACATAACTCTATCTAACCACTGCGATAGCTGCGCTGTATGGGGGTATCTCTGTGTGGTGATTAAGTGACGTTCATGTGTGAGTCTCTGACTTACCTGTTCTAACCACTGACGCACTATACGACTATAAGAGAGCCGTGTGTCTCCCGACACACACCCTTCGGCTCACCCATCTCGCTGTGAGCACAGCGTTGTTTGGTTAGTAATCCCATCTAACCATCTCTTCTTTTCTGTCCACTATGCTGATAGTGTCGTCTTCTGCACGTCCCATATCTGCCACTACTTATCACATGCTCGGTTGGGAACACACACCAAGTATCGTGCATACATTAGTGGCTCGTGCCACATAGCATGTCACACGGCACATACATGGTGAATTTGTCGTATAACGTGAGTGGAGACTTGTCGGAATTTTCGGCCATGACAATGGTACACTATGTTGAGTGTGCGAGCGAACACAGTGCAGCACGACGTTGGTCTTCTCTTCGTGCTTCTCCTTTTCCCTCCAACGATAAAATATGCTGTTTGCCTCTCACGAATTTATTTCGCCAAATAAGACCAAGGACCTTTTCATTGGATTGATAGTACAGATTCTTTTCCCCAATTAAGACCAAGGGCCTTTTCGTTGGATTGAAAAATAT
>CANBSV010000175.1 GCA_947372225.1 Burkholderiales bacterium | reverse complement strand
CAGATCTTGATTTTTTGTGTGTAAATAGCATTTAAATTCATATATTGAATGCCGTTGAGTTACAATCCATAAATAGTGTAGCTATTGTGATCGGACATCTACATTGGTAAGGGTCCAGTTTCCATCATAGAAATTTTAATTTTAATTCTGATATATTTATTGCGCTCATTAATTAAAAAGGTGCTGTCTGGTTCTTGAACGCTAGGGATTATAGTAACTAAAACGTTAAATTTACCATGTAAGCTGCTGGTTGGATCTACCAGAAGAAGAGATGACGGTGGAAATAGCTGAAGTTATCCATTGTGTAATCATGGTATCGACTGGAAATAGCTGTGTAATCATGGTATCGACTTTATTAGTATTGAAGCACATTATGATTTTGAAATGCATGCAACAAGTTAATAACCTAATTCAATACATATACAGAAATTTACATCGTCAAACAGAGAATTTACAAGTATAATGGAAGAATTTACAAAGCATCATCGTCAAACAGTATCTATGGCTAAACACGAACAGGTAGCGATATTAAAATGATATTTCACACTGCAGGCTAAACTGATGCACAAAAGATCAGTTATCTACTATCCAATGATTTAACTCTTCTATGAACTGAATAGAAAGGCGTCGTTCCAGTCATATATGAGCATTCCGTCACAAACAATTGGCAAAATATTTACAGAAAAATAATCACTGCAGACCACAGTCCTCAAATCAGCAAAGTGAAGCCTCCCGCTTAACCAAAAGCTTTAATCAATAATAAAATTCAATAAATAATATGAAATAGACAGTTAAAGTCCCAAATAAATGAAAAAACGAGAAAGTTTAGTTCAGCCATTGTGCATGTCGACCAACAACAGCGAGCGAAACAGAGTCTTTCCGAAGTAGAGCACAATTTCTACCAGCTATAATCTTTTTCTGGCACACATTTACTATACATTCAAGAGCAGAAAACACCTTTTTCATACATGAACCAATTAATGCTACCAACAGATGTAAATTTCTTCGAAGAATTGAAAGAGCAAGGCTCGGCAGTCCGGACCAGTTTTCCGGTGATAGAAGCCACCTCAGAAAATAATTCTTTTTCCTGCTCAATTATACGTTTAAAATAAAGTAGGAATAATACTCAAACGTTTATTTAATATATATGACACTTCTATTTTGTTAATTATGTTCACATCAAAATGGAAGAAAAATTAACAATTGTCAACACTCGAGAGAACGCGCCGCTGCCCGCTTTTGGGGACGGCTGAGCTCCAACGCCCTCCGCGGGGGGGGGGCAGTGTTGTATAATCAGTACCGTACGTTTGCAACGTCACAGTCACTAAAAATACTTTTGAAGGAATGATTCTAAATTCTCACCAAGAATTCTGAAAATCCTATTTTTAAGTTAGTTTCAATCACCTAAACACACTAATCTATCAGATCTAGCAGTTATTGGAAGTAATTAATCACTAACACACACGACACAGCATGTACGCACCGACCCCGGTGGTCACATCCGCCGGTCATCATAACCGCTTCTAGAAACTTCCGTTATACGTCTACGTCACCAATCCGTGCTCACAGCCACTCAAAGTACGTATCTAATACGGACATATAACAGTTTCTCGCAGTTTTCCCAACTTCGGTTTTCGGTTGGTTCCCGTCACATGCTCACACATGATCACGAACACACATCTCGTATCAGTGTAACATAACGTATAACACAACACGCTCCCTACTTCCAACACACTGCAGTCACATGCCACAACACACGTACTTCAGCGTGGATAGACCTTCTTATATACAAGCACTACACCGTGTATGCTATCAAAATGATCAACAAACAAACGACCTACGACAGGCTTGCTCAACGCATCAGCTAACTGCTGTTTACCCTCCTCGACCCACACGAACTCGATCTCTTTAGCATCGATGTGGTATTTCAACCACCATTCACGGATCTTGGTATGCCTAGTCCTAGCCGAATTGCTTCTGCCGTTTTGGTGCAATATAATGCACGCAGTGTTGTCCTCCCGGATAACCACACACTCAGGCAGCAAACCGAGACTAAACATAAACTCGTTACACCACAGCGGTGCACCCGCTTCGTCAGACACACCCACAAACTCGGACTCCGTCGCGGACTTGGATGGTCTCTTCTGCTTCGACGTACGCACATAGATGGTAGCATCATTGAGCCTACCTACGCTGCCAGTCTGGCTGCGCATATCAAAATGTATGGCGTGTCCAACATCGATCCACCACTCGACACATAACGGTCCACCGTTCGGCGCTAATCGGATAACGCCGCGGGCAGTACAGTTCAGGAAAACGCAACACCTTCATGAGCTTTGACCGGTCCTCCTCCGTAGGCTTCGTCACGCGCGTGGTGAGGAAGTGTACTGCTACCTGTATGCGTACTTCAACACGCAAGGCACAGTAATACAATTTGTACACTACGGAATAGAATACCTTCACTCGCTTCGCATCCAGCGCAGGCGAGTTCTCATCGACAGTGTACAAGTTGGAGTCATGTGGGTACTTACTACCACCCTTGACATCCAAGTCTGCTAACACATCATCGATTAGTTTAGGCATACTGATTAAGCAAACACCAGGCTCAGAGTAGTCGAACAACATCTCGAGATATTGCGACTTCAGGTCGAAATTGAAGGTTGCAGTGTATGCAGCGGAAATATCGCGTCCCAACTGCACTAGCACGTCTTGTCGTCGACAGAAAACTTTCCCGTCGTCCACGTATAGGGTGACAATCACCCAGTCTTCCCCGCTCCCGCGCTCAAACACACACGGTTCGAGCTGGTTAACTTTAAAACCAAACCGCTTCAGGGTAGCACTGATGTGCTCGTACCACAGGCTCGCCGCCTCGATGGTACCATAGAGAGCTCCAATCAAATCACAATACACTCCACCTTTCGGGCAGAGATACTGCTTGAATTCGGGCACCACCTTTACCAACATCTTCGCAAGATGTGGTGGAAAGTACACGACTACGGGCTTTCGCATCTTTGCGTACAGATATGCTCCTGTCACGTCAAACGACATACTACACATGCAGAACTTCGGCGCAATCACGACAACCACCGTTAGTGCCAGCAGCGACACCGTAGACTGTGTACGGTCTTGAAGATTCCCTAGTACGACGCTGCGTCCCTTCATCTTCAAGTACTCCCCTGCCTCGAACTTTTCCTCGTAAAACATGTGGATTGGTAAGACCTTCTTGAACTCATCGTTACTTAGGCTGCTGTAGTGCCTACCGCGCACAATGCCACGATCGACAATCTGCTTGATCTCGGCTTCGCCAGCCGCGTCGGCCTCTGCACCTCTGCGCTTGCGCGCCGCCTGTAACGACAGATTCATACACACCGCAGACAAGCCATAAAAACTCGCTCGCGTGCTGCTTCGGGTCATACGCTTAAACACGTTCTCTTCCACAATAGGCGGAGGCTTTGGCGGCGGCAGTTCGCGGTCCACATTCTGCCCCGCCTTCTCATGTGCTACTGCATCGTCGATGGTAGCAACATATTCTTTAACATCATTGTCTGATGCGACGACGGTCACACCGTCCGTCTGCACCACTGGCGCTGCGTCACGAATCTCTTCACTCGCGTCGACACGCCACGCCGCCTCCAGATCACCAGCAGGCGGCTCTTGCACGATTGCTTCGTCAGCGCGCACGACATTCTTCTCCGCGCGTGCTGCTGCGCGCTCTTCGGCACTGACTCGTATAAACGGGTCACCATCCATCGCAGCGCTTGCAAGTACACCGGACGACACGAGAAAACACCCCAACCGGTCCGTATCATCACCGGAACCAGTCGATCCCACAGACATACAGTACAATATAGCTCGCCGCTATACATTCTACGTACCGCATCCTGCACAGACATAGTACTTTTCTACATGCTTATCAAAAACCAACCCATCGCTGGTCTGGTGTGACTCATTCACTCATAAACGCTAACACATTCTTCGTGTCGGCGTAACATCACAGATGCTACGACACGCTCCCTACTTGCAACACACTGCATGTGGATACGTGTACAGTCAAAACATCCGTCAATTACACGCGTCGCTTCACACGCATGTAACTACTGAGCTACGCTCCCTAGTGGTGACTTAGTCAACAGCTGGAATACCATCCAACGCCGTACCTAGTACACACCACACTTACAAGTCGTCGCGCCCCGATGGAGACTCAGACGAGGACGGTCTCGCATTCACCGCAGTCAACGCACTTGATCGTCCTCCGCACACCGCTCCTATCGGCAGCCGACAGACTTCTACATCGACGTTGCACACAGACAACATGCCACGTCGGCTGAAGGGATACACATTGCCGTCTGCAACCGTCACCTTGACTTCGCCACGCGACACAGTCACTCTATGTTCATCCATCGTACGCAATTTACGAACGTACACGAATTCGTACGCCCCAGCGCTCCCTCGTCCGTACTCATCAAGCACATCATAGGAATGCGCTCGCCCACGTCCACAGCACGCATCTCACTCACGTACGTACAGTCGGTTGCGTCGCTCCACGCCAACACGACACGGTACGGAGACGCTGCTACGCTAGTAACCGGACGGGCAGGACACAACGCGCCTTCAACCCTAACGACACCATCAGCGACAGGTCGCTCAACAGAAACGATCTACGCACCTTCTTCGACAGCGTCGCTCGTCGGATCATAGTATGGTTAGAACACGACACGCCCCTCGCCACGGGAGGCGGCTGTGCGGGAGGCAGCGCCGCTTCGACTTCCGCGCACCACACAGCATTCCAGCCAAATGCCTCGGACTCTTCTTTGACGCAAACACTCCTCGCAAGACGGTTCACGGGCACCGTGGGCCCCAGTTCTTGTGCAGGCGCGTCACACACGCGCTGCAAGACGCAATCTACGTCTTTACGACCAGCCGCTTCACACGCCGCTACGTCGTGTACTTCTACTGCAGGCGCGTCACACACGCACCGCAAATTGCAATCTACGTTTGCGTCTCGGCCATCTGCCTTACACGACGCCGCTAGGTTGCATGGTTCTGCTGCAGGCGCGTCACACACGCACGGCAAATTACAATCTACGTCTGCGTCTCGGCTAACTGCCTCGCACGCAACTAGACTGAATGCTTCAACAGGCGCGTCGCACACGCACCGCAATGCTTTAGCAGGCGAGTCGCACACGCACTGCAAGTCGCAAACTAAATATGCGTCTTGGCCAACTGCCTCGTACGCCGCTAGATTGCATGGTTCTGCGGGTACGTCGCGCACGCACTGCAATTTAGAATCTACACCCGCGTCTTGGGCCACTGCCCTGCACGCATTATTTGGGTCATACGATTCGACAGGCGCGCCACGCACGCACTGTAGGTCGGAATTTGCACCCGCGTTTTGGGCCACTGCCCTGCACGCATTTGGGTCTCGCAATTCGACAGGCGCGCCACGCACGCACTTTAAGTCGGAAGCTAAATATGCGTCTTGGCCAACTGCCTCGTACGCCGCTAGATTGCATGGTTCCGCTGCAGGCGCGTCGCACACGCACTGCAAGTCGCAAACTAAATCTACGGCTGGGCCAATTGCCTCACGCCCCGCATGTACGTCGCGTACGCACTGCAGCGCAGAATCGATACCCGCGTCTCGGCCCACGGCCTTGCACGCATTTGGGTCATCATATGATTCAGCAGTCACGTCACGCACGCACTGCAAGTTCGAATTTGTACCCGCGACTCGGCCTACAGCCTCGCACGCATTTGGGTCACACAATTCAACGGGCACATCACGCACGCACTTCAATAGAGGATCTGCACCGACAGCTACAGGGGAATTTACAGCAACTTTCATCTTCTTGGCACGAGCTTCTTCCTTCCGGGCAAAATAGATAGGCGCGAATTTTCGTAATTCCGCCTCGAATTGATCAGGGTGACGTTCTTCACACCATGCTGACTTTTCCTTCTCCGGCAGGTGTGAAATGAAGCTATACGCAATCTTATCCCATTCGGCCTCAAAACGATCTTCTTCAAGCTGCTTTCTTCGTTCTTCAAGCTGCTTTCTTCGCAAGATCACAAATTTCGCAAGCTCGGCCTCGAATCGTTTATCAGACCAGAGCTCAAATCGAGAGAGTGCTCTATCTCTGGAGCTCGACAGATACTTGATGAATTCCTTCACAAGCTTCCGCTTCTCCTCGAAATCGGAACGATTTTCCTCATTGAGATCATCTTTCTTTCCTTTATCCGCACCTTTCGCCTTCCGTTGAGATTGGCCAGGCATTGGTCACAAATAAAAGCCAAAAAAGATTGCAGGAATATATAATAAACTTAAAATGTTGTAA
>CANBSV010000174.1 GCA_947372225.1 Burkholderiales bacterium | reverse complement strand
GAAACGTTCAGTTTGCCTGCGAGCCACCCAGTGTGATCGCACCACTCGTGAAAGCTGGTCGGATCAAACCTATTGCTGTGACATCTGAAAAAAGGCTATCTCAATTTCCTGACGTGCCGACGATAGGAGAAACTTATCCCGGATTCACTAGCGGAGCGTGGGTAGGTGTGGTGGTACCTAAAGGCGTGCCAGCATACGTCATCCAGAAACTTGATGCAGATATTTCAGCAGTACTAACAGAACCTGCTGTGATTAAAAAATTTGAAGAAGCCGGCTTAGTTGTGTTTTCTCAGGGGCCAGATAAATTCACAAAACTTGTGAAAATGGATGACGACCGATTTAGCAAACTCATTAAAGGTCTGAAGTTAACGCAATAAATAAAAGTTAACACAATCTATAAAAGTTAATGCAATCAATAAAAATTAATGCAATAAAAAATCATTTTTTATGATGGAGATCGCAATGAGCATGCAATTCATAAATCTCACAGAGAATATTGGTTCTGAGGTAATAGGCGTCAATCTTGCTGAACCAATCAGCAAAGATGACATGAACAAGATTGAACAACAATTCAACAACCGTGCAGTTTTACTCTTCAGAAACCAGGATATTTCTGAAGAGCAGCACATCCAGTTCAGCAGATACTTTGGAGAATTGGAAATTCATGTTCTAAAACAGTACTTGCTTCCTGAAAATCCTGAGATCTTGCGTATTTCCAATATTCAGGAAAATAAAAAAAATATCGGTATCAGTGACGCCGGCCAATATTGGCATACGGATTTGTCATACACAAAAACTCCAAGTCGCTGCTCGATTCTTAAGGCAAAGGTCATCCCTGAAAGGGATGGAGATACAACCTATGGAGATACCTGTTTTATCAATACTGCATCTGCTTATGAAGCGCTCGATGCGGATATGAAACAGCGTATTAAGAGTCTTAAAGCGGTGCACTCTTACACAGACAGGTATGAAAAAATGCGTCTGGCAGCAAACAGCCAGCGACAACCCCTGACAGAGGATCAGCTTAAAAAGGTGCCTGAGGTGATTCACCCTGTCGTCAGGACACATCCTATTACTGGCAGGAAGTCGATCTACGTCAATGAAGGATTTACTACCAGCATTGTGGATATGGATCCTGAAGAAGGAAAAAAATTATTGCAAGATCTGTACGCACACTGCACTTCTGATGTCTTCAAGTATCGCCATAAATGGAGGGTAGGCGACATCATGATGTGGGACAACTGTTCAACACAACATTTAGCGATATCGGACTATGGCCCTGACAAGTTACGCTTCATGCATCGCACGACGGTCATGGGTTCTGAAGTGTTCTGATTGTCACTCAAAAAATGAACAACCACGTAAACGTGGATTATTGTGTGCTGTGCTCGGTTGATGCATGTTGTCTTCCTGGTCAGCAAGCAAGGAGCATCCTGTATGTTGATTGATTTCAGAGTACGCCCCCCACTCCCATCATTTGCGAACCAGGTAATATTTAAGTCACATACGACAGAGCGACTGCTTGCCGACCAAAAAACACTCGCACTTATTCACAGGAATAGGGGAGAAGCGAGATCATCAATTCTACGCTCCGTTGATTTAATGATTGAGGAAATGGATGACGCTGGAGTGACACATGCAGTCATTATCGGCAGAGACACAGGTCCGGAGTACGGCGTTTCCGATAATATCGAAATTGCCGAGTTTTGTTCAACGAGTCACAACAGATTTGTAGGATTTGCAGGTATAAACGGCGGAAATCCTGTTGCAGCAATGAATGAGGTGCGTCGTGTCAGATCGTTAGGACTCCGAGGTGTTGCTTTTGATAACGGATTTTTCAATCTACACGAAGACGACTCATCATTATGGCCGCTTTATGATGCCGTAGCGAAAGAGGATCTTCCAATCGTCTTGACCTCTAGTATGTTGCTTGGACCCGATCTGAGCTATTCATATCCGGAACATATCAGGACTATTGCAAAAAAATATCCACAAACTCCTATTATCGTTGCGCATGCATCCTGGCCGTGGACGACATTAATTTGTGCCGTCGCGTTTGAATGCCCTAATTTATATTTACTTCCTGATTGCTACTTGAATATGCGGGCACCTGGCACGGATGAGTACATCAAGGCTGCAAATCAATTTATGCCTGAGCGTTTGTTGTATGGAAGTGCCTATCCTGTCCGACCAATTGGAGAAAGTGTAAAGGGATTTAAAGCCCTCCCGCTGAATGATGCGGCCATGGAAGGAGCGTTGTGGAGAAATGCAAAACGCCTGCTCTCATGGCCGAATGCGTGAATATTCAGAGTCTTGCAGCATAAATCCTCTAAAAGTACATGCTCGGGAGGAAGACGAAAAGATTGGGCGAGACGTTGCGAAAGATTTATTGCGCATGGAAACCAATATAAGGCGGCGTAATCGCAACATCACCGCAAGAGAACGGTAATGACCGGCTACTTATCCTGTAGGCCCGTCTCCTTGATCATGGTGGACCATCTCTTACGCTCACTCTCCTGAAAGGCTCCAAACTCAGCTGCTGTGCTGCCGACAGGCGAGACTCCCAGCTTAAGCATGGTTTGCACGACCTCATCGTCTTTCAGCGCAATACGCATCGCCTGATTGAGGCGTTCGATGCGATCTGCAGGTGTACCAGCCGGTACCGATAGCCCTATCCAAATAGGCAGCTGAAAAGCGTGATAACCACCCAGCTCAGCTATCGTTTTGATGTCAGGCATGAGCGCTGAGCGCTGTGGAGCGATGCTGGCGATGGCACGTATCTTTCCATCTTGAATCATGGGCATTGTGTACGGTACGGTCATCATCGCAACGTCCACTCTCCCAGAAACCAAATCAGGCATCGCGGCTGCTTCACCTTTGTAGGGAATATGATTCAGTTCAATATCTGTCAGTTTGCTGAAATATGCCATTCCAAGGTGTAACGGGCCTTTATTTCCCGTCGACATATAGGAAATAGCTCCCGGCTTCTGCTTGGCTAACCTGACAAGATCATCCACACTTTTTATTGGACTGTCAGACTTGACGACCAACACGTAGTCAACGGTACAGACTTGACCAACGGGTGCAAGGTCACGCTGTGGGTCATACGTGGTTTCAGGCACAGTGAGCGGCACGACGATATTTGTCCCGACGCCTCCAAACAGAATGGTGTAGCCATCAGGAGCCGCCTTTGCGACAGCTGCTGCACCGACCGCACCCGCTGCGCCCACTCGGTTCTCAATGACGACAGTTTGTTCAAGAAAGTTTTGCATTGGCTTGGCGAGTATGCGTGCAAGGATATCCGTCGATCCTCCCGCTGAAAATGGCACAACAATGGTCAGTGATTTTTCAGGCCATGCGGCGAGGGCAGGATTCGCCGCCCCCACAATATAGAAACTGATCGCAATTGCCGTGCCAAGCATGCTGCGTCTGGTCATCGCATTTTTTTTGCAAAATACCGTCATTGTCTTCTCCTGATTTTTTATTGGAAGCTATAGGTACATCTTTACGGAACCTTATCTGCTCGAATGGCGACCTGGACGTTGTGCACCAGGGTTGCAAGCCGCATACCCAACTGATCAAGCAGTTCTGGCGTTTCTTTCAGTCTGTAAGCAGGGATCGTGGCACCAAAAACAAAACGACGGTCTCCATGATGAGCATTAACTGGCACCGCGATAGATACGATGCTTTGTTTCAAGTCACCCAGGTTGCGGCAATAGCCTAGGTGCGCGAGGTCCTTGCGTGTAGCGTCAAGGGCTGAGTCAAGCCATTGCGCTGAAATATCACCCTTGGCAAGAATGCTCTGGATCTGCATGCTGTAAATGTCCTCGGGCAAGGACACGAGGTAAGCACGTCCGGAAGCCGTGCGAGAACGTGAGACTGCAGTACCCGGATCTGGGCAAAAGACAGTATTTTTTCGGTCCTGAATGATCTCCGCATAGATCAGCCGATGATCGTCCGTGTTGACTGAAAGTGAAACCTGTCCCTCGGCTATTTCAGCGAACTCAAGCATGAGTGGGCGCGCAATGGCGCGAATCGTCATGCTCGCCAGGAATGAGGCAGACATTGTCAGTAAAACAGAGCCAATCATGTACTTCCTGCGTCGCTCCGAATAGTGAAGCAGGCCAACTTCACACAAATTTGCGATCAGACGAAATGCTGTCGGTCGGGCAAGCCCAGACTTGAGCACCAAATCTTTTGCGCTCAGCTCATAGTCCTCAGTCGTAAAACACTGAAGGAGACGCATGCCGCGCGCAAGCGGGCTAGCAGGTAAAGCCTGACCGGAATCTGGCGGGGTAACTGAAGACATGAATACCTTTACATTTACAAATGGACAGAGCTAATGGTTAAACCACCGTCTATGTATAGCGTCTGCCCGGTCATGAAGCCACCACGCTCATCCATCAGAAACGCCACAGCATGAGCGATTTCAGAAGGGTCACCCACACGCTGAAGCGGTACGGCTGCAAGAAGCGCTTTGGTGAGTGGAGCATCTGGTGGGCTTGCTGTGAGAAATAGTTCGGTCGCGATCGGGCCAGGAGCAATCACATTAACGGTGATGTTGTCCTTGGCCAGTTCAAGAGCAAAAGTTCGGCTCATGCCGACCACTCCCGCTTTTGAGGCGGAGTAAGCGGTTCGGTTGATCTTGCCCAGAGCTGCCCGCGAAGACAGATTCACTATTCTGCCAGCATGTGCCGCACGCATGCCCTCTACAACTGCTTGCGTGCAAACCAGCGTAGCATAAAGA
>CANBSV010000173.1 GCA_947372225.1 Burkholderiales bacterium | reverse complement strand
ACGAGCGGAAGTACTTCGATAGCCACGATAAGTTCATCGGGGGAAGTTTATTCTGTTGCAGCCGGGGCTGCGACTATTTCCTATACTATTAGCAATATTTGTGGTTCGTCGCACGCAACACAAACAATTACGGTTAATCCCCTACCCTTTGCAGCGGCCATCTTGGGCACCGATAGCCTTTGTCCTGGTTTGACAAGTACTTTTACCGATGCTACAGCTGGCGGCGCCTGGATGAGTGAAAATACTTCAATTGCAACTGTTAACAGCTCCGGTATCGTAACCAGCCTGACGGCCGGAACAGTAAATATATTGTATATCGTTACAACAACTTGCGGATCAGATACTGCTGTGTTTCCTTTTGTGGTAAAGGATATGACGGCTTGCCCTGATGCCGTTGAGGGTATAGAGCATGAAGGTGGAAGCAGTTTAACGGTTTACCCTAACCCCAATGAGGGCAATTTTACCATTGCGGGTAATATTACTGGAACTGGAGACTTGATTTTTGAGGTGAGGGATGTATTAGGCCGCATAGTTAAAATCGGAACAGGCTCGGTTATCAATGGAAAATTCGAGGTTCCTGTTCAGCTTGATCGTGCGCTGAATGATGGGTATTACTATGTTAGGATTTTCGCTGGTGGGGTGGTTTTGACGAGGAGTTTTGTGGTGGGGAGATAGTTGTACAGGCGTTGCGAGCGAGATGGGATTAAACTTTGCGCTTTCATACAAATTTTCTAACTTTAAAAACAATTTATACACTAACTTATGAAAAAGAAATTTTTACCCATTGGTTATCGCTTTGCGATTATTTTGATGCTCGGCTTGTGGGTAGGTAATTGCGCTCAGGCGCAGATTATTACTACCATTGCCGGTAATGGCACTCCTGGTTATAGTGGCGATGGCGGGCCGGCTACAGCGGCAGAATTAGACAAGCCTATTTGCGTGGCAATAGATGCCGGTGGCAATATATATTTTAGTGATTACGGAAACCACCGCATCCGCAAAGTCACGCCCGCAGGTACTATCAGTACAATTGCAGGCAACGGCACTTCTGGTTATAGCGGAGATGGCGGAGCCGCTACTGCCGCGAAATTATCCTATCCATACGGTGTGGCGGTAGACGGCAGCGGCAATGTATACCTTGCAGATTATAGCAACAACCGAATCCGTAAAGTGACGCCATCAGGTACTATCAGCACAATAGCAGGTAATGGCACCGCGAGTTTCAGCGGCGATGGAGGGGCCGCTACGGCGGCGGAATTACAACTTCCTACGGGTGTAGCAATAGATGGCAGTGGCAATTTGTATGTTGCTGATTGGGGCAACCAGCGCATTCGTAAAGTAACACCATCAGGCACTATTAGTACCCTGGCCGGCAATGGCACAGGTAGTTTTAGCGGAGATGGTGGTGCAGCTACAGCAGCGGAATTATACAATCCAATTGGTGTTGCCGTTGATGGCAGCAGTAATGTGTATATTGCCGACGACGGTAATCAGCGCATCCGCAAAGTAACGCCTTCAGGCTCTATTAGCACTATAGCAGGTAATGGTACAGCAGGATATAGCGGAGATGGAGGGGCGGCTACGGCGGCGGAATTAAACTATCCCGTTGGTGTAGCCTTAGACTTTAGCGGTAATTTGTATATTGCAGATGATGCCAACCACACCATTCGTAAAGTAACGCCATCAGGCATTATCAGCACTATTGCGGGTAACGGTACAGCTGGCTATAGCGGTGATGGAGGGGCTGCAACGGCAGCCGAGTTAAACTATCCCTATGGAGCGGCAGTAGATGGCAGCGGCAACTTGTATATAGCAGATGATTTGAATCAACGAATCCGTAAAGTGGGTAGTTGCGCCCTGCCCCATGCCGCTTCCATCTCGGGCACCGACAGCCTATGTCCTGGTTTTACAACCACATTTACAGATACTACTACCGGAGGTACATGGGTAAGTGCAAACCCATCTATAGCCACCGTTAACAGCTCGGGTATTGTAAGCAGCTTGACGGCTGGGACGGTAACTATTCTGTATATCGTCTCCAACTCCTGTGGGTCTGATACGGCTGTGTTTCCTTTTGTGGTAAAGGATATGACTGCTTGCCCTGATGCTGTAACGGGTATAGAGCATGACGGTGAAAACAGTCTAACGATTTACCCCAATCCTAATGAAGGCTATTTTACCATTGCAGGCAATATTAACGGTACCGGAGAACTGACCTTTGAGGTAAGAGATGTTGTTGGCCGCGTTGTTAAGACGGGAACCGGAGCGGTGTTAAATGAAAAATTTAATGTGTCTGTTCAATTTGATTTTGCGCTGAATGAGGGTTATTACTATGTTAGGATTTTTGCTGGTGGGGTGGTTTTGGCGAGGAGTTTTGTGGTGGGCAGGTAAGAAGGGAGATAGTTGTACGGGCGTTGCAAGCGTGTACGAGATGGGATTGACCTTTGCTTTTTCATACAAATCTTCTAACTTTAAAGTCAATTGACACAAAATTTGATGATTAAGAAATTTTCACCTCCTATTTTTCGTTTTGCGATTTTATTGATACTTGCCTTTTGTGCAAGTAATAGCGTTAAGGCGCAGATTATTACCACCATTGCTGGTAATGGTATTGATAGTTTTAGCGGCGATGGCGGCGCAGCCACAGCAGCAACATTATCCTATCCTGCCGACGTGACAGTGGATGCCGGGGGCAATGTGTACATCGCAGACCAAGGTAACTTTCTCATCCGTAAAGTCACGCCATCAGGCATTATCGGCCTATTTGCCGGCAGTACGCCTGGGTTTGGGGGCGATGGCGGGCCGTCTACCGCAGCGAAATTCTATAGCCCCGATGGCGTGGCTGTGGACGGAATTGGCAACCTATATATTGCAGACCAGGCAAACAACCGCATCCGAAAGGTGATGCCTTCCGACACGATCATCACAATAGCCGGAAATGGGGGAGTTAGTTATAGTGGCGATGGTGGTCCGGCAACTGCGGCAGGATTGAACCGCCCCTATGGCGTAGCGGTTGACGCGACCGGCAATGTATATATTGGGGATTGGTATCACAACTGCGTTCGGAAAGTGTTTCCGTCTGGCATTATCAGTACTATCGCGGGCAATGGTTCCGCCGGATATAGCGGCGACGGAGGGGCGGCAACTGCTGCCGAATTAACTGCGCCCATGGGTGTAGCAGTTGATGGCAGCGGAAATGTATATATAGCGGATCAC
>CANBSV010000172.1 GCA_947372225.1 Burkholderiales bacterium | reverse complement strand
GCCCCTGGGCCAGCTTCGACAAGGTGTCCGCCGGCGAGCCCATCGGACGCCGGCACGACGGCAGCGTGGTGAGCGCGCCGGCCGACGGCTTCATCGTGTTTCCGAACACGACCGCATTGCCGGGCAACGAGTGGTTCTATTTCGCGCAGAAAAGCACACGCGCACTGAACTCCGACTGACGCGGCAAGTCACACGGGTGTCGCCCGGTGCCATCAGCATCCGTGGCCGTCGTGAACCGTGCGGCCTGCGTGCCGCCCCTGTCCCCGGAGTCCTGCCGATGAACCTGCGCCTGGCGTGTGTTGCCCTTTTGGGGCTGTCCGTGAGTTTGGGGACCGCTGCCCAGGGCCGTCCGCATGTGCATGGCGAGGCGGCGCTGGACATCGTCATCGAGACAGGGCGTGTCACCGTGCAGTTGGAAACACCGCTGGACGGGTTGCTCGGCTTCGAGCGTGCGCCACGCGATGCCGCCGAAAGGCGCCGTGTCGACGCCGCTGTGGCCGCACTGCGCGGGGCTGACGCGTTGTTCCGGTTCACGCCGGCGGCCGGTTGTGCGATCGCCAGCGTCGAACTCAGTTCGGCCGCACTGGCGCTGGGCCACCCCGACCCGGGGGAGGCGCAGGCGGGCCACGCCGATCTGGACGGCACCTACGTCTTCAAGTGCGCCGACACGGCGCGCCTCACCGAGGTCGACGTGGGCCTCTTCAACCCGTTCCCGGGAATGCACCACATCAAGGTCGAAGTGGCTGCTCCGCGGGGCCAGTTCAAGCGCGAGCTGACGCGCCCGGCGCAACGCATGTCGCTGGTGCGCTGATGCCGATGCCTGCTTCTTCAGCACAGGGCCACGCGTGATCGACCTTCGCGACGTGCGCTACGCCTGGCCGGGCAGCACCACCGATTGCCTGGCGATCGACGCACTGAGCGTGGCGGCCGGGCGCACGCTGTTTTTGCACGGCCCGAGCGGCGGCGGCAAGAGCACGCTGCTGGGTCTGCTGGCCGGCGTGCTGCTGCCGCGCAGCGGCTCGGTGAGCCTGCTGGGCACACGCTGGTCGGACCTGTCGGGCGCGCGACGCGATGCGTTTCGGGCCGATCACGTGGGCTACATCTTTCAGCAGTTCAACTTGCTTCCCTACCTGAGCGTGCTCGACAACGTGCTGCTGCCGTGCCGCTTTTCGGCACTGCGCCGCGAGCGCGCCACCTTGGATGCCAGCACGCCTGCGGCCAGCGCGCAGCAGTTGCTTCAACGCGTCGGTCTGGCGCCGGCGCTGTGGCCGCGGCCTGCGGCGCAACTGTCGGTCGGCCAGCAGCAGCGCGTGGCCGCAGCGCGCGCGCTGATCGGGCGCCCCGAGGTGCTGATCGCCGACGAGCCGACCTCGGCGCTCGATGCCGATCTGCGCGAAGGCTTCATGGCGCTGCTGCTCGAGGCCTGCCGCGCAGCGGGCAGCACGCTGGTGTTCGTGAGCCACGACGAGCGTCTGGCCGCACGGTTTGACGAGCGGCTGTCGCTTGCCACCATCAACCGTGCGATGCCGGCCGATCCGATGGAGAACCCCGCGTGAGGGCGCTGCTCACGCTCGCGCTGCGCAGCGCCTGGAACCGCCGCGCCACGCTGTCGCTGGTGATGCTGTCGGTGGCGTTGTCGACCTTCTTGCTGCTGGGCTTCGAGCAGGTGCGCACCGACGTGCGCGAGAACTTCTCGCAATCGGTCAGCGGTACCGATCTGGTGGTGGGCGCGCGCACCGGCTCGGTCCAGCTGATGCTGTATTCGGTGTTTCGCGTGGGCAGCGCCACCAACAACATCCGCACCAGCAGCCTCGATGCCATCGCGCGGCACCGCGCGGTGTCCTGGGTGGTGCCGCTGTCGCTGGGTGACTCCCACCGCGGCTACCCGGTGCTGGGCACCACGGCCGAGTACTTCAACCGTTTTCTGTATGGCGATCGCGAGCCGCTCGCGCTGGCGCAAGGCGGCGCGTTTGCTGACGGCATCGAAGGTCTCTACGGCGTGGTGCTGGGTGCCGAGGTGGCTCAGGCACTGAGCTACCACCTGGGCGACCACCTCACGCTGTCGCACGGCAGCGGCGGGCTGCCCGGCGCCGAGCACGCCGACAAGCCGTTCACCGTGGTCGGCATCCTCGCGCGCACCGGCACTCCGGTGGACCGCACACTGCACATCAGCCTCGAATCGATGGAAGCGATCCACCTCGACTGGGTGGGCGGCGCGCCGATGCCCGGCGTGGCGATCGCGCCCGAGCAGGCGCGCAAGTTCGACCTGGCGCCCAAGCAGGTGACTGCCGCGCTGATCGGGCTGAAGGGCCGCGCGGCGGTCTTCAACGTGCAGCGCTTCGTGGCCGACTACGCTGGCGAGCCGCTGATGGCGGTGCTGCCCGGCGTCGCACTCGACGAGTTGTGGGACGTGGTTGGCGTGGGCGAGAAAGCGCTCATGGGCATGTCGGCGATGGTCGCGCTGGTGAGCCTGGCCGGCCTGGTGGCCGTGGTGATGGCCGGGCTGAACGAGCGCCGCCGCGAATTGGCCGTGCTGCGCGCGGTGGGCGCCGGGCCGCGCCAGGTGCTGCTGCTGCTGGCCGGCGAAGGGCTGATCGTCACGCTGGCCGGCGCGTTGCTCGGTGCGCTGGCCACCGCGCTGTTCATCGCGCTGGCCGCGCCGTGGGTGCAGATGCACTACGGCGTGAACCTGAAACTTTCCGTCCCGAGCGACAACCAATGGCTGCTGTTCGCGGCCGTGGTGCTTGCCGGTGGCGTGGCCAGCCTGATTCCGGGCTGGCGCGCGTATCGAATGTCTTTGGCCGATGGCCTGTCCCCGAGGGTGTGAACATGAATACCGGATCTTTCCTGAAGCGTGCGGCGTCGCTGGTCGTCCTGAGCGGTTGGTGCGTTGTGGGTGCGGCGACGCAAGCCCAGGCGGGCGCCGCCGGCAACACGCAGGCCGGCACCTCACCCAGCGCGCCACTGACGGCGTCGGGCGCGGCCAAGCCCGTCACGCCAGGCAGCTACCGCGAGATCAAGTGGGAAGACCTGGTGCCCAAGGACTGGGACCCGATGAAGCAGTTCA
>CANBSV010000171.1 GCA_947372225.1 Burkholderiales bacterium | reverse complement strand
AGGACAAGGAAATGGTGATGCCTGGCGACAACGTGAGCATCACGGTCAAGCTGATCAATCCGATTGCCATGGAAGAGGGCTTGCGGTTTGCGATTCGCGAGGGTGGCCGCACCGTGGGTGCTGGCGTCGTGGCGAAAATTATCGAGTGATACGCCTCCCCTGCTGGATCTGCGGTCACGCGGATGGCAGGGGGCCACTGCCTCAACACAACTGGGGCCGGTTGAGCGCATGCCGTTTGGCTGCCACCGGTCCGGCGTCTTGTTATCGATGCCACCCTGCCCTTTAAGGAATAGTCATGCAGAAGCAAAAAATTCGCATTCGCCTCAAGGCATTCGATTACAAGTTAATCGACCAATCCGCGCTTGAAATTGTGGAAACCGCAAAGCGCACTGGCGCCATCGTGAAGGGTCCAGTCCCGTTACCGACCCGCATGCAGCGTTTCGATATCTTGCGCTCACCCCACGTCAACAAGACATCGCGCGATCAATTTGAAATCCGTACGCATCAGCGATTGATGGACATCGTGGATCCGACCGACAAGACAGTGGACGCCCTAATGAAGCTCGATCTCCCAGCTGGAGTGGATGTCGAAATCAAGCTTCAATAGACATTGGCCGGCAAGCGTTGCTTGTATGTTACCGAAAATGTGGTAGAGTGTTAGACCAAAAGAGATAGGGCGCTTTGGCGCCCTTTCCAATCAGTCATCCCGGCCAATCGATGTCGGGAATGTGTAACAAAGGCCTCGATCCGATCTGGGCCGGAGAACTATTATGAGTCTGAGCAATCGCTTGGGGTTGCTGGGTCGCAAGGTGGGCATGATGCGCATCTTCACGGACGACGGAGATGCTGTCCCCGTGACGGTGCTTGACGTGTCAAATAACCGTGTAACCCAGATCAAGACGGTCCAAATTGATGGCTACAGCGCGATCCAGCTTGCATTTGGTCGCCGAAGGGCATCTCGCGTTACCAAGCCCGAGGCGGGGCATCTCGCGAAGGCTGGCGCTGAGGCCGGTGAGGTTCTGAAGGAATTTCGCGTCCCGGAGGATGTGGCAAATTCGCTGGCTCCAGGTGCGCAGATTGACGTCGCTGGCGTGTTTTCGGTGGGTCAAAAGGTTGATGTGCAGGGCACGTCAATCGGCAAGGGCTTCACTGGCACGATCAAGCGGCACAACTTCAAGTCGCAACGCGCGTCGCACGGCAATAGCCGTTCCCACAATGTCCCGGGCTCCATTTCCATGGCGCAGGATCCGGGGCGTGTGTTTCCCGGGAAGAAGATGTCCGGCCATCGCGGCGATGTGACAAAAACCACTCAAAACCTTGACATCGTCCGCATCGATGAAGCCAGGCAGTTGCTTCTCGTAAGGGGTGCTGTGCCGGGCTCCAAGAATGGCCACATCGTGGTCAGTCCTGCTGTCAAGGTAAAGATCAAGAAGGGTGGCAACTGATGCAACTCGAACTCCTTAATGCGCAGGGCCAGGCGACTTCAAAAGTCGACGCCCCCGACGCCTTGTTTGCGCGTGAATACAACGAAGCTTTGGTGCACCAAGTGGTGGTGGCGTTCCAGGCTAATGCGCGGCAGGGTACGCGCGCCCAAATGGGGCGCGCTGAAGTGAGGCATTCGACCAAGAAGCCGTGGCGGCAAAAGGGCACGGGCCGCGCGCGCGCGGGCATGTCATCGTCCCCACTCTGGCGCGGCGGCGGTCGGATTTTTCCCAATAGTCCGGATGAAAACTTCACCCAAAAGATCAACAAGAAGATGTATCGGGCCGGGATGGCCTCTATCTTTTCTCAGTTGGCTAGGGATGGCCGACTTGCTGTGATCGACTCTATGGAGGTCGACTCGCCCAAGACGAAGCTGTTCGCAGCAAGGCTCAAGGCGATGGGCTTGAACTCGGTTTTGGTGATCGCTGATCGTGTCGATGACAACTTGCTTTTGGCGTCGAGAAACCTGCCTAATGTGTTGGTCGTTGAACCCCGCTATGCCGATCCGCTGTCTTTGGTGCATTTCAAGAAGGTCTTGGTTACCAAGGCTGCTATCGAGCAACTCAAGGAGATGCTGGCATGACCACAGCCAAATATGCGGAAGATAGGTTGGCGCAGATATTGGTCGCGCCAATCGTCAGCGAAAAATCGACCATGGTCTCGGATAAGTACAACCAAGTTTTGTTTCAAGTGCTTCGCGACGCAACAAAGCCCGAAATCAAGGCGGCGATCGAGCTGATGTTCAAGGTTGAGGTCGAGTCGGTTCAGACGGTCCTTCAAAAGGGCAAGGCTAAGCGGTTCGGACGGTCGATGGGGCGTCGTGATCACGTCAAGAAGGCGTATGTGTCTTTGAAGGCTGGCCAAGAGCTGAGTTTCTCTGGGGAGGCTGCGTAATGGCCGTCGTTAAAGTCAAGCCGACCTCGCCGGGCCGCCGCGCCGTGGTGAAGGTTGTTCACTCGCATCTCCACAAGGGCAAGCCAGAGTCTTCTCTTTTGGAGCCTCAATTCCAGCATGCCGGTCGAAACAATAACGGCCACATCACGATTCGCCACAAGGGTGGGGGGCACAAGCACCACTACCGTGTCGTTGACTTCGTTCGGAACAAAGACGGAATCCCCGCGAAGGTGGAGCGTATTGAGTATGACCCCAACCGGACGGCCCATATCGCACTGATTTGCTACGCTGACGGTGAGCGACGCTACGTGATCGCCCCGCGCGGCTTGGAGATCGGCCAGACTCTTTTGAGTGGTGCTGAAGCACCAATCAAGGCTGGAAACACTTTGCCCATTCGCAATATTCCCGTCGGATCAGTGATCCACTGTATCGAATTGCTTCCGGGTAAGGGCGCTCAAATCGCCCGCTCGGCTGGGACTGCGTGTACTCTTTTGGCCCGCGAAAGTACATACGCACAGGTTCGGCTTCGGTCTGGTGAGGTTCGGAAAATCCACATTGACTGCCGCGCGACGATCGGAGAGGTCTCCAATGAAGAGCACAGTTTGCGGCAGTATGGCAAGGCTGGTGCAATTCGTTGGAAGGGAATCCGGCCGACGGTGCGAGGTGTTGCCATGAACCCCGTTGATCACCCGCACGGTGGTGGCGAGGGCCGTACCGGCGAGGGCCAGGTG
>CANBSV010000170.1 GCA_947372225.1 Burkholderiales bacterium | reverse complement strand
AACTTTGCCGACGGCACGGGGTGGACGACCCGAGGCGATGTGGTGTTCTCCAACGGCGTGGCCACCATGTCCGAGGACGCACGGGTCAACTCTGGGGTTTCACAACTGCTGCGCATCCCCGCTGGTGCGCGCTGGCTCAGCTTCGATGTGGTCGGGTTGCAGTGGGGAGCAGCGGGTGGCATCGGTGACGCCTTCGAAGTCGCTCTGCGTGATGCGTCATCCGGCGCCTCTGTGCTGGGTCCGATTGGGTTGACGCACACCGATGCTGCCCTCAACGTGCAGGCAGACGGCACTGTTCATGCGGCAGCACAAGTCAGCGTGGACGGGCGCCCGGCCATCCAGTGGGTGCCTGGCGCCAACACCGCCCACGTGCTGCTCGACGTTTCGGCCGTCGCCGATCTGCGCGCTGTGCTGCTGTCGTTCGACCTGCTCGGCTTCGGAGCCGGTGGCACGACCTTGGGCATTGCGAACGTCGCCTTTGACACCGCCTCCAACACCGCGCCGGTGGGGTTGCCGGACGAGTTCACAACCGTTTCGGGTGTGCCCGTGTTGCTGGATGTGCTGGCGAATGACATCGACGGCGAAGGCGATCGACTGAGCGCGGCTGCAGTCAGCCCGCCGGCGCATGGGCGGCTGGTGATCGGAGCTGATGGCCGCTTCTCCTACACGCCTGATGCTGGCTTCGTGGGCAACGACCACTTCTTCTATCGGGTTGGCGATCACGTCCTGCTCGGAGCGCCGGCGCTGGTCACGGTGCATGTGCTGGCAGCACCGGCTCCCAACATGGCACCGGTGGCGCGTCCTGACAACGTGCTCACGACCATCGACCTCCCCGTGACGATCGACGTGCTGGCGAACGACCGTGATCCCGAGGGCTCGCCCATGACTGTGGAACTGCTCAGTTCCCCGGGCCACGGCACGCTCACGTCGGGCCCGACGGGTCAGTTCATCTACACGCCGGATTCCGGCTACGTGGGCGCCGACAGCTTCAGCTACCGCGCCTCCGACGGTGAATTGTTCAGCGAACCGGTCTCGGTCAGCATCCAGGTCCGCACGTTCAACGACGCTCCGGTAGCGCTCGACGACACCTACAGCACCCCACGCGACACCAGCAAGGTGCTGGACGTGCTGTCCAATGACAGCGATCCCAATGGCGATGCGCTCGGCGTGGTTCTGGTCGAGGGCCCGGCCCACGGTTCGCTGGTACTCAACCCCGACAACACCCTGACCTACACCCCGGCGCTGGACTACAGCGGCCCCGACTCGTTCACCTACCGAGCCACTGACGGACTTGCACAAAGCGCACTCGCGACCGTCAATCTCGACGTCACTCCAGTCAACCATGCACCGGTGCTCGCGACGGTGGCCGATGCCAGCGTCGACGAAGGCAGCGCCTTCACCGTCACCCTATCCGGCAGCGATGCCGACGCCGACGGCCTGAGCTACGTGCTTGACGTGGCACCGGCCGGCGCCAGCGTCGATGCGCAGGGCCACATCACCTGGATGGCGCTCGACGGGCCCGACTCGGTGCTGTTCACCGCGCATGCGGTCGATGCCCAAGGCGCCTCGTCGGCCTCGCGCAGTTTCACCGTCACCGTCGCCAACGTGGCCCCGACCCTCGCGGTCGATGTGCCATCTGTGATCCGCGCTGGCGAGGCCTTCACGGTCGGGCTGTTGGCCAGCGACCCTGGCACCGACACGATCACGCAGTGGGTCATCGACTGGGGCGATGGCACCCAATCCACGCTGGACGGCACCGCCACCAGCGCCACGCACACCTATGCCGCAGCACACCCGGCGACCAGCATCGGCGTGCAAGCCACTGACGAAGACGGGACCTGGTCGGCTGCGGCGATCAGCCGTGATGTGCTGCCAGTGGCCAACCACGCGCCGGTGCTCGTTGCGGTGGCCCCGTCCAGCATCGACGAAGGCAGCACCTTCACCGTGACGCTGTCCGGCAGCGATCCCGACGGTGACGCCCTCACCTACGTGCTCGACAGCGCTCCTTCTGGCGCCACCGTCGACGCCGCCGGCGTGGTGCGCTGGCTGGCCACCGACGGACCTGCCACCGCCCACTTCACCGCCCATGCGGTCGATTCGAACGGCGCGTCCTCCGCCACCGTCGACTTCGTGGTCAACGTCGCCAACGTCGCACCGGTCATCACCGTCGGTGTGCCCGCCACCGTGCGCGCCGGCACGCCGTTTGTCATCACCCTGGGGGCCACCGATCCCGGTGCCGACACCGTCACCCAGTGGTTCATCGACTGGGGTGACGGCACGAGTTCGACGCTGGCCGGTTCGGCCAGCAGCGCCAGCCACACCTACGCTGCCGCGCTGAGCAATGCCGGCATCGCCGTGCAGGCCATCGACAAGGACGGCACCTGGAGTGCGCCGGTGCTCACCCGTGATGTGCTGGACGCGGTGGTGCCGCCGCCACCTCCACCGGTGCCGCGCGTGGACGACGACCACCGCGCCGAGATCGAGCGCGAGGAGCAGCACGAGCGCCAGCGTGAACACGCCAGTGAGCAGGCCCACGAAGAGCAGCGCAGGGTCGACGCGCACGAACACGAGCGCCAGATGGACATCACCGCCAAACGCTCGCAAAGCCAGCGTTGGCAAGGCCTGGGTGCCTCGCCGTTCGCCCTCGGCGTGCGCGAGCACGACCAATCCGCACACGACTTCTCGCGCCCCATCGCCGTCGTTCGCCCCGACAACGCCAAAGCACCCGCGGTCGAGACCGATGACGATTCACCGGCACTGGTGGGAGCTGACGGCGTGCAAAAGCTGGTCGAATCGCACCCCACACGTTCCGGGCCGCTCAACGCGCCACGCACGCTGCAAGTCAACACGATGGTGGTCACCCAGCGCAGCGTTCGCGCTCGCTTCAACCAGCCGGTGCTGGCGGATGCGCTCAACTCGCGCGGCATCCTGGTCCTGCGCGGTGATCAAGTCGTGGCCGGCACCGTGGTGGCCGATGACGACGGCGAGGGCTTCCGCTTCGAGGTCACGGGCGGCGATTTGCCTGCCGGCGAGTACCGCGTGCTTCTGTTGTCGGGCAGTGGTGCATTCGTCACCCCCGCCGGTGCGCTGCTCGATGGCGACTACGACGGGCGTGCCGGGGGCGACTACAGCGGGCGCTTCACGGTGCCGGTGGGCGCCAGCGTTGCACCCACCGCACCGGTGTCGCTGCACAGCACACCTGATGTGCCGGGTGTGTCTGCCGAGTCCTTCGCCGCGCTGTATGGCGGCTGGGGTGGTGCCCTCAGTGCAGCGCTCGGCCCGCTGGCCGGTGTGCGGCGCAGGCGTGCGC
>CANBSV010000169.1 GCA_947372225.1 Burkholderiales bacterium | reverse complement strand
TGCGCGATGGCCTCGCCCAGCGCGAAGGTGGTCTGGTGCACGTCGAGCGGTCGTCTGAACAACACCGGTAGCAAATCGGCTGCACTGTGCGGTGTGCGCGTGCAAGCGGCCATCACCTCGGCCAGCCGCTCGGCGTGGTGCGCAAACAGCTGGTCGATGCGCGCGTGCAGGCCACGAAACGGTTTGCCGTGCGAGGGCAGCACCAGCGTGTCTGCGGGCAGCGCGCGCAGCCGGTCGAGCGAGGCCAGAAACATCGCCAGCGGATCGGCTTCGGGCTCGTGGTGGCTCACGCTGATGTTGGTTGAAATGCGCGGCAGCAGCATGTCGCCCGAGATCAGCACACCCAGCGCTTCGCAGTGAAGCGAGATGTGTTCGGGCGCGTGGCCATGGCCCACCAGGCAGCGCCACGAGTGGCGGCCCACCGTTGATTCGGTGCTGCCTGTTGGCACCAGATCGCCGTCCATGAGCCGGTGGTAGGCGGGTGGCATGCGCGGCACCATGCTCGCGAAAAACCCGGCGCGCTCGCGGATCTGTGCGATCGCTTCGGCATCGCACAGCCCGTGGCTGGACGCGAAATTGGCCGCGGCGTCGCCGCCCATCGAGCTGTCGGCGCGACTGCCGAGCACGGCGATGGCGTAGTCGGTGGCGCTCATCCACAGCCGGCAGTCGAAGCCTGCGTCACCGGCGCCCATCGCGCGGCTCCAGCGCTGCGTCAGCCAGTGCGCGAGCCCGATGTGGTCGGGGTGCATGTGGGTGGCGATCACCCGCAGCACCGGCAGGCCGCCCAGTTGCGTGGCGAACACGCGCTCCCAGTGGCCGCGGGTGGCCTCGTTGTCGATGCCGCAGTCGACGATCGTCCAGCCCTGCGAGGTGCCGTCGACGCCGGCGAGCTCATCGCGCAACAGCCACAGGTTGATGTGGTTCAGCGCAAACGGCAGCGGCATGCGCAGCCAGCGCACACCGCTGGCCACCTCCAGGCTGTCGCCGGGTTCGGGTAACGCGTTGGCGTGGGGGTAGTGCGGCTCTTGCAAGGGGTCGTCCATGGCGGCAGGATGGTGTTGTGCGGCGCTGGACGGGCGCCGCGGCCGAGATCCTAAACTTGGCCGACTCTATCTGTGGCCACGCATGACCAGCGAACTCAAAGAACTCTTCGAAAGCAACCGGATGTGGGCCCGCGCCACCGAGGCGCGCACCCCCGGCTTTTTCACCAGCTTGCTCAAGCAGCAGGCGCCGCAGTACCTGTGGATCGGCTGTGCCGACAGCCGGGTGCCAGCCAACGAGCTCGTCGGGCTGCTGCCCGGCGAGTTGTTCGTGCACCGCAACGTCGCCAATGTGGTGGCGCACTCCGACCTCAATTGTTTGTCGGTGGTGCAGTACGCCACCGATCAGCTTCAGGTGCAGCACATCATCGTGGTCGGCCATTCAGGCTGCGGTGGTGTGGCCGCAGCACTGCACAACCGCCGTGTGGGCATCGTCGACAACTGGCTGCGCCATGTGCAAGACGTGCGCGACCAACACCAGGACTGGCTCGACAGGCTGGATCCCGACCATCGCGTGGATGCCCTGTGCGAGCTCAACGTGATCGAGCAGGCGCGCAATGTGTGCCTCACCACCGTGGTCCAGGACGCCTGGTCGCGCGGCCAGGCGCTGGTCGTTCACGGCTGGTTTTACGGGCTTCACAATGGGCTGCTGGAGGACATGAAGATGACCGTTTCGAGCCCCGATCAGGTGCGCGGTGCCTACCAGAGCGCTCTTGCCGCGCTGCAGGCCCGACGCCCGTGCGCTGCGGCTGCCGGCCAGGCGCAGCCATGACGCAGGGTTCGAGCTTTCCGGCGGCGCTCAACCATGAGAGCGCCTACGACATCGCGCAGGCCATGCTCGACGGCTTCAACCGCCACTACCGGCTGTTTCGCGAAACCAGCGCCGCAGCGCAGGCGCGCTTCGAGGCGGCCGACTGGTTCGGACAGCGGCAGGCGCAGCGCGATCGCATCGAGTTCTACGACCACCGGGTCGATGAGGCGGTCGAGCGACTGCAAACCGAATTCAAGGCCGGGGCACTCAGCGCCAACGTGTGGCAGCAGGTCAAGCTGCACTACATCGGGTTGCTCACCAACCACCATCAGCCCGAACTCGCAGAGACGTTCTTCAACTCGGTGACGACCAAGATCCTGCACCGCAGTTACTTCAACAACGACTTCATCTTCGTGCGCCCGGCGGTGTCGACCGAGTACATCGAAGACGACGAGCCCACCTCGAAGCCGACCTACCGCGCCTACTACCCCACGCGAGAAACGCTGCATGAGGTCTGTTCCCGAATCGTCGGCAACACCGGGCTGACGCTGCCGTTCCAGGACCTTGAGCGCGACATCGGCTGCATGGTGGCGGCCGTCGAAGGCCAGCTGGGTGACCAGTTGCCACGTGCCAATTTCCAGATCCAGGTGCTGAGTTCGCTGTTCTTTCGCAACAAGGGCGCCTACTTGGTGGGCAAGGTGATCAACGGCTACCGCGACATCCCGTTCGCGATGCCGATCCTGCACGCCGGCGGGGGCACGCTGGCGATCGATGCGATGCTGTTTGGCGAGGACGAACTGCAACTGCTGTTCAGCTTTGCGCGGGCCTACTTCATGGTCGACATGGAAGTGCCTTCGGCCTATGTGCAGTTTCTGCGTTCGCTGATGCCGCGCAAGCCGCGCAGCGAGATCTACAGTGCGATCGGTCTGCAAAAGCAGGGCAAGAACCTGTTCTACCGGGACTTCCTTGCGCACCTGCGGCACTCCAGCGACCAGTTCCGCATCGCGCCGGGCATCAAGGGCATGGTGATGCTGGTGTTCGATCTGCCGTCCTTCCCGTATGTGTTCAAGGTCATCAAGGACTACTACCCGCCGCAAAAGGACACCACCCGCGAGCAGATCAAGAGCAAGTACCTGCTCGTCAAGCAGCATGACCGCGTGGGCCGCATGGCCGACACGCTCGAGTACAGCAAGGTGGCGTTTCCCCGAGCGCGCTTCGATGACGAACTGGTCGAGGAACTCAAGAAGTTTTGCCCCAGCCTGCTCGAAGAAGATGGCGGCGAGCTGGTGATCCGCCACGCCTACATCGAGCGGCGCATGATCCCGTTGAACATCTACCTCCAGGAAGCCTCGGCCGAGCAGATCGAGCAGGCGGTGGTCGAGTACGGCAACGCGAAGGTGCGCGAAGTGTTCATGAAGCACCACGCCGACTTGCTCGACGCCGCCTTCTGGCAGGAGCACAAGGACCGCATCCTGGCCGGCCACGTGCATGACGTCTTCCCGTATGAGGCCGCCAAGCGCTT
>CANBSV010000168.1 GCA_947372225.1 Burkholderiales bacterium | reverse complement strand
CCTTCGCTCTTGCTCAAATAGTCCACCTGCCTCGCACTCAGCGGCGTCGCATGCAGCAGCCTCAACATGCCCAGCACCGCATTGAGCGGCGTGCGTATCTCGTGACTCATGTTCGCCAAAAACTGACTCTTGGCCTGGTTCGCCTGCTCTGCAGCATCCTTGGCCACTTGCAGCAAGGACTCCGCCGCCTTGCGGTCGGTGATGTCGGTGCGAATCGCGATGTACTGCTCGGGTTTGCCGTCGTCGCCGAGCAGGGCAAGGATGGTGGCGTTGACCCAGTACAGCTCGCCGGTGCGCTTGCGGTTGCAGATCTCGCCGCGCCACACCCCGCCGCCGCTGATGGTGGCCCACAGGTTGTCAAAGAACTCCCTGGGCTGCTGGCTCGAGTTGATGATGCGGTGGTTGCGCCCCAGCAACTCGGCACGTGAAAAACCCGTGATCTGGCAGAAACGGTCGTTGGCATAGGTGATGTTGCCGTCGAGGTCGGTCATGCTGACGATGGCATGCTGATCGAGCGCGAACTTCTGGTTGTCGAGCGCGCGCCGGCTGGCTTCCCGCTCACGCACCAGATCTGCAGTGCGGCTGAGCATGCCCAACAGACGGCTGATCTCGGCGGGTGCGTTGTCGTCGGCAAACTGGGCGGGCTCGAAGGTGCCGGCTGCCATGGCCGCCTCGAAGGCCTGCAGGCGATCCAGGCTGGCCAGCCAGCGGCGCAACAGCAACCGGATCGGCACCAGCCCGAGGACCAGCATCCCCAACCCAACGCCGGCGGCCACCAGCGTGAGCGTCCACAACTCGAACGCCACGGCGGGCACGTCGAAGCGAAGCCTCACGACGCCATAGTCTCTGCCACCGACCGACACCACACGGTTGACGTCTTGCAACCGCTCGCGCAGATCGCGCACCATCCATCCCGGTGCTCGGCCCGGCGGGGGCCCGCGGCTGTCGACCACGATCGTGCCGCCTTGCACGTCGATGAACGAGGCGGTGGCAAAGACAGATCCCTGCACGGCCTTGTCCAGGGTCTTGCGCACGCTGTCGTAGTCGCCGATGACCACGCTGTCTTGCACCGCCTGGTTCACCACCTCGATGAGCATCACCGAGTCCTCCAGCGTGGTGTCAACCTGCTGGCGGTATTCGTGCGCGAAGAACATGCCCAGCGCCACGCTGAAAAAAAGCGTGAGCGTTGTGCCGTAAACCGCAAAGACCCGGCTGGTGAGCGAGCGCGGGACCCACCGGCTCGCAACCTGACCCATCAGCGACACCCATGCCAAACGCATGCCTCAGCGAAGCTCCACGGGTGCGGTGGCATAGAACTTCCGGTAGGCGGCGTACTCCGATCCATCGGCGGAAATGAACCCGGAATCGGGCGGCAACTTGATGAGTTCGCTGGCGTTGGCCAGCACGGTCTTGCCTACGGGGTCCTGCCCCATTCCGAGAAAGGCACGCTTGACCGCCTCAACCGTCACAGGCCGCACCGATTTGGCCGCCATCAGTGCCAGGTCATTGAGCGGCTCGGATTGCCACAGCACGCGCACGGCCCGGTTCTCTCGCTGCGACCAGCCCTCGGTCAGCTGCGAATTGGCCCCCACGGCCTTGACGCGACCACTGAGCAGCTGGGCGAAAGCGCCGTCCATATTGCCGGCGAAGACCACCTGAACGGCCACGTGACGGCGCAGCAATTGGGCGTACGGAAACTTGTAGGCCACCAGTGCCTCCGGCCCGGGAAAGCCCATCGGCTGATCGGCCAGGTCCTCGAGCTTGCGCACGGGCGAGTCCGCGAGCACCACGATCTGGCTGGACAGCGGTGGCGTGTTGCGGCGACCGAAAACCTTCCAGCCGAGCTTGTCTCGTTCGGGGCTGAACAGGTGGTTGGAAAAGACGAACTCGACCTCGTTGGCCAGCACGTAGGCGGTGGTGTCGGCCGAGGTGCGGCCCAGCTTCAACTCGATATGGACGCCGCTGCGCGACGACACGTACTCGATGATCGGGTTCCAGTAGCGCGCTGTGAGCTCGATGCCGTACTGATTGACCGGCGAGAACCGGTAGACCCTGTCGGCCTCGCCTTGCGCGACGGCGCTCCAGGGAGCGGCCCCCACAAGACCCAGCAGCCCGGCTGCGGTGATGCGACGTCTTGAGGGGTGCATGGCGTGAGGGATGGTTGGGGCGGCGGGAGGATAACAAGGCGCGGCGCTCGGCGAGAATCCATCCCCAACCCATGCCGCATTCTCATCACGATCCCGAAGAAGCCGCCCTTGCGGCGCCCGCGCCTGCAGCGCTCGGCCTGCCCCCAGGCGAAAGCGCTCTGGCCGTTGTGACGGTCGATCTGAGCGAACAACTGACGTTTGCCGGCAGCCAGTTGGTGCTCACCGAGCGCCGGCTGTTGTGGTTCGGCGAAAGCGGCGGCTCGCCGATCGCCGAATGGGTGCTCGACCACCGCGATGCCGATCGACTGATCCTGCGCCACGCCGACCACGGCGGCGTGGGCATGCTCGCGTTGCACGACGAGCGGCAGCGGCTGGCGGTGTGGCGCTTCACGCTGGCGCAAGACGTCCACGCGCTGCGTCTGATGAGTCTGTTCGATCAGCAGCAAGAGCGCCGTCCCTGGCGCCCGGGCGCTGCCGCGCTCGAGGCCATGGTCGACGAATCGGCGCTGTGCCCGTCGTGCAAGGCGCCGTTGCCGCCCGACAGCGATGAATGCAGCGTGTGCAGCCGCGAGCAGCACGAAGTGCCCTCGACCTGGGTGCTGTTGCGCCTGTGGCGCTTTGCCCGCCCGTATCAAAAGCAGCTGGCCGCGGGTTTTGCCCTGACGCTGGCGTCGACGGCGGCCACGCTGGTGGCGCCGTATCTGTCGATCCCGCTGATGGACGACATCCTGATTCCGTTCCAGAACGGCAAGGCCATCGACCCGATGCTGGTGCTGATGTACCTGGGCGGCTTGCTGCTGGCCGCACTGCTGGCCTGGGGCCTGGGCTGGGCGCGCACCTACTTGCTGGCGCTGGTGAGCGAGCGCATCGGCGCCGATCTGCGCACGGCCACCTTCGAGCACTTGCTGCAGCTGTCGCTGGATTTCTTCGGCGGCAAACGCACCGGCGACCTGATGTCTCGCATCGGCAGCGAGACCGACCGCATCTGCGTATTCCTGTCACTGCACGCGCTGGACTTCGCCACCGACGTGCTCATGATCGTGATGACCGCAGCGATCCTGTTCTCGATCAACCCGTGGCTGGCGGTGGTCACGCTGCTGCCGCTGCCGTTCATCGGCTGGATGATCCACACCGTGCGCGACCGGCTGCGCACCGGCTTCGAGAAGATCGACCGCGTGTGGTCGGAGGTGACCAACGTGCTGGCCGACACCATCCCCGGCATCCGTGTG
>CANBSV010000167.1 GCA_947372225.1 Burkholderiales bacterium | reverse complement strand
GCCAGCTGGTTGCTCAGGCCACCACGAGTTCTGACGGCGTGACGTCTTCACTGACCCGTGCGTCCGAGCCCGGCAATGCCATCGAGACCGACATGGTTGGACAGCTTGTCGCCAAGAACTCGTTCCTTGCCAATCTCGCCGTGTTCAGGACGAGCGACAAGATGCTTGGTGGGTTGTTGGACGCCAAAAGCTGAAGGCGGCCCTCGCCGCAACGTTCGCGGGTGAAAGTGAGCCACTTATTGCAGAAGGTCGGCTCTTGGCGATCTCGACTACCGGTGATGGTCGCCACCGCTACGGACCATCTTCTTCACCATGAAGATTTCTCGTGAAGATCTCGATCGCCGCGTCCGGGGGACGCCCTTGACCAAGCTGGCCAAGGAGTTCGGCACCTCCGATGTTTGTCTGGCCAAGGCCTGCCGAAAACACTGAACTGCCCCGTGATCCGTGGACGCAGTTCGGTTTTAGGCAGGCCGCCACCGTGGTAGCTTGACCGGCGAGTTGCCGCTACCCGTATGCCGTCGCCAAGTGGTGCTCAAGATCGGCTCAGGGCTGTCGATGACCGCTCAGGAGTACCGATCATGCTGATGTCCTCACGCCACAGGAATGCACCGTTTATCTTGCTATCCATCGCAGCGACCGCGACGGTAGCCGGTCTGTGGCTGTGGCATGACACCGAAAGGCGCTCGGCGCAAAAGACATTCATTGATGCGCATGTGGCGACCGTGGTCCACAACAAGCAGCAAAGCGTCGAGAAAGTCTTTGATGATCTGTATCAAAACCTTCGCACGATCTCGCTGCTTCCCAGCGTCCGTGGCATCAGCGGGATCAACCGTGCCGACGAAAAAGAAGACGTTGTGGCCAGCAAGCGCTTTGCGCCGGACGCTCAGGAAACCGTTCAACAAATATTCAACAACCTGCGCAGCACCGTGAGCGTGTCCGAGGTCTATGCCGTCATCGACGGTCTGGACGCAACGAAGGGCCAGGTGCCGTTCTTCATGTACGACACCGTGCACTTCGGCGAAGTCTTGGCCCCAGAAGACGCGCCCAAAGGTGGCGATGTCCCCGAGCCGGACGAGTCGGCCGAGTACGCCTACTTTCCGAAGCAGATCGCCTTGATCAAGCAGGCGTACCCCGCCTTTTCGTTCACCTCGGCCGATCAGATCCCGGCTCAATCGTCGCCGTTGATGACCACTTGCGATAACGCGCAGTACGTCTCCAAGTCGTCTGGCAACACCCACGAAACGGACGGCCTGTTGTACTCAGTGCCCTTCTACAACGCCACGACACAGAAGTTCACCGGTGTGATCTCCGGTATCTTGCGGCGCAACGTGCTCGAAGCTCTGCTCATGGGCGTACCGATGATTCCGGTCACGTCAGATGAAATCGCGACGCAGAAGAAGGAAGGCTGGACCCTGCCCGCGGCGGCCAATTTCATGCTGACCAACGAGGCGCACGGCATCCGGATATTCGACCGCCGCGCTCCAGAGTTGCCACAGTTGCTTGCGCACGGTATCGAGGGACGTAACACCTTCCAGGTCAAGGTGGACGTGCATGGTGAGCCTTGGGTGCTCCACTACTTTTTGCCCGAAGAGACCATCGCAGCGGCCACCGCAGCCAGTGACCGCGGCTTTTACCTGGAACTGCTGCTGGTCATCGGGGTGTTCATCGCGGTCGGAGTGTTGCTGCGCATCCTGTTGGGCGTCAAGACGGCATCCGCCGAATTCGGGCAAGTGTTCGCAGCACTGTCCAGAGGCGACCTCACACGGCGGGTTCAGGGGACCGTCACGGGCGAGATGCGTGAACTCCAGACCGACGCCCATAACACCATCGACAAGCTCAACAAGATCATGGTGAACATCCAGTCGGCCACCGGTACCATCACCTCGGCTGCCATGGACATCACCCAGGGCAACGCCAGCATTCGCGAGGGCACCGACGCGCAGGTGTCCCGCGTGGGTGCGGCGACCCACATCATGACGGACCTCACTGGCGCCGTGCTGGAGAGCGAAGAGAGCGCCCGGATGGCGAACCAGCACGCGCAGAGTGCGTCAGCCGTGGCAATCGATTGCGGCCAAGTGGTGGCCGCGGTGGTGGACACCATGCAGGAGATCAACCAGTCTTCGCGCCGAATTGCTGAGATTATTTCGGTGGTCGATTCCATAGCGTTCCAGACCAACATCTTGGCCTTGAA
The DNA here is from genome assembly GCA_947372225.1 of Burkholderiales bacterium. Lineage (GTDB taxonomy): Bacteria > Pseudomonadota > Gammaproteobacteria > Burkholderiales > Burkholderiaceae_C > PBB1. The sequence goes on along the minus strand of CANBSV010000167.1, from coordinate 1,211 downwards.
TGCAGCCGTCGAGGCCGCTCGTGCCGGCGAGCAGGGTCGCGGCTTCGCCGTCGTGGCCACCGAGGTGCGCAGCCTTGCCGGACGTTCAGCCCGCGCCGCACAGGAAATCAAGACGCTCATCAACGAATCGGTCGCCAAGGTCGGTACAGGTACCACGTTGGTCGACACGGCCGGTCAGAAAATGCACGACGTTGTCAACTCGATCCAGCGTACCAGGGACCTGGTGTCTACGATCGTCGCATCCAGCGCTGCCCAGAGTAAGGGCATCGCTGAAGTGAATGGAGCAATCCAGTCGATCGGAGAGCTCACAGAGCGCACCGCGTCGATGGTGTCTCAGGCGCAAGCCGCTGCAGGTAACCTGGACGAGTTGGCCGCAGGCCTCTCCGGCATGGTTTCCACGTTCAGGATCGAGGATGCCCACCACACCCAGGCGGCTTGACGCTTTGAGGGGAGGTGCGTTTGCCCAGATCATCGGTTGATTTCAGGGCAGCCAGCGGTCAGTGGTGTTGAATCCTGCTGCCCGTTCGGCGAATTCTGTCGAAGCTGAAAACGTGATCTTGCGGCGCTTCGTTGCAACAGTGAGGGCGCCCAAACACGCTCTGGTGTGCGAATCCCGCGCAAATTCCCTGCAAATTTCCCTGTTAGCAGGCCCCGCACCGAGACCGGTTCGCTCGTGACTGCTTCCACCGCTAGTTAGACCAAGCCCTTCCCCGGGAAGGGCTTTTTTCGTCCAGGCCCGCGCCACGCGGGCCTGCGGGCAGGGGCCCAGTCTGGGCTTTTCGATCGTCCCCCGATTTCCCCATCGATCAAGGCATTGGAGCTGCCCCGTCTGGGCCGCCCATTTCTTCAGTGACGCTTTGGCCTGAGCCAACGAATCCCTGAACGCAAAAGGCCCGCCGAAGCGAGCCCTTGATCTCAACCTGATCTGAGCGTCAACCGCTCATCTTCAGCACCACCCGCTGCTCTTCCCAATCCATCGGCAACGGCAGCATCTTCATCAACCGATCCGCACTCAGCTCCCTCGGATGATCCCCGCGCACTAGCCTGCGCAAGATGTCCGGCGCCAGATAGGCCAGCCCCATCACCTTGGTCACATATGCGCTTCGCACCTGATCTTGCTCGGCAATCGCCAGCGCGCTGTCAGCCCGTCCCGATCTCAGCCGCTCAAACCAATCCAGCTCCTTGCCGATCAACGCCACCAGACCCGCATC
>CANBSV010000166.1 GCA_947372225.1 Burkholderiales bacterium | reverse complement strand
GTGGACCATGGCAAGACCACGATGGTCGACCAGCTGCTGCGCCAGAGCGGCACCTTCGCCGAGCACGAGAAGGTGGTCGACACCGTGATGGACAGCAACGCCATCGAGCGCGAGCGCGGCATCACCATCCTGGCCAAGAACTGCGCCGTCAGCTGGAAAGACACCCACATCAACATCGTCGACACCCCGGGTCACGCGGACTTCGGTGGCGAGGTGGAGCGCGCGCTGTCAATGGTCGACGGTGTGGTTCTGCTGATCGACGCGCAGGAAGGCCCGATGCCGCAAACGCGCTTCGTGACCAAGAAGGCCTTGGCGCTGGGCCTCAAGCCCATCGTGGTGGTCAACAAGGTCGACAAGCCGGGCGCCAAGCCAGATGCAGTGATCAACGCCGCCTTCGACCTGTTCGACAAGCTGGGCGCCAACGACGAGCAACTCGACTTCCCCGTGGTCTACGCCTCGGGCATCAACGGCTGGTCTTCGCTGGAAGAAGGCGCGCCAGGCGAGCAGTGGGGGCCCGACATGTCGGCACTGTTCGACACCATCTTGCGCTGCGTGCCGGCTCAAAGCGGCGATGCAACTGCGCCGCTGCAGCTGCAGATTTCGGCGCTGGATTACTCCACCTTCGTGGGCCGCATCGGCGTGGGTCGCATCAGCCAAGGCACGATCAAGCCGGGCATGAACGTGGCGGTGATGGAAGGCCCTGACGGCAAGACCATCAATGGTCGTGTCAACCAGGTGCTGACCTTCCAGGGCCTGGATCGTGTGCAGGTCACCGAGGCCGGCCCGGGCAACATCGTGCTGATCAATGGCATCGACGAGATCGGCATCGGTGTGACCGTTACCGACCCGGCCAACCCGGCGCCGCTGCCGATGCTCAAGGTGGACGAGCCCACGCTGACCATGAACTTCTGCGTGAACACCAGCCCGCTGGCCGGGCGCGAAGGCAAGTACGTCACCAGCCGCCAGATCTGGGACCGGCTGCAAAAAGAACTTCAATCCAACGTGGCCTTGCGCGTGAGCGAGACCGACGAGGACGGCATCTTCGAGGTGATGGGCCGCGGTGAACTGCACCTGACCATCTTGCTGGAGAACATGCGCCGCGAAGGCTACGAACTGGCCGTGAGCAAGCCGCGCGTGGTGTTCCGTGACGTGAATGGCGAGAAGCATGAGCCGATCGAACTGGTCACGGCCGACGTGGAAGAGATTCATCAGGGCGGCGTGATGCAAGCCCTCGGTGAGCGCAAGGGCGAGCTGGTGAACATGGAGCCCGATGGCCGCGGCCGCGTCCGTCTGGAGTACCGCATCCCGGCGCGTGGCCTGATCGGCTTCACCAACGAGTTCTTGAACCTCACGCGCGGCTCGGGCCTGATCAGCAACATCTTTGATGGTTACGAGGCGCACAAGGGCGACATCGCCGGGCGCAAGAACGGCGTGCTGATCAGCATGGACGCCGGCGAAATCTTCACCTACGCGCTGGGCAAGCTCGATGACCGTGGCCGCATGTTCGTCAAGCCCAACGACCCGGTGTACGAAGGCATGATCGTGGGCATCCACAGCCGCGACAACGATCTGGTGGTCAACGCCACGCGCACCAAGCAGCTGACCAACTTCCGCGTGAGCGGCAAGGAAGACGCGATCAAGATCACGCCGCCGATTGACCTGACGCTCGAGTACGGCGTGGAGTTCATCGATGATGACGAGCTGGTCGAAATCACGCCGAAGTCGGTGCGCGTGCGCAAGCGCCACCTGCGTGAAAGCGACCGCAAGAAGGCGTCGCGCGACAACGGCTGATCGATCAGCCGGGGTGTGGAGGTGGCGGCCTATTCGGCCGGGATCGCCACACCATCTGCGGCTGCCATCTCGCGCGATTTGAGGCCCCAGTTCCACAGGGCTTCAAACGGCAGTGGCAGCACCAGGAACCAGTGTTCCAGGACGGCCAGCGTCAGCAAGGTCGCCGCGAAGGTGAGGGCGGTGGTGTTGAACGCACTGCCATCGACAGCGCCGGCGGCCTGCCAGATCAATACCGACCCGACGGTCGATGCGATCACCGAAATCGGAAACAACCAGTTCATTGCCCGCTTGGTGAAATAGGTCTGGAGGTACTTCAGGTGCGCGGGCAAGAAACCCTCGTTCAGGTTGCGCACGCCCAGAAACACATTGAGCTTGGCACTTTGGCGCATGACCCACAGGATCATGAAGGTCCAAAGGCCGGTCGGGTTGTCTCCGCTCCAGGTGACCGCCAGCACCAACCCGCCGAGCACCACCAAGGCCAGTTCATGGTGCAGAACCGCCATCAAGGCATGGCCGGCCCGATTCCACCCCGACGAGGCTGTCGGACAAGGCGTGCGGCGAGGCCCGGTGACGTAGCCCAGCAGGAAAGCGACTTCCTGCCACGCCCACACCAGCAAGCCGCAGGTGAATGCCAGATAGGCGCCGGACACACTGGTGTCGTCACGGGTCATGCCCAGGCCGATCAATGCTCCCAGCAGCACGAGCGTGGTGCCCAGCATCGTCCACTTGAAGGTGCGGCGGGGCATGCCATTGAGAAAGAGGATGACTCCCGTGCTGAACCACCACACGAACAGTGTGTAGATCAGTGGCAGCGCATATTGGCTCATGGTGTTTCTGCGGTGGACGGGGTCCGGCAGTTTTAACTCACCAGGCGGGCGCCACCCGGATGTCCACCGGCAGTGCATTGGCCTGCGTGGGCAGGCAAAACAGTCGCGCGAAGGTGGCGGCTGCGGCCAGGCGCAATCCGACCTTCTTGATGCCATTGATCAAGCCGCCCTGCGCGGTGGCTTCATCCATGGCGTTCGAGATCTTGCGCAGCCGCTCGAGACCGGCGCGAAAACGCGGGTCGTCGATGTTGAGCGTCAGCGGGAACACCTGCTTGGTGATCTCGGAGGTGATGCGGAACACCTCGTAGTCGTATTCGGTCGGGTTCAGCCCCATGGCTGCATGCATCTCCGGGCGTTGGTGGTCGCGCACGTACATGGTGGCGTACACGGCCAGCACGAAGAAACGGATCCACAACTTGTTGACGCCCGTCAGCAGCGTCGGGTCGGCGCGCATCAGCAAGGCAAACGCCTCGCCGTGGCGGAATTCATCGTTGCACCAGCGCTCGAACCACTTGAAGATGGGGTGGAAGCACAGTTCCGGGTGCCGCTCCACCTGACGGTAGATCGCGATGTAGCGGGCGTAGCCGATCTTCTCGGACAGGTAGGTGGCGTAGAAGATGAACTTCGGGCGGAAGTAGGTGTATTTCTTGGCCTTGACCAGAAAGCCCAGATCGACGCCGATGCCGAAGTCTTTCAGCCACTGGTTGATGAAGCCGGCGTGCCGGCTTTCGTCACGCGCCATGAGCGACATCAGTTCCTTGACGTCTGGATTGGTCACGCGTTTTTTTAACTCGGTGTAGAGCACGCAGCCCGAGAACTCGGACGTGACCGAACTGATCATGAACTCGGTGAA
>CANBSV010000165.1 GCA_947372225.1 Burkholderiales bacterium | reverse complement strand
TGCGGAAGGTTGTTCATCACGCGCTGCCACGAGGCGGCAGGCAGCAGCCCCGGCGGGTAGGCGATGTGGCAGGCCGCGCACTCCTGTCGGTACTTGGGCGAAGGCGATGCCGCAGCCATGCTCCGGCCGCCCTCGGCATGCGCACTGCTCACGCAGGCAAGGCAGGCGACGCAGGCCAGCAGGGCGCGGCGAAATCCGAGTGCTTGTTGCTTCATGCGAAGGCCCGGGCGGTTCAGCGCCGGGCGCGGGTCTGGCGACATGGCAGCGTTCATGGCTTGATCGTCAGCAACCAGCCGAGCACGTCGGCCTTCTCGGCCGGGCTGCATTCACGGCCGATGACGTCGTTGCAGTTGCGACGAAACCATTTTTCGGTCTTGGCCGTGTCGGTGAAACGCTGCGCATTGAAGGCAGGCGCCAAAGGCGCGATCACCTTGCCGGTGGAGGCGTGCTTGCCGTCCTGACGCGGCTCGGCACCATGGCACGACGAACAGCTCCACTCACGGCCGTGACGGGTCGTGAACAGCGTGCGCCCGCGCTCGGCGCTGGGTGGTGAGCCGGCCAGCGCCGTGTAGGCAGCCAGCTGCTCGATCGGCGTGGCGGCTTGCGCCGAACCCGCCACGGCGGCGCCGGCCAGCGAGGCCGCGCTCAGACAGCGAAACATCCAGCTCAGGTTCATGGGCAACTCCTTGATTGCCATCTTGCCGACACTGCCTTAGGAATGGCTTAACAACCCGCGGCCCTTGACCGTGCTCAGACATCGTTCATATTCAGGCCTTAGGCTGGCCCGACCTGTGCGTGCAATCGCACACCGCCATCCACTCATCAAGCACTCAGGCCCATGCAGTTCGACAAACTCACCGACGACTCCGAAGACTCGCTGTTCAGCCCCGCCGAACGCTCCGAGGCCGCCTCGCGCAGCACCTGGGTCAGCGTGGGCGTGAATCTGGTGTTGACCATCACGCAGATCACCGTGGGTCTGCTCGCCAAGTCGCAAGGCCTGATCGCCGATGGCGTGCATTCGCTGTCCGATCTGGTGGCCGATTTCGTGGTGCTGCTGGCCAATCGCCACAGCCAGAAGGACGCCGACGAGGAACACCCCTACGGGCATCAGCGCTTCGAGACCGCCGGCTCGCTGGTGCTGGGCGCACTGCTGCTGGGCGTGGGCGCGGGCATGCTGTGGTCTGCGTTTCTCAAGATCACCGCACCGGAGACCGTGGCCACGGTGCACGCGGTCGCGCTGTGGGTGGCCGGCAGCGCGCTCATCGCCAAGGAGGTGCTGTTTCGCTACATGCTGGCCGTGGCCAAACGGGTGAAATCGACCATGCTGGTGGCCAACGCCTGGCACGCCCGCTCGGATGCCGCCTCGTCGCTGGTGGTGGGCGTGGGCATTGCGGGCAACCTGGCGGGTTACCCGATCCTCGACCCGATTGCCGCGCTCATCGTGGGCTGCATGGTGACGAAGATGGGCTGGAAATTCGGCTGGGATGCGCTGCACGACCTGATGGACCGCTCGGTCGATGACGCCGAGGTCAAGGCCATCCGCGAGACGCTGGAGCACACGCCCGGCGTGATCGGTGTGCACGACGTGCGCACCCGCAAGATGGGCGACATGATCGTGGTCGATGCGCACATCGAGGTCGATGCCGACATCAGCGTCGAGGCCGGTCACGAGATCGCGGTGGCCGCTCAGCAGCGGGTGCTGCAGCGCCACCGCGTGCTCAACCTGATGTCGCACATCGATCCCTGGCGCCGGCCTGACCGCGACCATGCGGGTGCACCCGCCCTGCATTGATCGCGCTGCCGGTGCCGGCCGCCAGCGTCGCGCGCCGGCACAGCAGGTCGCCGCTCAGGCCAGCGCCGCCGTGTCGCCAAGATTGAACACGCGCACCGCCTGAATCAGGTTTTGCGCCTGCCCCTTGAGCGTCTCGGCCGCAGCGGCAGTCTGATCGACCAGCGCTGCATTTTTCTGCGTGGCCTCGTCCATCAAGGCCACGGCCTGCGCCACTTCCGACACGCTGGCGCTTTGCTGGCGGCCGGCCTCGCTGATCTCGCGCACCGCCTCGGTCACACGCTCGATGGAAGACACCACGTCGCCCATGGTGGCGCCGGCGCGCGCGACCAGCGCGGTGCCGCTGTCGAGCTGCTGAACGCTGCTGCTGATGAGTTGACGGATTTCACGTGCGGCGCCCGTGCAGCGACCGGCCAGCACGCGCACTTCGGTGGCCACCACCGCGAAGCCGCGCCCCTGCTCGCCCGCACGCGCGGCCTCCACGGCGGCGTTGAGCGCCAGGATGTTGGTCTGGAAGGCGATGCCGTCGATGACGCCGACGATCTCGCTCACGCGACGCGAGGTCTCGTTGATTTCCTTCATCGTGTCGACCACCTCGGACACCACCTGGCCACCGCTCACGGCGACATCGCAAGCCTGCTGCGCCAGCCGGTTGGCCGAATCCGCATTGGCGGCGTTGTGCGACACCGTCTCGCCCAGCTGCTGCATCGACGCCGAGGTTTGCTCCAGCGCCGCGGCCTGACGTTCGTTGCGTGCGCTGAGTTCGCCGTTGGCCAGGGCCAGATCGCTCGAAGCCGTGCCCACCTGATCGATGCCGGCTTGCACCTGCGAGACCAGCTCGCGCAGCGACTCCTGCATGGCACCCATCGAGCCGAGCATGGCGCCGATCTCGTCGTGGGTCGTCGGAATGTCGCGGTGTCGCAGGTCTCCCCGGGCGATGCGCGATGCCACGTCCGCAGCGAGTTGCACCGGACGCAAGACCGCGCCACCGATGGCCCAGTTCGCCAGCAGCACCAGCACACCCACGCCCAGGCAGAGCACCACGGCGGCCTGCTTCATCGAGCTGGCCTGCTCGCTCAACCCCGCCACGTCGGCGTCCATCTTCTGGATCTCGGACTTGACGAACGCATCGAGCCCTTCTTGCAGCGTCTGGCTGGCCTTGTCAAAGGCGGGCATGAGCTTGTTGCCCTGCGCAGGTCCGCCATCGACGTAAGCGTGCGCCATGTCGACCCCGGCCTTGAAGTAGACATCGAAGCTGACCGATACCGCTTCGAGCGCTCGCAACTGCGCGTCAGCGTGCTGGGCTTTCAGATAGCTGCGAAAGCGTTCCACGTTGGACAGGAATTCGGCGCGGTTGTCGCTCGACAGCTTGAACCCGTCGTCAAGCCCATCCAGACCACGCGTGGCCGACACATCCGACAGGAACTGCTGCACCTGCACCACGTTGCGCTCGAGGTCCTTGGCCAGCAGCGCAAACTGCACCTTGGCCGTGACCTGGTCGCTCACGCGGTGCTGCATGCCGGTCAGACCGAGCCACAGCCACACCGAGAAAGCGCCCAACAGCAGCAACGGGATCGCGGCGTTGAGCAGCAGCTTCTTGCGCATGGACAAGTCGGCCAGCACTCCCGGTCTGGCGGGCGCGGACGATGAGCTGTGCTGCGTGTGCATAGAAGTGCCTCGGTGCATGCCGATCGCAGCGCCGCGGAGCCCGTCGCCCCGCAGCAGCGGTCTGTTCCCAGAACCTTTCGGCCGGCC
>CANBSV010000164.1 GCA_947372225.1 Burkholderiales bacterium | reverse complement strand
CGCTCGAGCGGCTTGATGATGAGCTTGTCGAGACGGCCCCAGGCGTCGTCGAGCGCAGCGGGCTCGCCCAGCCACCAGGTGGCCACCGAGGGCAGCTTGAGCGGCTCACCCAGCAGCTTTTCGCTGAGCTTGGGCAAGTAGCCCAGCAGCGCGCCTGACTCGAGCACGCCTGAGCCCAGCGCGTTGGCCAGCAGCACCGTGCCGCGCCTTGCGCAATCGGTCAGCCCAGGCACGCCCAGGGCCGAGTCGGAGCGCAGTTCGAGTGGATCGCAGTAATCGTCGTCCTGGCGGCGCAGCACCGCGTTGACGCGCTTGAGGCCTTCGACCGTCTTCATCCACACGCAGCCGTCGCGCACCGTCAGGTCGCTGCCCTCGACCAGCGGAAAGCCGAGGTAGCGCGCGAGCAGTGCATGCTCGAAGTACGTCTCGTTGTAGGGGCCCGGCGTGAGCAGCACGATGAGCGCCTGGCCGCGATCGCCTGCGCGCTCGGCCGCATCGCGCGGCGCCCAGCGCAACAGCGACTCGCGCAGCGCATCGAAGAACGACGCCAGATGCTGCACATGCAGGTCGCGAAACATCTGCGGAAACACCCGCGACACGACCAGCCGGTTTTCCAGCGCGTAGCCCGCGCCCGAAGGTGCTTGCGTGCGGTCGTTGACCACCCACCAGTGGCCATCGGGCGAGCGCGCCAGATCGGCCGCGTAGTTGAACAGGTGCACACCTCCGGGCGGGCGGATGCCTTGCACCTGATGCAGGTAACCGCTGTGGCCGAAGATGATCGATGGCGGGATCGCGCCCGAGCGCAACAACTCTTGCGGGCCGTAGATGTCGGCCAGCACCCGGTTGAGCAGATCGGCGCGCTGCGCGATGCCGGCCGACAGCTCATCCCATTCGGTCGGGGAAATCAGCAGCGGCAACGGGTCGACTTCCCAGGGACGGTCGGCGCCCTTCGGGTCGGCGTAGACGTTGTAGGTGATCCCGTTCTCGCGGATCTCGCGTTCCATGAGGGACAGCGTTTCGCTGACCTCGACACCCTCGCGCGACGCCAGCGAGCGCAGGAAGTCCTCCCAGTGGGCACGCGGGACACCGGGCGCCGACAGCAATTCGTCGTAGCGCCCTTCGGCCGAGGCATAACCTGACAGGAGCCGGCTCAACATCTCACACCATCCACTCCATCAGGCCCAGGTTGATCGCCCGAAGGCGGGCTGCAGCAGTATCGCTGCACATCCCGCCCATGATCCGTGCCCGTCGATCAGGCGGCCGGTGGAGCGCGCCGCAAGTCGAGCGTGAAGGGGAAGTTGGGGTTGCGCTCTTCGCGTGGCACTTGCATCGTACCGGGCGTGTGGCCGATGCGGAAAAACCGGTTCAAGCGCCTGGCCTCGGCCTCGTAGGCGTTGACCGGGAAGGTGTCATAGCTGCGCCCGCCCGGGTGCGCCACGTGGTACTGGCACCCGCCTATGGATCGGCTCATCCAGGTGTCGAGCAAGTCGACCGTCAGCGGTGCGTGCACATCGATGGTGGGGTGCAGCGCCGAAGGTGGATTCCAGGCACGGTAGCGAACCGCCCCCACGAATTCACCCACGCGGCCCGTGGGCTGCAGCGGCACGACCCGGCCGTCGCAGGTGACCACATGGCGGTCGCCCACCAGGCCGGTGGCACGGATCTGAATCCGCTCGAGCGACGAATCGACGAAGCGCGCGGTACCGCCTGCGGCGTTTTCCTCGCCCAGCACGTGCCACGGCTCGAGGGCCATGCGCAACTCGACTTCGACGCCCTTGGCCACGAAATCACCCAGACGCGGGAAGCGGAAGTTCAGGTGCGGCGCAAACCAGTCGGCCTTGATCGGGTAGCCGAAGGCGTTGAGCTCTTCGACCACATCACACAAGTCCTGCCAGATGAAGTGCGGCAGCATGAAGCGGTCGTGCAACTCGGTGTTCCAGCGCTTGAGTCGCGTCGGACGGTACGGTTCCTTCCAGAAGCGCGACACCAGCGCGCGCATGAGCAACTGCTGCGTGAGGCTCATGCGGGCGTGCGGCGGCATCTCGAAGGCACGCATCTCGAGCAGACCCAGTCGGCCGGTCGGGCCGTCGGGTGAATACAGCTTGTCGATGCAGAACTCGGCGCGATGGGTGTTGCCCGTCACGTCGATGAGCAAGTTGCGCAGCAGACGGTCGATCAGCCATGGCGGGCAGGCGCCCTCGCCCGCACCGAAGTCGCTGGTCACACGCTGCAACTCCGCAAAGGCGATCTCGATCTCGTAGACCGAATCGTTGCGGGCCTCGTCGACGCGCGGCGCCTGGCTGGTGGGGCCGACGAACAGACCCGAGAACAGGTAGCTGAGCGCCGGGTGGTTGTGCCAGTAGCCGATCATGCTGGCCAGCAGATCAGGCCGGCGCAGGAAGGGTGAATCGGCCACCGTGGCACCGCCAAGCACGAAGTGGTTGCCGCCGCCGGTGCCGGTGTGGCGCCCGTCGAGCATGAACTTCTCGGTCGACAGACGCGTTTCGTGGGCGCTTTGGTACAGGTGCGTGGTCTGGTCGACCAGTTCACCCCAAGTGTGGGCGGGGTGGATGTTGACTTCGATGACGCCCGGGTCGGGGGTGACGCGCAGCGTGGCCAGGCGCGGATCGCGCGGCGGCTCGTAGCCCTCGAGGATGACTGGCAGCTTCATCTCGACGGCGGTGTCCTCGACAGCCGTGACGAGCTCCAGGTAGTCCTCGAGCACCGACATCGGCGGCATGAAGATGTACAGCCGCCCATTGCGCGGCTCGGCGCACAACGCGGTGCGGGTGATCCAGCCGGCGGACTCGAACGGCGCGGGCACTTTCGCACTGGCCAGTTCGGCGCGTCGTGCGGCAAGCGATCCCGGTGCACCGGCGGTGCCCTTGGTCAAGCCGGAGCCAGAGCCGGTGGCCTCGCCCATGGCGCCGGTGACGGTGACGCCTTCGGTGGCACCTTGCGCATAGCGCAATCGGCGATACGGCGGCAGCGGCGCAAAGGTCTGGGTTTGATCGGGCGCATGAACCCACGGCATGTCGCCTTCGGCAGCCCAGGGCTGTGAATCGAGCGGCAGGCGAAAGCCCAATGGCGAATCGCCCGGCACCAGATAGCAGCGCTCGGCGCGCAGGAACCACTTGCCGGTGGTCCAGCGCGGACCGGCACCGGTGGTGCGGGCCACCGGCAGCACATGACCGACGACCTTGTCGAGCCCCTGGCTGAAGACCTTGCGCAGGCGGTCGCGCTCCAGCGGATCGGCCAGGCGCGCGTCGAACGGGTCGACATTGGTGGGCAGCTTGCGCTCGCGCCACAGGTAGTACCAGGTGTCCTCGAAGGTGGGGAACACGTATTTGGGATCGAGCGCCAGGCGCTTGGCCACGCTGCTCAGGAACTGCTGCGCCTGAACGTCGGTGACCTTGTAGTCCTGGTGCTCGCTGGCGAACATTTCGGGGTGCGTCCACACCGGCTCGCCGTCCTTGCGCCAGTACAGGTTGAGCGACCAGCGCGGAAGCTGCTCGCCCGGATACCACTTACCCTGACCGTAGTGCAG
>CANBSV010000163.1 GCA_947372225.1 Burkholderiales bacterium | reverse complement strand
GCAGTGGGTGACACGATCGTGCGCGACAGCAGCAACACGCTTGTGCACGCCACCAGCCGTCTCGTCAGCGTCGTGGGTCTGGACAATGTGATCGTGGTCGAGACGCCCGATGCGGTGCTGGTCGTGGACCGCAGCCGCGGACAGGACGTGAAGCACATCGTCTCTCAACTCCAGCGCGCTGGCCGCAGCGAGCACAACGTTCACCGCTTGGTGCATCGACCTTGGGGTTGGTACGACGGCATCGACGCTGGTTCGAGGTTTCAGGTCAAGCGCATCCTTGTCAAGCCGGGGGCATCGCTCAGCCTGCAAAAGCACCATCACCGCGCCGAGCACTGGATCGTCGTGAAGGGCACGGCTGAAGTGACCAATGGTGATCAAGTCATATTGCTCACCGAAAATCAGAGCACGTACATCCCGCTGGGTACCGTGCACCGGCTGGCGAACCCAGGGAAAGTGCCGCTCGAGATCATCGAAGTGCAGTCAGGCAGCTATCTGGGAGAGGACGACATCGTTCGTTTCGACGACACCTACGGCCGCGTGAAGTAACAGCTACCTCTCAGGTCAATCCATATTTTCAGGAAATACGCATGAAGATCACCGTCATCGGAACGGGTTACGTCGGCTTGGTCAGCGGCACCTGCCTCGCGGAAATGGGCAACCACGTGGTGTGCCTCGATGTCGATGCGGCCAAGATCCGGATCCTCCAAGAAGGCGGCATTCCAATTCATGAGCCCGGACTGCAAGAGATGGTGACACGCAACCGCGCCGCCGGTCGTTTGCAGTTCACCACGGACATCGTCGCTGCTGTCAACCACGGCACCTTGCAGTTCATCGGCGTGGGCACGCCGCCGGACGAAGATGGCTCCGCCGATCTGCAGTACGTGCTGGAAGCCGCCCGCAATGTGGGCCGCCACATGACCGACTACAAGGTCATCATTGACAAGAGCACGGTGCCGGTGGGCACCGGTTCTCGAGTCAAGGCCGCGGTAGCAGAAGAACTGGCGCAGCGTGGAGTGAGCGTCGACTTTTCCGTGGTCTCGAATCCCGAGTTCCTGAAGGAAGGTGCGGCGATCGAAGACTTCATGAAGCCAGACCGCATCGTGGTCGGCGCTGAGGATGACCGCGCGATCCTGTTGATGCGCGCGCTTTATTCACCGTTCATCCGCAACCACGATCGGCTGCTGGTGATGGACATCAAGAGCGCTGAGTTCACCAAGTACGCCGCCAACTCAATGCTTGCCACTCGCATCAGCTTCATGAACGAACTGGCGTTGCTGGCCGACAAAGTCGGCGTGGACATCGAACTGGTGCGCAAGGGCATCGGGAGTGACCCCCGCATCGGGTACCACTTTCTCTACGCGGGAGCAGGTTACGGCGGCTCATGCTTCCCGAAGGACGTCAAGGCCTTGGTCAAGACGGCCCGAGGCGCCGGCGTCGAACTTCAAGTGCTGCAAGCCGTGGAGTCCGCCAACGACCGGCAAAAGCATGTGTTGGTCGACAAGGTCGTCGCGCGGTTCGGTGAGAACCTGACAGGCCGACGTTTCGGGGTGTGGGGCCTGGCTTTCAAGCCCAACACCGACGACATGCGTGAAGCGCCGAGCCGGATCATCATCACGGAACTGGTGCGCCGAGGCGCCAGCATCTGCGCCTACGACCCCGTAGCCATGCCCGAGGCCCAACGCACTCTGGAGGGAGTGTCAGGGTTGACCTATGCCACAAGCCAAGCACAGGCCCTCGAAGGGGCGGACGCCCTCATCATCATCACCGAGTGGAAAGAATTCAAGAGTCCCGACTTCGACGCCATGAAGGCGGCGCTCAAGCAGCCGGTGGTGATCGACGGCCGTAACCTTTACGAACCGTCACTGATGCGCGAGCTGGGCATTGAATACAAGGGCATCGGACGATCAACTGACTGATGCCCTGAATCTGCCGGCGGGGGCATGCTTGTCAGCCCCCGGCTGGCTTGTTCCCCAGTCCGCTCAAACGCCTGCGTCCATCGACCGGGACGGCGCCTAACAAATCCGCAATGAATTGATCCTGCGCAGCGAAAGCGCCAGCGGTGTTGTCATCGATCGATGACACTCTGAACAGCAGGCCGTCTGGAATCTGCCCGGTCAGACTCAGCTTGATTTCGACCAGCCGCTGCTGAACTTTGTTCTTGATGGCCGTGTCACCCACGGCGAACCAATAGGTCACTGGTTCCTTGCGCACGCCAATACTGGTACTGAGACGCTTGGCAGCGATCTCACCAAAAGGAGTGGCCAGTTGCACCTCAGTCAAACCGTGCAAGGTGAAGCCTTGGGCCGGATAGCACACCTCAGGCTTGTGCGCGGCGAGCCCCCCACGTTGGTCGTCGCCATACGCCAGCGACAACATCACCTGATAGCCGGCTGAATTCACGTAGGTCCGGGTCAGCATCTGGCTGTAGAGCTTGTCGAGCAACTGCTTTGTCCCCGGGTCGACCACCTGGGCACCGCGCTCGGCCATTTCGTGCCAGTCGCCGAACTGATGGGGAATGGTGTCCTCCAATACGAAACGCGGTCCCACTTGGGTGGCTTTGGTTGACGGCCTCGCAACAAAGCCCACAACCGACGCTGAGCCCATGAGGATCGCCAGGATGATGGAAACGGTCAGTGGCTTCATGGGGCTTGTTGCTGGCGTGAGTCGAACGGAGTTTACGTGGACTGGCGACCCGGAAACCTTTGCTTGCAACTGGCGGCCCGTGCTTACAGCGCAGCCCTCAAGCGACACTGATAGCTGCCGATGACCTACCTAGGTTTACCGATCTGCGCCCCGACTGCTGTGTTGGGCAACGGCAAACGGATGCATTGTTGCGGACATTGCTCACAGCCATACCGACACCGTCGGTGTGTCCGGAATGGATGGTCAAAGAGTAAGCGTCAGGAAGTTCGACGATCGGGATGAGCGAGCAAAGGTATCCAAGGACGCGTGCACAAGCCAATTTGCAAGTTCCGCCCTTTTGATATTTGTCAAAGAAAGACCTTTTCCAAGTACCCGACCTCTGGCATTCCAGGCACTGTGTCGCTGGCGACAACCCTAAGCTGTGGGAGAAAAAATGAACTTTTTACTTAAATCAATTTTGGTGCTCGGCGCTCTAGGGTCGTCCTCCTCACTGTGGGCTGTTCAAGAGGGTCGGTTGCCTGAGCAGCCTTCCGGTGCATCGCAGGCCCCGGACTTATTGCGAAGCGATGGTTGGGACGACCTGTCTGTCGAGGATTTGCTGGCTGAGGATCCACCTGCCACTGGCTTGTATTTCACCATCGCCGGGATGCCGTTCCTTGCGCAGCCTTGTGCGATTGAAGGCGGCACCTGCGTCCTGACGACGCCCTCCAGAGTGGCCTTTGGGGCCGCGGGAGCATATTCATTGCGCTCTTTTGCGGCGGGTGCATTCAGGTGCGACGTCAGCACGTTCGGACGTGACCCCAAGATTGGGGTGGTGAAAGCCTGCTACCTACCTGCGTCATCACTTGTCGCCGTGGCACCAGCACCAGTGCCAGCACCAGCACCAGCACCAGCACCAGCACCAG
>CANBSV010000162.1 GCA_947372225.1 Burkholderiales bacterium | reverse complement strand
CGCAAATTCGTCACGCTCTCATTGCCAATGTCGATCTTGAGCTCGACCATGCTCGAAGTGGCACCGCGGCTGACCACCACGTCGTTGAGCGCAAACGCCTCGAAGATCGCTTCGCCATCGCGCAAGACGCTGCCTTCGAGCATGGTGCGGTGCTCTTCTTCGTAGCTGCCGGCGATCATCGGCGCCAGCGCAGTGGCAAATTCGCCGATGGGAATGTCGGTGATGAAGCCCAGACGGCCCTGGTTGATGCCCACCAGCGGAATGCCAAATCGGGCCATTTGGCGCGCCATGCCCAGCATGGTCCCGTCTCCGCCGACCACCACGGCGATATCGCAACTGTGGCCCAGTTCGGCCGGGGTCAGAGCGCCGTAATCGGTCAGTCCGGTGTTGAGCGCCGTTTGCCGCTCCATCGAGACTTCAAGCCCCTGTGCGAGGAGAAAACGCGCCACCTCATCGAGCACTTTGCGGCTGCCCAGCACGTTGTACTTGCCTACCAACGCTGCATGACGGAACCGGCTTTTCATGGAGAAATTACACCACAGCACTTTTGGCAAGGGCGCAGCGAAAACCCCCCAACCTACAATCAAAAAACCATGGATGACCGCGCCAGATCACTGCTCAAGACCCTGGTCGAGCGCTACATCGCCGATGGCCAGCCGGTGGGTTCGCGCACGTTGTCGAAGGCCTCCGGGCTGGAGCTCTCGCCTGCCACCATCCGCAACGTGATGGCCGATCTGGAAGAACTCGGCCTGATCGTCAGCCCGCACACCAGCGCCGGGCGCATTCCCACGGCGCGCGGCTACCGCATGTTCGTGGACACCATGATGACCGCGCAGCCGCTGAGCCTGGGCGACGCGGCTGGCCTCGAGAGCACTCAGCTCGCTGCCGACCAGCCGCAGCGCGTGATCGCCAACGCGGCGCATCTGCTGTCGAGCCTGTCAAGTTTTGTGGGCGTGGTGACGGCGCCGCGCAAGGCCAGCGTGTTCCACCACATCGAGTTCATGCGCCTGAGCGAGCGCCGGGTCCTGGTGATCCTGGTGGCACCCGATGGCGACGTGCAAAACCGCGTCATCTTCACGGCCCAGGACTACACCCAGGCGCAGCTGCTTGAAGCCAGCAACTACCTCACAGCGCACTACGCAGGCCTCACGCTCGAGGCCATCCGCGAACGGCTCAAGACCGAAGTCGATGTGCTGCGCGGCGAGATCGCCACCTTGATGCAAGCGGCGGTGCAAGCTGGTTCTGAAGCGCTGGCCGACAGCCAGGAGCAAGTCGTGATCTCCGGCGAGCGCAACTTGCTCACCGTGCAGGACTTTTCCAGTGACATGGGCTCGTTGCGCAAGCTGTTCGATCTCTTCGAGCAAAAGACCCAGCTCATGCGCTTGCTCGATGTGAGCAGCCGCGCCGAAGGCGTGCGCATCTACATCGGCGGCGAAAGCCGCGTGGTGCCCTATGAAGAACTCTCGGTCGTGTCAGCGCCCTATGTCGTCGACGGGATCATCGTGGGCACTTTGGGCGTCATCGGCCCCACGCGCATGGCCTACGACCGCATGATCCAGATCGTGGACATCACCTCGCGTTTGGTCAGCAACGCACTGAGCAACAAGTAGCCGGCGCGCCGCCGCACGCCGAGCGCGTGCGAAAATTCCCCCCGGGGGCCGTTAGCTCAGTTGGTTAGAGCAGAGGACTTGAAGAAACACCCTAAATGCCTTGCGGCACACGGGTGGTTTCAAACGGGTTGCCCGGGGTAGCGCGAGTTGCTCCGAGGTAGAACTTCTCAAATTCGGTGAACGCTAAGGCAGGCCCAGGCTTGCGATGCCAACGCCGAGCGAAGCTCCTTCAGGGAGAACGTGTAGAGACTCGACGGGAAGGCCGAAAGGCAAGACAGAGTCCAGACCACGAACCGGAAACGGGCGGCGAAAGCCGAAGTGGTACGCATAATCCTTTGGTCGCTGGTTCGAGCCCAGCACGGCCTACCAAAGCAGGTTCCACAGTGAACCGCGCAAGACGAAATCCTCAAGTTGATCAATGACTTGGGGATTTTTTCTTTGGGGGCTGCTCGATTGGGGCGCCACCCAACCTCTATCCGCACCTTCGCTAGCCGCCACTTTCATCGCAGCCAGCACCCGACCGACGCAGGCACAAAAAAGCCGGCCACCGGGGCCGGCTTTTGATCGCAGGGACCCTGCCAGGTCACTTGGCTTGGCGCCGCTTGGCAGCAGCACCCACCAAAGCCAGTCCAGCCAGCATCAAAGCGTAGGTTTCTGGTTCGGGCACTGCTGCGACCACATCCAGCTCTGACAGGTACAGCTGGCTGTAGGCCCGGCTGTTGATGCCGACAGTCGAAAACCTGAAGCTGGTGCCGGTCAGGTCATAGTCATCGGTGGCGCCGCCGCCCCAAGTCTCAGTGACGACTGCGCCGCCGTCGACCGACAAGAGGAACGACTTGCCGGTACCGAAATTGACGTGCCCGTCGTTTTGCAGGCCTATGCCTTTGATCGTGACAGCTTTGTCGAACGTGATGGTCAACCATTCATTGCTTTGAATGTTGTCATCAGAGGTGTCGTTGTAGGTGCTGTAAACGCCAAGGCCAGCACCTTTGATGGCATGACCTGACTGGTCCATCGTCCAAGGGCTCTCGTGGTCCTGCACCACCGTTGCCGGTGCGAGATGATTACCGGCTATGGCTGACGCGGTGGCGGTGATCCCGTTCAGGCTGTACACCAAGCTGCCGCCAAAAGATTTGGTGCCGTGGCCGTCGAACACCTTGGAGCTGCACAGGTCGCTGCCCGAGCAGCCCTGACTGCCGTTGTAGAACGTGCCGCTCGTGGGCGTGAAGTTGCCGCTGGCATTGCCCAACTTGTAGAAATCAAAGTTGGTCGTGACGATCGGGTTCGCGTGGGCGGCGATGGCGCCCAGGCAGCCGAGCGCGACGGCTGCGAGTTTGAGGGATGCTTTCATCGAGGAGCCTTTGGAAATTCGTTGGTGGGTATAGAGACCATCCGGAAGTCGCAACGTCTGCTTGACAGCGTGTCGATGGGATTCCTGTCCCCCGGTGCGATAAGTGTCGCGTGACCTTGAGCGGGTGTACATCCCGCGAATAGGGGGTTTTGCATGCGCCGTGCGCGACGGGCTTGGCGCCCTGAGCACATTGCTTGAACCGCCATGAGGCCCGTTTTTTTGGGGCTTCGCTTGAGTCCAGCTGCCCGAGGAGTCCTCAGTGAACATACCCTGGTCACGCGCTGAGGAGATCAGCGTTGGCGCCGACTCAAGACCCACCGTCGCAGCCGCCAGCCCAGCAAAGCGCCGATGACGATGGCGTACACGCTCCACTCGGCAAAGTTGTGTTTGGCTGCGCGCATCCAGAAGAAATGCAGCAGCGCGAGCAGCGCTGTGGCGTAGACGGCACGGTGCAGCCGCTGCCAGCGCGCAGCGCCCAGTGCCTTGATGGCGCGGTTGAACGAGGTGGCGGCCAGCGGCAGCATCAGCAGCAGCGCGGTGGTGCCTACCAGGATGAAGGGGCGCTTGGCGATGTCCTTGGCGATGGCCTCGACATCGAACCCTTG
>CANBSV010000161.1 GCA_947372225.1 Burkholderiales bacterium | reverse complement strand
ACGGTCGCAGCCCGCAAAGGCGCGCTATCGATCCCTTGCACATCGCCCATGGGGGCTTGGCTGCCGAGGGACCCCGCTCCGATATCAAATTTTTTAAGCTTCACGTACAGCGTGCTTTTTGCAATTCCTAACTCCCGAGCGACTGCCGTCATATTGCCCTTCTGCCGCTCAATCATCGCAATGATGGTCGCCTTCTCGGCTTGCTCAAGACTTTTCACTTCGACGCCGGGTCCGGCACCTTGCGTGCTGGGTCGATCCAACGGCGGCAGGACGTGAAATTCTGGCGGGAGCGATTCCGGAGTCAGAACCGGATCGGCGCACATCAACATGGCCCGCTCTAAAACGTTTCTCAACTCACGCACATTGCCCGGCCAGTCACCGCGCAGCAGCAAATCCAACGCATCGCCGCTAAGGGTTGGCCGAGGAATGCCATGCAGCTTTGCGAGTTTTTCCAAGAAATAGTCAGCAATTGCTGGAATGTCCTGCACACGCTCCCGCAACGGCGGCACATTGATGGCGGCCACCGCAATCCGGTAATACAGATCCATGCGAAACCGACCCTCAGCAACATCCTTGCGAAGATCTCGATTGGTCGCCGCCACCAAACGGAAAGACACCTTGCGAGCCTTGTTTTCGCCTAGCCGGTAGATCGTACCATCTTCCAAAACCCGCAGGAAATGGGGCTGGAGGTCTAGCGGCATTTCACCGATTTCGTCGAGAAACAGAGTGCCGCCACTGGCGGCCTCAATTTTGCCGATCATCCCACCACGGCGAGCTCCAGTGAATGCGCCTTCGGCGTAACCAAACAGCTCACTGGTCAACAATTCGCGAGAGAACGCTCCGCAATTCAAGGCGACGAAGGGCGCCTCGGCGGCTGCTCCGGTTTCATGGATCGCGTGGGCAAAGACGTCTTTGCCCACACCAGTTTCACCAAGCAGCAAGATCGGTACGGTGGACTTCGCAAGCCGCTGAGCACACCCCACGGCCTCAAGCAGTTTGGGTGAAGTGCCGATCACTCGCCCAAAGGTTGCGCTCTTTTCGGCGACGTTCTTGATGGGCTCTCTCTCCACGCGCCGCTGGCTCACGTGTGAACTCCGGTTCGGGATCGTCAATATCGAGCCCAGCTTCTGGCCATTTTCGATGATGGGCTCAAGCCAATCATGGTTCAACCAGTCGGGCAAATTGGCGCGTACGTCACCTTTGAGGTGAGCCGGAATTTTCAGTTTTGACAGCTCAATTGGAGCGGTCATCCGCCCATTCGCGCTCAGAGTGTTCAATGCCGCTTGGGCACGATCGGAGGCCTTGATTGGGTTGCCTCGTCGATCGAGCAAAATGACTCCGTCGGATGAAGGGCCTCCGACGCGTGAAACACAAAGATCGAGCAAGCGGTAACGCAACTCCATCTCGCGTCTGGCAAGGCGACTCTCGATGCGGCTTGCTGTCGTCACCACCAAAGCGAGGCTATGGCGGTTGTAGGTCGAGTTGAGACCCGATACATCCACGACGCCAAGAATGCTGTTGTCGTAAGGATCACGAACTACCGTGGCGGAACATGTCCAGCGCTTGATACCAGCACAGTAATGCTCCGCCGAGTGAATCTGTACCGGTTGCCCAATCGCCAGAGCCGTGCCGATCGCGTTGGTGCCGCAGGCCGCTTCACTCCAACTGCTACCTGGCAGCATTCGAATCCGCTCTGCCGCCGCAGCAGATGTCGAGGGATCGCCCTCAAGATTCAAAACGACGCCACCGTTGGTGGTCAGGACCATGACGGTGCCAGTCTCGTCGAGGAATTGGCGGGCATGTGCCATCACCGGCGTCCCCGCCGACAACAATTCATCGTGCTCCTCAAGGAGACGCTGAAGCGCGTCCTCACCCAGTGGGGGCGGGGCCTTGTCTCTCTCGGGGTCCACATCAGCCGTTTGACAACGGCGCCAAGAGTCGTCTATCAGACGTCGCAGAGCATCAGATTCACACGCCCCACCGGTCAGAAATTTTTCCCAGGACGAACTGACCCGTGCGTCATTTTCAGGGAGCGAAAAGATCTGACTTGAATTCTGCATTCGCTTGCTCGCCTGCGGTTTTTTTACCTTTAAACGCCAAAACTGGCAGACCCGAGCTCGAATCGCACCCGGCGAGCGGCGAAGCTGTTTGACGAGTTCGCCGACTGGGGAGGCGGGCCATCGGTCTACTACCAATGAGTCTCAATCGCACCGGTGGCGCTCCGGTCAGGAGGAAGACTTTAATCCCCATCCGGCCATGCCTCACCAAGGGAATCCCCGATAGAAATCGCCCAAAGTGTTCGGAATTCAGACGAAATCGACCGGAATCGCCAACGATGCAACTTGAGTCCGTCCGCAATCTGGACGGACTGGCGCACAGAACCTCGCGTCGCGCCGGTCGCCAGCTCGATTCGAGCCCTCCCCGGCTGGGGATGCGTTTTCCGGCGTTAGGCCGGAAAAGCGGTCATTTCACCCGTTCAAGGATGCTGACGTAGTTAGCCACCGCGGCACCACCCATATTGAAGATGCCACCCAGCGTTGCATTGGGCACGGTAATGGGCTCAGGAAGTTCGCCGTTCAGTTGCATGGCTGTCATGACATGCATCGACACCCCAGTGGCGCCCACAGGGTGACCCTTGGATTTCAACCCGCCGGAAGCATTGACCGGCAATTTCCCGCCAACGAGAGTCCAACCCTCCTGAATTGCGCGCGCGCCTTGACCATACGGGGTCAGTCCCATCGCCTCATATTCGATCAACTCCGCCATCGTGAAGCAGTCGTGCGTCTCGACAAAGGACAAATCCGAAAGTTGCAGATTGGCCGCAGACAACGCTTGACGCCACGCCAGCGAACACCCTTCGAACAGCAAGATGTCGCGTCGCGACATCGGCAGGTAATCCTGTACATGGGCCACCGATCGCACGGCCACCGCCTTGCGCATCGATTGGGCTGTCTTGTGATCGGCAAGTACGACAGCGGCCGCGCCATCCGACACGGGGGAACAGTCGGTGCGCTTCAGGGGCCCGGCGACGAGTGGATTCTTTTCGCTGACTTGACGGCAAAACTCGAAACCCAGATCCTTGCGCATCTGCGCATAGGGATTTGAAACGCCATTTTTATGATTCTTGGCCGCAATCATGGCAAGCGCATCCGTCTGATCGCCATATTTTTCAAAATATGCCTGCGCAATTTTTCCGAAGAGGCCGGCAAATCCACCCTGAATATCGCTTTCCTCGCGAAGGTAGGAAGCGCGAAGCAAATTGGAGCCAACTTCGGCCCCCGAGACCAGGCTCATCTGCTCGACACCAACAGCCAACACAATGCGCGCCCGACCGGCCTCGATCGCCTTGATCCCCTGATGAATCGCAGCGGAGCCTGTCGCGCAGGCGTTTTCCACACGAGTCGCCGGCTTGAATCGCAAACCTTCGTCGGCCTGCAGCACCAAAGCAGCGGTGAAATCCTGCTTAGAGAAGCCAGCATTGAAGTGCCCCAGATAGATCTCATCGACATCGGAAGCCGAGATACCAGCATACGCAAGGGCATCATTCACTGCCTTAACAATCAGGCTCTCGACACTTTCGTTGTCAAATTTACC
>CANBSV010000160.1 GCA_947372225.1 Burkholderiales bacterium | reverse complement strand
GACGGAAAAGGCAACCAGGCGATTGGTGCACCCAACCTGACCGACAAGATCTGGCTGCACGGCTTCGGTGAAGACGCGATCGCAGCCATGGTCAACAACGGCAAGACCAACGTGATGCCCGCCCACGGTCAGCGCCTGATGCCCGAGCAGATCCATGTGCTGGCGGCCTATGTGATGAGCCTTTCACGCAGCACCACGACGGCCGCGGCTGCGCCCTGACACAGCACATGCCCATGGACCCCCTGAGGCCTGCGGCGACGCCGCAGGTCATCCCGATCGTCCCCGTGCCGGCAGCCGCCGGCGCAGAGGGCGAGACCGTCTGGCTGTACGAGAAGCGCCAGCAGATCTACCCGCGCTCGGTGAGCGGCCTGTTCGCCCGCTGGCGCTGGGCGATGGTGTGGATCACGCAGCTGGTGTTCTACGGAGTGCCCTGGCTGGTGTGGAACGGCCGGCCCGCCGTGCTGTTCGACCTGGGTGCCCGCCGCTTCTACATCTTCGGCCTGGTGCTGCACCCGCAGGACTTCATCTACCTGACGGCGCTGTTGGTGATCTGCGCCTACTCGCTGTTCCTGTTCACGGCAGTGGCCGGGCGGCTGTGGTGCGGCTTTGCCTGCCCGCAAACCGTCTACACCGAGATCTTTCTCTGGGTCGAGCGCCACATCGAGGGCGACCGCGTCGCACGCATGAAGCGCGACGCCGGCGCAGCCACCTTCGATCGGCTGTGGCGCAAGGGCACCAAGCACGCGGCGTGGCTGGCGATCGGCGTGTACACCGGCTTCACCTTCGTGGGCTACTTCACCCCGATTCGCCAGCTCTGGGCCGAGTCGTTCACCTGGGGTTTCGGGCCGTGGGAGTGGTTCTGGGTGCTGTTCTACGGGTTTGCGACCTACGGCAACGCGGGCTGGCTGCGCGAGCAGGTGTGCTTGTACATGTGTCCGTATGCGCGCTTCCAAAGCGCCATGTTCGACCACGACACGATGATCGTGAGCTACGACCCCGAGCGCGGCGAGCCGCGCGGCTCACGCCCGCGCAGCGCTGATCCGCGCGCGCTGGGCAAGGGCGACTGCATCGATTGCGGGCTGTGCGTGCAGGTCTGCCCGACCGGCATCGACATCCGCCAGGGCCTGCAGTACGCCTGCATCGGCTGCGCGGCTTGCGTGGACGTTTGTGACGGCGTGATGGACAAGATGAGCTACCCGAAAGGTCTGATCCGTTTCGCCACGCAGAACGGCCTGGCGCAGCGGCTCGACACGCGCCAGACCCTGAAACGCGTGCTGCGACCGCGCGTGCTGATCTACACCGCCGTGCTGCTGCTGATCTGCACGGCGTTCATCACCAGCCTGGCGCTGCGCAGCCCGTTCCGGGTGGACGTGGTGCGTGACCGCGGCGCGCTTGCGCGCATCGTCGGCGAGGGGATGATCGAAAACGTGTACCGGCTGCAGGTGATGAACGCCACAGAATCGGTCCAGAGTTATCGGGTCACGGTGACCGGCCTCGATGGCGCCACCGTGGCAAGCCGGCCGCACTTTGAAGTCGGACCCGCCGAGGCGCGCTGGCTTCCGGTCAGCGTGCAGATCGGGCCCGAGGCCGCCAGCCATCTGGGCCCCGGCGCCCACCGGGTGGTGTTCTCCATCGAGCGGCTCGATGACGGCGACGAGCCCGCCCGCGTGCAGGAAAAGTCGACCTTCGTCGTCCCGCGCTGAACCCTACAGGAGAGCCAGTGATGAAACCAATCAACGCTACCGACAAGGTGCAACGTCCTGCCTGGCGTGAGCCGATGGTGTGGCTGGTCGTGGGCGGTCCCGCCGCGGTCGTGGTGGCGGCGATCACGACGGGCTTCATCGCCTGGCGCGGCGCCGATGAGGTGGTGACCGATCCGGTGGCCCTTCAGACGAAGGCGCCGCAGGCCTTGCAGCCGGCGCTGACCGCGCGCAATCACGCGGCTGCGCCGCGTTGAAGATGAGCTGGGTCTTCCTGCGGCGCAGTCTCCAGGTGCTCTGGCCGGCGTTCTTGCTGGCCGGGGTGACCGAGACGCTGGTGTTTGCGGTGGTGGATCCCGCCGATCTGCGCTGGTTTGGCGGCGAGGCGTTCGACTGGCCGCTGACCGCCGTCTACACGGTGAGCTTCCTGATTTTCTGGGCGCTCATCTCCACGGCCGGTGCCATCACCATGCTGTTGACGGTCGAGGAGCCGCGCATTTGATCCGCATCAAGATGCGCTGCCACCGAGGCGGCACAGTGCGGCCATGTCGATCGAAACCCTCGCCGCTGACCCGGTCAGCCAATTGCTCGCCAGGCTGGATGTCCCCGGCCCGCGCTACACGTCCTATCCGACGGCCGATCGTTTCGTAGACACCTCAGGTCCAAGCCAGTACCGCCACGCGCTGGAGTTGCGGGCGCAGCAGGTGGCCGAGGGCACCGCGGTGCCGCTGTCGCTGTACGTGCACGTGCCGTTTTGCGATTCGATCTGCTACTACTGCGCGTGCAACAAGGTGGTGACCCGACACCACGAGCGCGCCGGCGAATACCTCGAGGCCCTCAGGCACGAGATCGACCTGCACGTGGCGGTGCTCGGTCGCCATCAGGTGCTCACGCAACTGCACTTCGGCGGCGGCTCGCCCACCTTCCTCAGCGATGACGAGCTCGCCCACTTGATGGACGTGTTGCGCGAGTCGTTCGACATCGCGCCAGACGCGGAGTTGTCGATCGAGATCGACCCGCGCACCGTCAACGAGGTGCGTCTGCGACGCCTCGCCCGCATGGGCTTCGACCGGCTGAGTTTTGGCGTGCAGGACTTCGACCCCGAGGTGCAAAAAGCGGTGCACCGCGAGCAGCCGTTCGAGTCGGTGCGTACGCTGATCGAGCAGGCCCGCGAGATCGGCTACACCTCGATCAACACCGACCTCATCTACGGGCTGCCACGCCAGACCGCCACCTCGTTTGCGCGCACCGTGGCGCAGATGAGCGAGTTGCGGCCCGACCGCATCGCGCTTTATGCCTACGCGCACCTGCCCGAGCGCTTCCCGCCGCAACGGCGCATCCACGCCCACGAGCTGCCATCGGCGGGCGACCGCGTGCACATGCTGCGCACGGCGATCAGCGGCTTTCAGGGGCAGGGCTACACGCACATCGGCATGGACCACTTCGCGCTGCCCGACGATCCGCTGGCCGTGGCCAAGCGCGAGGGGCGGCTGCACCGCAACTTTCAGGGCTACAGCACCTGCGCCGACAGCGACCTGATCGGCCTGGGCGTGTCGTCCATCGGCAAGGTGGGCCGCTGCTACAGCCAGAACGACAAGACCTTGCCGTCGTACTACGAGACGATCGGGCAATCGCAGTTTGCCGCCGTGCGCGGCTACCAACTGACCGACGACGACTTGCTGCGCCGCGAGGTCATCATGGCGCTGATGTGCCAGGGGCACGTCGAGTTCGCCAGTGTCGAGCGCGCCCACGGAGTGTCTTTCAAGACCTACTTCGCCCGCGAGCTCGAGCGGTTGCGACCACTCGAATC
The DNA here is from genome assembly GCA_947372225.1 of Burkholderiales bacterium. Classification (GTDB taxonomy): domain Bacteria; phylum Pseudomonadota; class Gammaproteobacteria; order Burkholderiales; family Burkholderiaceae_C; genus PBB1. The sequence goes on along the minus strand of CANBSV010000160.1, from coordinate 156 downwards.
TCAGGGATTGGTCGACATCCAGCCCGGGTCTGTCGAGGTCACCGCGCTGGGCTGGTACTTCGTGCGGGCCATCGCCATGGTGTTCGACCGCTACTTGCAGTCCGAGGCCTCGCGTGAGCGCTATTCGCGCGTGGTCTGAGCCGGCTCACGCCGGCG
>CANBSV010000159.1 GCA_947372225.1 Burkholderiales bacterium | reverse complement strand
GTTGTTGATCGCCCATGGCTTGAGCACGCAACGCGTCGTCGTGTGGTGTCTGGGCAACATAGAGCGCGGCAACTCGATTTTTTTCGCTGGGTGGTTGCACGTGTCAAGGGAAATTCCCAGCCAGGTGACTACCATTCGCCATCTTGGTGATTGGCGGCGGTGGGTCGCTCCAGTTTCAGTTGCTTTCCAATAGACAGTTCAGGAGATTTTCTACATGAAGAAATCAGTCGTCGCCCTCGCAGTCTTGGGTGCATTCACCTCTGCCGCTTTTGCCCAGTCTTCCGTCACCCTTTATGGTCGCATCGACCAAAACATGACGTATCAGGATCCGGGTAACCTCGTCGCGATCAAGGGGACTGCCGGCGAGAAGGGCAAGTCGGTCATGAAGATCAATGACGGTAGCGTCAACGGCATGGGTTCGTCGCGCATTGGCATGAAGGGTGTTGAAGATCTGGGCAGCGGCCTGAAGGCCTACTTCGTGCTTGAGGCTCAAGTCAGCGCCGACACTGGCGATGCCGGTAATCGCGCTACTCAAACCTCTTCGACCAGTTTCTTCAACCGCGAGGCCTATGTGGCCTTGGGTTCTTCGTCGTACGGTGATGTCCGCCTCGGCCGTCTGGAGACCATCTCCCGCGAAACCAACCGCCGCGTCAATGACGTGAGTGGTGAAAACGAGCTGACCATTGCTGAGTCGATCGACAAGTACAACAACGGTACCGCTGAGGGCTCGCAGGCTCGCCCCCTCTTCCAAAACTTCGGTACACGAATTGATAACGCCATTTCGTACCGCTCGCCAAGCTTGGGTGGTCTGCAAGGTTTCGTGACCGTGGGATTGGGCGAGAACTACAAGTTGACCACAGTCACCCCGGTGGCAGCAGGTGCCACAAAAACGGCTGATACGTTTGGCTTTGAGTATCGCGGCCTCGGCGCGATCTACAACCTCGGCCCGTTCAACGCCTCCGTGAGCTACGAAGAGTTGGCCGGCGCCAGGACCAGCGGTGGCAGTTTCGACAACACGGTTACTGTCGGCGTCAATTACGACTTTGGCCCAGCCACCGTGTATGTGGCGTATCAAGACTCTACCAATCTGCCTTCGGATGCACTTTCCGGTTCGATTTCATCCTCCGCACCTGGGATTGCTCTGCACAAGGCATCAAACGCCGATCATGAGGCCTTCAACCTGGGCGTGAAGGTCCCGCTGGGCAACTTCACGTTCAAGGTGCAGTACACCGAGTCCAACATCAGCGGCCTGGACACGGCGACTTACAGCGTCAGGAATGGCGAATTGCATCAGTACAAGTACGGCGGCGTCGTCAGCTACGCGTTCTCGAAGCGTACTTCGATCTATGCATTGGCCAGCACCCGTGGCGGCGATGGCGATCAGTACTTCCAGCGCAAGAACGAGTACGTGATCGGTATCGGCCACAACTTCTGATCGTTTGCGACTCGTCGCGAATCTGTCAGGAACCACAAGCCGCCTTCGGGCGGCTTGTTTCGTTGTGGGTGGGGTCTTTGCTCTGACGCTACTTGGATGCAGTTCGCTGTCCCATGAAAGCGAAGACACGCCACTGGACCCGTCTAAAGAAATATGGCGGCCCTTTGAATTGCCGTTCAAGCGGCCGACGCACTACGCGCCAGTCACGCTCGATGGACGCCAGGCCATTCAGGCCGATGCCGACAGCGCCGTCAGCCTTTACAGACGCATGGTGCGCATCGAGCCAGCCCATCTGGGCCGCGTCTCATTCTCGTGGATGGTGCCTGAGATCATTCCTGGTGCCAATCTGAGCCTACAAGACACTGAAGACGCACCCGTTCGTTTGGTGCTGGCCTTCGATGGCGACCTCGGGCAGCTGCCCACCAAGGATCGCCTGCTCTTTGACCTCATTGAAGGCGTAGTTGGTGAGCCGCCGCCATATGCCACCTTGATGTACGTGTGGGACAACCATGCACCTGCGGGCTCGGTAATCGTTGCCGCCCGCACGGGCCGAATTCGAAAAATCGTTGTCGATTCCGGCGCCAGTCACACGTCAGTCTGGCGGGCGCATGACCGCGACATTGCCAGCGATTTCAGGCTCGCATTTGGCGAAGAGCCCGGTGCCTTGACGTCCATTGCGCTGATGACCGACAGCGACAACACACGGAGTCGAGTGCGAGCCTATTACGGTGAGGTAAGGCTGTTCGACCGATCTGGATCGACGCGGTAGCTGCACGGCGCTGTCGCGGCAATGGCAGCGTCGAGAATCGTGGTTTAGGCCGACCCCTCGAACTTACCGATGCCTCTGCTGGTCTTTGTGTGCCGACGACTCGCGCAGGCCGTGCTGGTGATGCTGGCTGTGAGCCTGCTGTCGTTCTCGTTGTTCCAGTTTGTGGGCGATCCGGTGACGAATCTGCTTGGCCAGGACGCCACAGCTCAGCAGCGCATCGAATTGCGTCACGACCTCGGACTCGATCAGGGCGCAGCCACCCAGTTCGCGCGTTTCGTTGCCCGTGCATTGCATGGCGAATTTGGCGTCAGCTTGCGCCAGGGTCGCGCGGTTTCGGAACTGATCGCCGAACGATTGCCCGCCACGCTCGAGCTGTCGCTGCTCGCGGCGCTGATGGCTGTGGGGCTGGGCATTCCGCTGGGCGTTTACGCCGCGTTGCGGCGTGGCCGATGGGGCGCTCAACTGCTGATGGCCGTGTCTTTGATCGGCGTGTCGTTGCCTACGTTTCTGATCGGCATCTTGCTCATCGCGGTTTTTTCCATCGCGTTGAATTGGCTTCCGAGCTTCGGTCGAGGCGAGGTGGTGAAACTGGGCGCGTGGAGCACAGGCTTGCTTACTGCCGACGGTTGGAGGCATCTGCTGCTGCCGGCGATCACGCTGGCGGTGTTTCAGTTCACGCTGATCGTGCGGCTGGTGCGCTCTGAAATGCTTGAGGTGCTGAGCACCGACTACATCCGCTTCGCACGTGCGCGCGGACTCACGAATCGCTCGGTCTATTTCGGACATGCGTTGAAGAACACGCTGGTGCCCGTCATCACCATCACGGGGCTGCAGCTGGGTTCGTTGATCGCGTTTGCCATCATCACCGAGACGGTGTTTCAGTGGCCCGGCATGGGCGCGTTGTTCATCCAGGCCGTGCAGTTCGCTGACGTTCCGGTGATGGCGGCCTACCTGTGCCTGATCTCGCTGATCTTCGTGGTCATCAATCTGGTGGTGGACTTGCTCTACTTTGCCGTCGATCCGCGGCTGCGCCTGGAGCGGCGGGGTGGCGGAGCATGAGCGTGCGTGGCGCGGCGTGGCGCCGATTTCTCGATGGAAACCTGTGGCATCGGTTTATCCGGTCTCCTGTGGCGATCGTTGCGGCGTCGGTCGCGATGCTGTGTCTGGCTGCAGCTGCCTTTGCCAACGTGCTGGTGCCGCATCACCCCTTTGATCTGGCCACTCTGGAGCTGACCGATGCGCTGCTGCCACCGGCTTGGTTGCCCGACGGCCGGGCCACTTATCCGCTGGGTACCGACGACCAGGGGCGCGACATTCTGTCGGCCATGATGTACGGCCTTCGAATTTCTCTGTTCGTGGGGCTCGTGTCGGTGGTGGTCTCGGCGGTGCTGGGGGTGACGCTTGGATTGCTGGCGGGCTTTTGGGGCGGCTGGGCTGATGCGTTCATCATGCGTGTGTGCGATGTGATGCTGTCGTTTCCGGCCATTCTGGTGGCGCTGCTGATCGAT
>CANBSV010000158.1 GCA_947372225.1 Burkholderiales bacterium | reverse complement strand
TTCGCCGCCGAGTCGGTTTCAAGGCTGATCGTGATGTTGCCGGTGCCGCCAAAGGCAGCGCCAGAGCGAAGAACCAAATACAGGTCGCCCACACCCACACCGAGCGATTGCAGGGTGTTGATGGGGACGCCCGCGCCGCCGATGGTGGTGGCCTGCGTGTCTATGACGTTGGTGGAAATGGCCGTGGCGGTGATGGCCTGTCCGGGGGCGGCTGGCGTGCCGGTGAAGAGGAGCTGGGAGTCGAGGTACATGGTGTTTGTCCTAGTTGGTGTGGGGTGCGGTCAGATCCCAGCGAAGGGGTTGAAACCGTCGTTCTCGGGGGCGTCGAACAGAGCGGTCGCCGGGTCAACGGGCTGCATCGCGTCGGTGTTGAAGTCACCGCCTTCGATGATCCAGGCGGGCATGTCGAACACGCTGCCGGCGAAGCGCAGGCGCTTGCCATCGTGCAAACGCAGGAGGGCTTTCACCCGCACGGTTGGCTCGTCATAGGGGCGGAGTGCGTGGGGCACGAAGGGGCCTGACGCCGAGGGCGTGGAGCGCTGGATTTCTGGGTTGGTGGTGGTGTCGGTCATGGTTTGCTTTCGGGTTGGGTGGGGAATTCAGTTCGGTGCCACGCGCTCGGACCCGACGACAACCATCAAGCCGTTTTTGAGGCGGATGACTGGGCCTGCACGCAGGTCGGTGGCGGTGACGTAGTCGGGTTCGCTGCCGTCGTCGATAGCCCACCGGGCCAAGGTGCGCCGGGCCATGCCCAGCGTCTTGGTGGCGATCGCCTCGGTGGAGATGGCGCTGTCGGTGCCGACGTTGATCGAACAGGAGTGATGCAGACTCGTGCGGTGGACCGCCTGATTCAGGCCGGTGAGAACGCCGTGTGTGACTGAGGCAAGGTGCGCTTGCAGGCTCACGGCCAGCGCGCCGCGGGCGTCGAGGCTGTGGGGGCGGGCAAGGCCGGCGGCGGTCCACAGCGCGAGGCGCGCGCTCTCGGTGGCAGCATCTAGCTCGACCAGGGCGCGGCCGAAGTCGGCCAGGATCTTGGTGATGGCTGCTGCCGCATCAACGTGACGTTCGATGGCTGCGATCGCGTCTGCCTTGGCGTCGTCAAAGGCACGCTGTTCGGCACGCGCGGCTTCGTCCAGGTGTTGCTGTTCAAGCGCGCGTCGGGCGGCGTCTAACCGCTTCAGTGCGCTCTCGTATCCAGTGATCTCGGCTTCGAGCTTGGTGGCCTTGTCGCGCAGCAGCTTGGTGTCGCTGGTGGCGAGCTGCAGGCTCGTTCGATCGAAGTCGGCCCGGGTGGCGGCCAGCGCCGATTCGGTCTGCGCGCGTGTGGCCTCGAGCTGCTCGACGGTGATTGGCTGGTGCATCTGGGGGCTCTCGGTTGGGGCTGCGTTGCAGCGGTCACCGCGAGGATCTCAAACGACCAAAGTCACGCCGCAGTCACGCGGTCGGGCGGGCCCTCACAAGCGCCGGGGCGCGCAGTTCGATAGGAGCCTCCAGGGAGCGTTTGACGACCAGTCGGCCACCTCGGGTGCCGATGCACTTCAATGCCGCGGCCAGCGGGGCGCTGACGGCCTTGGCGGCCTGCACCGCACGCTTGACCACGTTGGCAACCGCCTTGTGATCCATGCCGACGTACTCGATGGGCAACGGCTCGTGCCCGGCGGCGTACTGGGCCAGCGCCAGCCAGCAAAGCGCCATGCCCTTGCCGCACGGCGGCAGCGGCTTGCCGTCAACCGTGAAGTAGTGGGCGCCGGTCCACTCCAGAACCACAGGTTCAGGGTTTGGTGCGCGCACCCCGCGGGCGATGGTGAGCAGCTCTGAGGCTATGCCCTGCCACTTGCTGCGATGAAAGACGTTGCTGCCAGGTTGCAGTGCCTCTGCGTCGGCCAACTGCGCGAGGTCCGCGAAGTCGTGGCTGTCGAGTCGGGTGTAAACGCCCTTGGCGGCTCGGTTGGTGGTGCGGGTGTCGACGGTGCGCATACGGTCCTTTTTCAGAGGTCGGTTGGCAGGCTAGATGTGGGGCAGGGGGCTTCGCCGGGCGGGTCGGTCGAGGCACCGGTGGCGGAAATCGTCTCCGCCGTCGTGGTCTCGTTAGTGGTAGCGCCGGGGGTGTTTCCAGGGTTCTGGCTCTCGTGCGGTGCGGTTGCCAACGTGGACGTCGGACGTCGCATGACCCACCTTGCGGGGGGCTTGCGCAGCCGGCCGCTCACCCACCGACCCACGACGGTGAAATGCGGGCCCAACTGCTGGCTGATGGCCCGCAGGCTGACACCGGCGGCGGCCAGGGCTCGGGCGCGAGCCACGACAGCGTCGTCATACCGGCAGGCGGGGTGACCCGTGCCCGCGGGCCAGCCGCGTGCCGTAGCTGGACGTACCTCTGTCTTCGGGATGCTGCGCATAGGGTGGTGCCGATCAGGCGGTTTGCCGGTCAGGGTGAGTGGTGTGCGGGCGGGCGGGGGTGGTCCACCCGGTCCACCCGGTCCACCCTAAAAGACATTGCGTTGCACCCTGTACAAATCATGTGTGTCCTCTCTCTCTTTCTAGACACATTAAATTTCTGCGGAGCACTGCAATAGGTTTTAGGGTGGACCGGGTGGACCACCTGGACCGAAAACGTCGCCCTGGTCCACCCGGTCCACCCTGTCACGAAGTGATTCGGCTGGCGACTCAAGATTCGACCTCGCCCTGCACCGCCGGATCGAACATGTGCGGCGCGGCGTACTCCTCGCTGACCTTGAACCCCCGAACCGCACGCACCCGGCCCGCCCCCGAACGCAGTCGGCAGTCGGATGCAAGCCCGTCTGCAACTGCGTACAGCTCCGACATGAAACTGTCCTTCGATGCCGTGTACCGCAGCCCCGAGGAGTCGCACCATGCCTTGTAGAGGTCGAACAATGTGTCCTTCGATACCCAGCTGGTTGGCGATGGCACCAGCGCGTCCTGCATGAAGCCAAGGATCGGTGTCGTCCTGCGCTGCAGCTCGACCATCGCGGCCTGACCGCTTGCCGGCTGAATGAAGGCCCCGCGCCGGCGCAGCGAGTCCAGACCATCCAAGGCCCAGTTCAATATCCCCGACAGCTCGGCGTCGAGCTTGCTGCCGAGCGCGGTGTCCTCGCGGCCGAAGAACGATTGGCCGAAGTGCAGCACGATGAAACGGCTCGCCAGCGCGCCTCCTGGGTCGACGATGGCCGGCATGACGTTGGTCAACAAGATGAACCGGGTCGACAACTTGCCGGTCCACGCGCCGATGTGCTTGCGGTCAACGCTGACGATGTCCTCGCCGGTGATGCGCAGAAGGTTCTCGGCGACCGTCTGCAGGTCGGCTTGGGAGCCGACACGCGCGTCAGAGATGACCGCCACGCGCGCAGCGATCAGCGGCTGCAGACCGAACTGCGTGCCGAGCCCCTTTAGCGTCGGACCGCAGTAGTCCTTCATGCCGACTAGCTTCTGTAGAACACGCGCTGCCGTGCCCTTGCCGGATCGCTTGCGGCCGACAGCGATCAACGCCTTCTGCTGCGAGGTGTCCGGCGTCAGCAAATAACCGAACCACTGCTGCAGGCACTCGATGGCTTCTGGGTCGCCGGGGAACGCTTCTGCGAGGAACCGCAACCAGTTTGCGGGCGCGGGCGCAGCCGGGTTGTAGATGACGTCGGTCGCGCTGGTGGTGAACAGCTTCGGCGTGTGGTCGAAAAGCTGCCTCGTAGACATCTGCAACAGGCCGTTGCCAACGG
>CANBSV010000157.1 GCA_947372225.1 Burkholderiales bacterium | reverse complement strand
GATGATCGCTCTGAGCCCACCCGATCAGCGGGCCGCATTGATCACCAGCTTGCCGCGCTTTTTTGAGCGTGCGGGCGACCGCCAGCGCACGCCTGAGTTGCTGGAAAAGGCGCTCCAACCCTACGTAGATCAACCCGAGACCCGCATTGCCTCGCTGATAGCGATCGGCCGCGCAGCGCAAAGTGCAGGTGACAACCCACGCGCCCTCGCACTTGCCAAACAGGCATATGCGGCTGACCCCGCCGCAACGGCACCCGTGCTACTCGCACTTGACCTGCTACCCGCAACGGCCGAAGCCGAGGCGATCGTCGTGGGCCATTTGCAGCTCCGGCCGCAAGCCAACGCGATCCGGCTGTTCTACGCGCGCGCGCTCGCGGTGACGCAGCGTCACGCTGAAGCCATGACCCAGATTGAACAGGTCACGCGCAGCGCGCCGGATCTGGCAGCGCCGTGGCTCACGCTCGGAGCACTTAGGCTGGAACTGCATCAGCCCAAGCCCGCTGCCGAAGCGCTCCAAACCTATTTGAGGCTCGTGAAGGCCAAACCCGCGTCAGCAGCCAAGGTGCAGGACGGCTCCCAGGTCCACGCCGCGGGCGACACCACTGAGATCGAGGACGACGAAGCGGCGCAAGGGCCAGACCGCGGGATGGCGCAAGCTCTGCTGATGCTGGCTCAAGCGGCTGAACAGACCGGAGATTTCAAGGCTGCTGAAGGCTGGCTCAACCAGATCGAAAGCCCGAAGCGCGCGCTCGAGGTGCAGTTGCGCCGCGCCTCGTTGCTCACCCGCCAAGGCCGGCTGCCCGAGGCCTTGGAACTGGTGCGTCAGGCGCCCGAAGCCAATGACGACGAGGCCCGCTCGAAGGTGCTTGCCGAAGTGCAACTGCTGCGCGAAGCCAAGCTGTGGCAGCAAGCCGATCAGGCGCTGGACAAGGCCAACCTGCGCTTCGTCAACGACACCGACTTGCTCTACGAGCAGGCCATGATGGCCGAAAAGCTCGACCGCATCGACGACATGGAGCGCCTTTTGCGGCGGGTGATCGCCTTGCGCCCCGACTACTACCATGCGCACAACGCACTGGGCTATTCGCTGGCCGATCGCGGGCTGCGCCTGCCCGAGGCCAAAGCGCTGATTGAGCGCGCTCTGGAGCTCGCGCCTGGCGAACCCTTCATCACTGACAGCCTCGGCTGGGTCGAATACCGCATGGGCGATCGTGTGTCCGCGATCAAGCACCTCACACGGGCTTACCAGTCTCGGCCCGACGCGGAGATCGCAGCGCACCTCGGCGAAGTTCTGTGGATGGACGGCCAACGCGACGAGGCGCGCCGGGTGCTCTCCGAAGGCAAGGTGCGCGATGCCAGCAGCGAGGCGCTGCGGGAAACCTTGAACCGGCTGAAGGTCGATTTGTGATTTTTCGCTGTGCGGCTGCCGGCGCCTTGCTGGCCGTGATGCTGTCCGGCTGCGCCACCCGACCGTCGGTGGTCGACCCACTGATGTCAGGTGAGCGGTTTTCGGGCCGCATGTCGGTCCAGATCGAAGCGATCGACGGCGAGCCTGCTCGCAGCACGAGTGGCGCCTTCGAACTGATGGGCAACGCTCAGCGAGGCCGGCTGGATCTGAGCACACCCATAGGCAGCACGGTGGCGCGCGCACGCTGGGACCCCGCCGGCGTCTTTCTGGAAACGCCAAAGGGGAGCAGCCAGCACCCCTCACTGAGGGACATGACCCGAACGATGCTGGGTGAAGAACTTCCGGTCACGGCAATGTTCGACTGGCTGCGCGGGCGCCCCTGGCCTGGCGCCGACAGCGTCGCCGCTGCAGCGGCTGAGCCGGCAGGGTTTAACCAACTCGGGTGGGCCGTGGACCTGTCGAAGTTTGATCAGGCCCGCATCGTCGCCAGGCGCAGCGCGCCGCCTGTGGTGGTCGTGCAAGTCAGACTGGATCGACCATGACAGTCCAGGCGTTTTTCGATGTGCCGGCGCCAGCCAAGCTGAACTTGTTCTTGCACGTGGTAGGCAGGCGTGGCGACGGCCATCACCTGCTGCAGTCGGTGTTCGTGCCCATCGACTGGGCCGACATGCTGCACTTCGAGAGGCGTACCGATGGGTTGCTGCGTCGCCACGACCTGTCGGCGACGCTGCCAGCCGATGACCTGTGCCTGCGCGCAGCTCGCTGCCTGCAAGCCGCCAGCGGCACGTCGCTCGGGGCCGACATCTCGATCGACAAACAAGTGCCTTGGGGCGCCGGATTGGGTGGTGGCAGCTCAGATGCGGCCACAACACTGATCGCGCTCAACCGCCTGTGGGGCTTGAACTGGCCCCGCGCGAAGCTGCTGGAACTCGGCTTGACACTGGGTGCCGATGTGCCATTTTTCATTGGAGGCACAGCGGCTTGGGTCGAGGGCATTGGCGAACAACTCACCGAACTGGAGTTACCCGGCCAGGCTTTCGCGTTGATCAAGCCGCAAGAATCGTTGGAAACAGCGAAGATCTTCACTCACCCCCAGTTGGCTCGCGACTCGCTCCGCATTACACTTGCGGGCTTCGGTGCAGAGGGGCTTTCCCGTCTCACGTCGCCTCACGGCGATGGGTGGGGTAAGAACGATTTGCAGCCGGTGGCTGAATTGTTGTGTCCGGCAGTGCGCGACGCAGCTGACGAATTGAAACTCCGGTTTGGAAACAGCCGGATGAGCGGTTCAGGCAGTACCGTCTTTGCCCGTTTGGGTGAAGGCAATGCGTCGGAGTTTTTGGCGGCCATCAATGTCCGGCCTGGCTGGGCCTGCCGGATCTGCCGGAGTTTGCACAGGCACCCTTTGTACGATTGGGTGCCTCGATAGAGATTGAGGGTTGTGGTTGATCGGCAGGTGCCGTTCGTCCGCCGTAGGGGAGTCGCCAAGTTGGTTAAGGCATCGGATTTTGATTCCGACATGCGAGGGTTCGAGTCCTTCCTCCCCTGCCAGATTCATAAGGTTCCCGGATCGTCCTGACTGCAGGCCTGGGCTGGACTGAAAGGAAGCATCATGCTTCCACAGAGCCTCGTCGGAGGGAACATGCTTTTCAATACTGTGCTGTTCACGGGCAACGCCAATCCGGTGCTTGCCCAGGAAATCGCCACGCACCTCGGCGTCGAGCTCGGGAAGGCGTCTGTGGGTCGCTTTTCTGACAGCGAAGTGGCTGTCGAGATCGAACAAAACGTTCGTGCCCGCGATGTGTTTGTCGTGCAGTCGACCTGTACGCCGACCAACGAAAACCTGATGGAACTGTGCATCATGGTCGACGCCCTCAAGCGCGCCAGTGCACGCCGGATCACCGCCGTCATTCCTTACTTCGGCTACGCACGTCAGGATCGTCGGCCTCGTTCCACGCGTGTGCCGATCAGCGCCAAGGTCGTTGCCAACATGCTTGAGGCCGTGGGCGTCGAGCGGTTGCTGACGATGGACCTGCACGCGGACCAGATTCAGGGTTTCTTCAACATCCCCGTCGACAATATCTACGCATCGCCAGTGCTGTTGTCCGATTTGCAGTCCAGACGCTATGAGGACTTGGTGGTGGTCTCACCAGACATCGGCGGCGTGGTCCGCGCGCGCGCGCTGGCCAAGCAACTCAACTGCGACCTGGCGATCATCGACAAGCGGCGCCCCAAGGCCAACGTGTCCGAAGTCATGAACGTCATCGGTGAAATTGACGGTCGCAACTGCGTGATCATGGACGACATGATCGACACGGCCGGCACGTTGGT
>CANBSV010000156.1 GCA_947372225.1 Burkholderiales bacterium | reverse complement strand
TTCGCCGATGCCGCCACCGACGACCTGCCTCTGAGCCGGCTGCTGCGGCTGTCGTTGTTTCAGGTGACGGTGGGCATGGCCAACGTGCTGCTGGTGGGCACCTTGAACCGCGTGATGATCGTCGAGATGGGCATGGCCGCCTGGATCGTTTCGTTGATGGTGGCCCTTCCCCTGGTGTTCGCGCCATTCAGGGCGCTGGTCGGCTTCAAGTCCGACACCCACCGCTCGGTGCTCGGCTGGAAGCGCGTGCCCTACATTTGGATGGGCTCGTGGCTGCAGTTCGGCGGCTTCGCCATCATGCCCTTCGCGCTGATCTTGCTGTCGGGTGATTCGCATGCCGGTCCCTGGCTCGGTCAGGTCAGCTCGGCTCTCGCCTTCTTGCTGGTCGGCGCAGGCTCTCAGATCACACAGACCGCCGGCCTGGCGCTGGCCACCGATATCGCCCCTGAAAAGGCCCGGCCACGGGTGGTCGCGCTGATGTACGTCATGCTGTTGCTGGGCATGGTGGCCAGCAGCCTGATCTTTGGCGTCTTGCTGGCCGACTTCAGCCAACTCCGGCTGATCAAGGTGGTCCAAGGCGCTGCGTCAGTCACGCTGGTGCTCAACCTGGTGGCACTGTGGAAGCAGGAAGTGCGCAATCCCGCCGCCACCGCAGCAAACGTGGAGCACCCTGACTTCGGCACGAGCTGGAGAGCCTTTGCGGGTCAGGGACGCACCGCACGCTTCCTGTTGGCCGTGGCGCTGGGCACCGCGGCGTTCAACATGCAAGACATCATCCTCGAGCCCTATGGCGGCGAGATCCTGGGCTTGAGCGTGGGTTCCACCACGTCGCTGACCGCACTGCTTGCGGGCGGCGCACTGGCAGCCTTCGCGTTGGCAGCACGGTGGCTCAGTCGCGGAACGGACGCACACCGTCTGGCTGCGTTGGGCCTGCTCATCGGCCTCGTGGCGTTTTCGGCGGTGATCTTTGCAGCACCGCTGGGCTCGCCCATGGTCTTCCGCATCGGCGCCACCTTGATCGGGCTCGGCGGCGGGCTGTTCGCCGTGAGCACGTTGACCGTCGCGATGGGATTGGAAAGGCCGGGCCAGATCGGTCTGGCGCTGGGCGCCTGGGGTGCGGTTCAAGCCACCGCCGGCGGCACGGCTGTGGCCATGGGCGGCGCGTTGCGGGACATCGTTTCCAACTTCGCCACCCACGGCGTGCTGGGCCCGGTGCTGACCGATGCGTCGATCGGCTACAGCGTCGTCTATCAGCTCGAAATCGGTTTGTTGTTTGCCACGCTGGTCGTCATCGGCCCGCTGGTGCGTTTTGCGGCGGAGCAAGCCAGTCCGCGCGCCAAGTTTGGACTGGCCGAATTCCCCGGCTGAAACATTTGTCAGAAAAAGGAGGAGACCACACCATGGGTATTACTGGAGCCATCACCGGCTATATCGATGTCGCGCAGATCGTTCTGTACATCTTCTGGGTTTTCTTCTTCGGTCTGGTGTACTACCTCCAGATGGAGAGCAAGCGCGAAGGTTTCCCGCTTGAAACGGTGCACCCCTGCGGCGCCACCGAGTACAGCCCGGGGTTCGTGATGCGACCCACGCCCAAGACATTCAAGCTCGAACACGGCGACGAGGTCTCTTTCCCGAATGACAAGGTGTCACCTCAGCCGCTGCTTGCGCAACCGCTGCACCGTTACGCCGGCGCGCCGCTGGTGCCCACGGGAAATCCGATGCTCGATGGCGTGGGACCCGGCGCCTACGCCGACCGCGCGGACGTGCCAGATGCGATGTGGCACGGCGAGGCCAAGATCGTTCCACTTCGGGTGGCTGAAGGCTTTGGAGTCGCTGCCAACGACACCGATCCGCGCGGGCTGGCGGTCTTCGGCGCCGACGGTGAAGTGGGCGGCACGGTCGTCGACCTGTGGATCGACAAGATGGAAATGATGTTCCGCTACCTCGAAGTGGCCGTGAATGCCGACGGCGTGCAGCGCACCGTGCTGCTGCCGGTGAACTTCTGCCGCATCCGCCCGAACGGCGTCAAGGTCCGCTCGATCCTGAGTCATCAGTTCGCCCGTGTTCCCGCCACCCGCAGCCCTGTCCAGATCACGATGCTCGAAGAAGAAAAAGTCATGGCCTATTACGGTGCCGGCACCCTGTACGCCGAGCCGTCGCGACAGGAGCCGCTGGTATGAAGGTCCACTACGACGGTCACGAGCACGAGCACGAACTCGAGCCGGCGTACGGCCTTCCAGAGGTTCTGCCCGCCAACGAGCAGGTGCTGTGGCAGGGCTCGCCCGACTGGCGGGATCTGGCACGTCGGGTGTTTTTCGTTCGCACATTGACGGTCTACTTCGCGGTCATCCTCGCCATTCGCGCAGGTCTGGTGCTGGTCGACGGCGGTACCGCGCTGGCAGCCTTGAAGGCACTGATGCTGGTGGCTCCGCTGGCTGTGCTGGCCATCGGCACCGTGTTGGGCTTGGCCGTGATGTCGGCGAAAACCACCGTCTACACCATCACCGACAAGCGGGTGGTCATGCGCATCGGCATCGTGTTGGGCGTGACCTTCAACCTGCCATTCGGTCGGATAGCCTCGGCCGGGTTTCATGATGCCGGCCACGGCATCGGCGACATCACATTGGCCCTTGCGGGCAGCGACCGGATCGCCCTGTTTCATCTGTGGCCCCACTCCCGGCCTTGGCGACTCGCACAGCCCGAGCCCATGCTGCGCAGCGTGAGTGAAGTTCAAGCCGTCGGACAACTGCTGGCTCGTGCCTGGAGTGCGTCCACTGGTGTCAACGTCTCCGCAACCAGCGTCGAGGCTGAGACGCCCGCCGGTTTGGCACGTCCGGTCGCTGCACCCAGCACCGGCTCGGCGCACGGACGCTGGGGCCGCCGCGCAGGCTCCGGCCTGACACAGGGCGCCTGACCATGGAAGCCACCATGGTTGACCCCGTTCTGCCGCGTCGCGCGCTGATCGCCATCGGCGGCGTGTTGATCGCCACCGTGCTGAGCGTGGCTGCCGTGCGACTGTCGGGCACCGACATCCGCACCCCCAATGCCCCAGTGGTTCAAATGCGTGAACTGCGCTTCGAGGACCGCGCCGATGGCAGCGTTGACGTGATCGATGCTGCCACGCAGTCCGTGATCCACAACATGAGCGGCGAAAACGGCTTTTTCCGTGGTTCGCTGCGTGGCTTGGCCCGTGAACGCAAGCGCAACGGTCTGGGCTCGGAGCAGCCTTTCCAGTTGATCGGTCACGCAGACGGCCGGCTCACGCTTCTCGACCCGACCACCGGCACCCGGGTGGATCTGGGGTCGTTCGGCGCGACCAATGCCGCCGTATTCGTCCGCTTTCTGAACGACGCGCCAACGCGTCAGTGACACCAAACTCCCCACCCGATACGGAGCCAGCCATGACAACGATCGCTCAACGCGCACCGAACGAGGCGACCACCACGGCGCTGAAGAACACGATGCTGACGCCGCGTTTTTACACAACCGACTTCGATGCGATGGACCGAATCGACGTCACGCCAGTGCGTGCCCAGTGGGACACCTTGATGGCTGAATTCCGCTCTGACTCGAACGTCGACCACTTCCAGCGCCCGGCCGACATGATGGCCAACTACTCCGAGTTGCCGCCGGCGCTGCACAAGGAGTTCACCGAGTTCATGATCAGTTCGGTCACGTCCGAGTTCTCGGGCTGCGTGCTCTACACCGAGTTAAAAAAACGCGTGACCAATCCAGACGTCAAGGAACTGATGTCGCTCATGGCGCGTGACGAAAGCCGGCACGCCGGCTTCATCAA
>CANBSV010000155.1 GCA_947372225.1 Burkholderiales bacterium | reverse complement strand
ACGGTGCCCACCAGCCCGTGCTGCAACGTCACGCCAGGCGTCGCGCCACCGCCGAGCTCGAACTCGGCGCGCAGCCCGCCTTCACGCCAGTCGCCCGCCACTCGGCTGATGCGGCCTTCGACGCTGCCGTACTGCGCCCACGGAAAGCCCTGCAGCCGCAGACGCCCCACCTGCCCGGCGCGCAGCCGGCCGAGTGCGCTCACGGGATCGAACTCGGCCACCACGACCAGCGTGCCCGGCGGAACGATGGTGGCCAGCGGCTCGCCCTCGGCCACATGGCTGCCTGCGGGCAGCATGGCGATGTCGGCCACCCGCCCGCCCACTGGCGCTCGCACCTTGAGCCGTTCGGCAGCGGCACGCAGGCCATCGAGCACGGTGCGTTGCGTGTTCGCCTCGGCAGCGAGTTCGCCGGCCTGGCGCTCCAGGCTGTCGATCTGGGCGCGCTGCTGGAGCGACTGGTTGGCCGCATCGGCCTGCAGCCGCACCAGCTCGGCCACCAGCGCGTTGTGCGCGGCGTCGAGCGCACGGGCCTCCGATTGGGCGCGCTGCGCGTCGGCTGCGGCAATGCCACCGAGCTGCGCCTCCTCGCTCAGTCGTTGAGCCTGCAGTCGGGCGAAATCGCGCGCACTCGCGTTTTGGGCCACCCGCTCGCGCGCGCCGTTGAGCGCAGCATCGGCGCCCGCCTGGGCGCGCAGCAGACCTTCGCGGCGGGTGGCGGCTTCGCGCTGCAGCCCCTCGAGGCGCGGCGCCACGGCCAGCAGGCGTGCGGCGGCCTCGGCGATTCGGGCTTGCTCGACGGCGTCATCGAGCTCGACCAGAACGTCGCCTGCGGACACACTTTGGCCCGTGGCCACGCGGCGCGCACGCACCAGCCGGGCCGCTGGAGCCGCCACGGCATGCGCTTGCTCACGCGCTTCGATGCGCGCCTTGCGTGAGACCTCGTAGACGGTGACCTCGCCGCCCAAAAACCACGCCAGCCAGATGCCCAGCAAGACGGTCGCCACGGACCACGCCCACCAGGCTGCTCGGGCGTTGTCGACGGACAAGGAGCGTGTGGTGCGGGAAAACTGAGCGGGCAAGGCGATCCAGTCGGATGTGATGGAGGAGTGCCTTGCAGCGCAACTTCCATGCCGCTCGCAGACCGCCGGATTCTCACCGCACGGCATCGCCACGGCCCGCATCCGGCGACCCGTGATTTGGGGAATTTGCCCCAACCGTTTGGGGGAACTCCCCCACGAAGGCACCCCCGACTTGTAAGCAACGGAAACGCCCGGGAGCGGCGTTTTCGGGGGTCTGTCGAGGTAAATCGCCCGCTGGCGGGGCCGCTTGATGAGCCCGCTTGTCGCATGGCATGGCGTTTGCGCTGAAGAAGCCCAACTGCCACACACCCGACAGACATTTCACGTGACCACCGCTGCCGCCATTGCCACCGAGCCACAGGCTTCCCGCTGCCCGATGCACACCGCGACGCACGCCGGTTTGTCGATGCACGACGAACTCGTGCTGCCCCTGCAGCGGCAGGCCGTGGCGCAGTACGCGACCAGCGAGGAAGGCCTGCGCGAGCTGCGGCTGTACATCGCCGACAAGGAAATCTCGTTCGACGAGCCGGAGCTGTTTGCCTTTGGCGAGCGGCTGGTCACGCAGCCTCGCTTCACCGCTGCTGAGGCCCTGACCTGGGCCGAAGGCTGCGACTGGCAGCGCGTGCGCGGACTGCTCGATGACCTGCTGGCCGAAGGCGTGCTGATGCGCGCCGACGACGATGCCGAAGCGGTCAAGCACGAGCCTGGCGTGCGCCCGTCACCTCTGCCGCCGGCGCCTGCGGCCCAACCGCGCAGCTGGAACGAAGGCAGCGCGCTGATGCAAGAGCTGACCGGACGGCCGATCGAGCTGGGCTACCTGGAACTCGTGGTGCCGGTGTTTCGCATTGCCCATGCGTCACTCGACGCCGAGGGCCGTCAGGTCGGTGAGTCGAACGTGTTTCCCAAGGCACTGCGCGTCGAGGTGCCCACGCAGTGGCGTGCCTGCATCTACAGCGGCACGCGCTACCAGCCGCAGCGGCCGATGAACATCACCGCGCTCAAGAGCATGCGCGCGCACTGGAAGCCCATGATGGCGATGCTGCGCGCGATCCGCGCCGCGTACCTGAGCCGCTTCCCGCAAGCGCAAAACGGCTGGACGGTGGGCCACCTCGAGCGGCTGGCCACGATGGTGCTGGCGGTGCCCACCTACGCGCTGATGCGCGAGAAAAATCGCGTGGCCAATGGTGACTTGCACCCGGTGCTGTCGTCGTTGTTCCGCGTGACCGACGGCTTGCGCATGACGATGCATCAAATGATGTTCGTGCCGATCGGCGAGCCCACGCTGGCGGCCGACGCACCGATGACGGCAGCCGAGGTGCTGGCCTACGCCGAGCGCAACTACTCGTTCCATTCCGAGCACGGCGTGTGTGCCGGTCCGCAGGCGATGGTCGAGGAGTTCTTGCGCGTGCTGGTTGACGGCGAACCGGCTGCATCAGGCGACGGTGTCGACCTCGATGCGGCACTGGCTCATGAGCTGAGCTGCCTGCACGAGTCCATGGAATACGGCCTGCGCGCATTGCAGGCCCACGGCGCGGTGTTCGCCCTGTGGCCGGCGATGGGCCGCGCCTTCGAGCAGCTCGCTGCCATCGCCAGCGGCTGGAAGGCGCCGCGCACCGCTGCCGTGTCGGCCTGGATCGAGCGCATGGCCGCTCACCAGGGCGTGCTGCGCGACAGCACCTACCTGGCCCACGAATCCTGGCGCGTCGACCGCGAGCGGGTGTACGCCGAGATGTACGCCGCCTGCGGCGAAGGCCTGGGCGCCCACGGCCCGGCCGACGCCCTGCCGCGCTTGCTGGCCGTGTGGCCCGGCCCGCAGGACGCGCGACTCAAGGAACGGCTGGTGACGATGATCTCGCGCAGCTTCGGCATGCCACGCACGCGCGCCGGACGGGACGTGCGAGCCATCGCCACGGTGCTGCTGGACTACATGGGTCGTGTGCGAGCCGTGATCGATCTGGCACAGGCGCTGCAGACCGGCATCAATGCGCGGCTGGGCCGCGAACAGCCGGCGCGAGCGCTGGAATCCACCGACCTCGAGCTGTATCAGCGGCTCGTGAACAGCGAGGCCGCGCGACTGCCCGACCTGCTGCGCGAAATTGAAGCGGTGTTTGGCCTGAGCGTGCGCATCACGCGCGCTGGCATCGACATCGACCCCCAACGCATGGACGCGCCGGCAATCGCCAGCGGCCACCCCGAATCGACCGGCAAGGTGCCGGACGAACCGCGTGCAAGAAGCACGCATCCAACCAGGAGAAACCCATGAAAGTCAAAACCAACCTTCGCGCCGGTGCCGGCAACCAAAAGCGCGGCAGCTCGACCGACAGCACCTCCGTCGAGGTCGTGTCGCCACCACCCGTGAGCCGCTGCCTCGGCGTGTGAGCCCGGCTGAGACCACGCGCGCCCGGAGCGATCCGGGTCGCGCAGTCTCAGTCTCACCCCACGCCCGGCATGACGCCGGGCTCCCACGTGCATGACGCACGCATTTGTTTCAGGAGAACCCCATGAAAGTCAAAACCAACCTTCGCGCCGGTGCCGGCAACCAAAAGCGCAGCAGCTCGACCGACAGCACGTCCGTGGACGTGTCCGGCAAAGTCGTGGCACCACCACCCGTGAGCCGCTGCTTCGGCGTGTGAGTCGAACGACACGTTCGACTGCTGTGAAGCAAGACGAGTCGAGCCTGCCGCGCAGGTTTTTCAGTACCCGCGCGTCGCAGGCCCTCGAGGCCACGGTGCCGTCGCGCC
>CANBSV010000154.1 GCA_947372225.1 Burkholderiales bacterium | reverse complement strand
CGTACGAGAACACGAAGCAGATCGCGCTGAGCAGGTGCAGGCTCTGGTTGACGCGGCTGTGGTGGTAGAAGCGGTGGTCGTCCCAGCGTTGTTGTTCAAGTGCTTGAAGAAATTTGTTCACGCCATGCCTTGGTGGTTGTTGACAAATGGGGGGCGCAGGTGAAAACGCTCCCGCTACGATGCTGACCGCGTTGCATGAAATTCCTGTGACGGCCGGTTGGGTTGTGGCGGATGTGCCGCCTTGTCATCAAGTTGTTGCGTTCGGCGTGCAGCATCGATCGATGCACCAGTCGGACACGCATGGCGACCAGGCGTCCAACGCGCTCGCCGATCAGCGATCGCTGCGTTTGGCCGTCGTCACTGAAACCTATCCGCCCGAGGTCAACGGCGTGGCGCTGACGCTGGCGCGCGTGGTCGACGGGCTGCACCGCCGCGGCCACGACGTGCAGTTGATCCGACCGCGGCAGGGCGCAGCCGATTCAGCCCGCACGAGCCCGCGCTTCCATGAGGTGCTCATGCGCGGGTTGCCGATCCCGAATTACCCGTCGCTGCGCATGGGGCTGCCGGCCCGCCGTGCGCTGATCCGCTTGTGGAGCGCGCAGCGACCCGACGCCGTCCACATCGCCACCGAAGGCCCGTTGGGCTGGTCAGCGCTCAGCGCCGCAGCCCACCTGAAGTTGCCGATCAGCTCGGACTTCCGGACCAACTTTCACGCCTACAGCCGTTACTACCGCATAGGCTGGCTCAACCGGCCGGTGATGGCGTACCTGCGCTGGTTTCACAACCGCACCGGGCGCACCATGGTGCCCACCGATGCGCTTCGCCGCGAGCTCGAACTGATCGGGTTGCGCAACCTGAGTGTGGTGTCGCGCGGTGTCGACACCGCCCGGTTCACACCGGGTCAGCGCAGCGAGGCGTTGCGACGCAGCTGGGGCGTCGAGCCCGACGACCTGGTGGTCACCTGTGTCGGCAGGCTGGCACCGGAGAAGAACTTGGGTGTCGTCCTGCGCGCGTTTGCGGCGATTCAGGCCGCTCAGCCCAGGGCGCGACTGCTGTGGGTCGGCGATGGTCCGCAGCGCGACGAACTGCATGGGCAGTGCCCCTCGGCCTTCTTTGCCGGCCACTGCCACGGCGAGCGGCTGGCGGCGCATTACGCCTCCGCCGATCTGTTCTTGTTTCCCAGCCTCACCGAAACCTTCGGCAACGTCACCACCGAAGCGATGGCCAGCGGCCTGGCCGTGGTGGCGTTCGAGCACGCGGCTGCGGCGCAGCTCATCCGCAGTGGCGACAACGGCATGCTGGCGGGCTGCGACGACGAGCACGCCTTCGTTCAAGCGGCTATCGATCTGGCCATTGACCCCGAGCGCCGCCGCGCTCTTGGCACTCAGGCCCGCCGCAGCGCCTGCGAGCTCGACTGGGACGTCATCGTCCAGCGATTCGAGGGCGTGGTCGCCTCACTGATCGAACCGACGGCTGCGCCGGGTCAGCCTTTGCGGGCAGTGCTCGAAGGCTGAAAAAAAGCCCCTGAGCGGGGCTTTGAAGGGAAGCGGTGACAAGCCGGCGAGTGCCGGATTCGGTGCGTTCGCATGACGGTCACCGAAGTCCGACCGGCTAATCGCCGCCGGGTAACGCACCTGAATGATGTAATTCACGCGTTTGCACGTTGCCAGGGAGCGGCAGCTCAACCCAAGTGCGATGTTGACCGCCCAGATCGACGGTGCCTTATCCGGGAACACACGAATGACCGATGCCACGCGTTACGAACCACCCCAAGTCTGGACCTGGGTCAAGCCCAATGGCGGCGATTGGGCCAGCATCAACCGGCCGATCGCCGGTGCGACCCACGAAGCGGAGCTTCCGCTGGGCCGACACCCGTTGCAGCTGTATTCGATGGGCACGCCCAACGGAGTGAAGGTCACGATCTTGCTGGAGGAGTTGCTCGCCGCGGGTCATGAGGGGGCGCAGTACGACGCATGGCTCATCAAGATTGGAGAGGGCCAACAGTTCGGTTCCGGTTTCGTGGACATCAACCCGAATTCAAAGATTCCGGCACTCGTCGATCGCAGCACACCGAGCCCGGTTCGCGTCTTCGAGTCCGGCTCGATCCTGTTGTATCTGGCCGAGAAATTTGGAGCTTTCCTTCCCAAGGAACTGCCAGCTCGCACAGAGACCTTGAACTGGCTTTTCTGGCAGATGGGCAGCGCGCCCTACCTGGGTGGCGGCTTCGGCCATTTCTACGCCTACGCGCCAACCAAGATCGAATACCCGATCGACCGCTTCGCGATGGAGGTGAAACGCCAGCTCGACGTGCTCGAGCGGCGCTTGGCCCAAAGCGAATACCTTGCTGGCCAGGAGTACACGATCGCCGATATCGCGGTGTTCCCTTGGTACGGCGCGCTTGTGAAGGGCTGGCTTTATGGCGCGGCCGAGTTTCTCAGCGTTCAGGAGTACCGGCATGTCTTGCGTTGGGCCGACGCGATCCTCCTTCGGCCGGCCGTGAATCGCGGGCGCATGGTCAACCGCACCTGGGGCGAGCCATCCGAGCAACTGCACGAACGCCACGACGCGAGCGATTTCGAGACGAAGACGCAAGACAAGGTCACCTGACTCGCCCGTCGGGCACACGACTGAGAACACCGGGCACCATCGTTGCTGATCAATGCACCCGCACGGCCCGCAGGTGAAAGCGTCCCAGGCACCGCGAGACGCTCCCTTGAACCGGAGTGTGTGCTCAAGGGTCACCGGCAGGCGCTGGCCGCGACGGATCACTGAACGCCACAAAACAGAAACCGGCCTCACGGGCCGGTTTCTGATTGACTTGCGGTCGGGTTATGCAGCCTTGCGTCGCCTTGCAGCCGCACCGACAACCGCCAAACCAGCCAGCATCAGGACGTAGGTTTCGGGTTCGGGGACAGCAGCGACCACATCGCCAGAGCGCACAGCCAGGGCATACAAGCTATTGGCCTTGCCGCCGATGCCCTGGCCGCCGCTGCTGGTACCGAAGAGCCACGCGACACTCGGATCCGGCGCGTACTCCAGACCGGACCAGTAGCCGTAGGCCTGCAGATTCTGGAAGGGGCCGGTGTTGGAGAGGCCGTAGCCTGCCTGCTGAGTGCAGCCTGAAGGCCCACCAGCGCCCGGAGTGCAGAAGCCCTTGTTGCCCAGCGTCACATAGAACAGGTGGCCCATCTCGCTCGCTGTTCCCCAGCCGGTGCCAGTCGCGGCAAAGCCTGCATCCGAAGTGCCGTTGTTGGTGAAGTTGTAGTTGAACGACGTCCCGTTGACCGGGCCAAGGGTGGGCAGGCGCCAGTCGTCGAACGCGCCGACCACGAGGTTGGCGGCCCAGGTGTCGGCCTGCGTCCAGTTCATCAACCCGTTGGCATTGGCATTGCGCAGCCAGGTCACATTGAGCACGTCGTCGTAAAGGAACACGGCACTTGAATCGCTTCCCAGCACAGCACCGCCATTGATGTCACGGCCTAAAAGTACCGCATTCGCCGACATGGGCAAGGCCAACATGGCTGCGGCCAGCAGCGCGGTCTTGAGAATCAGTTTCTTCATGGTGATGCTCTCCTGTGCCCAGCGTTCAACGGCTGGCTCGTTGGTGTGTTCTGCGCGAGGCCCAGCCTAAGCGCCCGCTACTCAATATGTCAGCACTCGCCGCCGCTGCACACCCCCCAAGCAGGGGGTTTTGCATGAATTTTTTGTTACGACCAACGGACACACGGGCGACGACGTAGTGATTCGGGCAACAAAAAACCCGCACGGGGCGGGCTCTGTTCTGAGCTGAGAGCGATCACGCCGCCTTGCCGCAGCACCCGCCTCCGCCAGACCCACCGGCAGATCAGCACTCATTTGATGAATGCT
>CANBSV010000153.1 GCA_947372225.1 Burkholderiales bacterium | reverse complement strand
GTTTACGAGTCCGAGTCTTCTACAGGTAACCGCAACCGCGCAATTGCCTATCTACTGCGCAATTTCGATGTGATCGATGATCGCGTCGATCACGCCTTGCACCAATACTTTTCGCAGTGCTCGGTGCTTGTGAACTGCCGGGATCTTGCCGCGATCGGTGCCACATTGGCCAACGTGGGCCGAAATCCCCAGACCAACACGGACGTGTTTGATGCCATCTGTGTGCGTGATGCGCTGGCCGCCATGTTCACGTGCGGCATGTACGACTACGCTGGTGAGTGGGCGTTTCGCGTCGGATTGCCCGCCAAGAGCGGCGTGTCCGGCGGAATCATGGCGGTGGTGAACCGTCAACTGGGCGTGGCCGTGTACTCCCCCAGGCTTGACGAGCGAGGTAACAGCGTCCGTGGCATCAAAGTGTGCACGGACCTGTCTGACGAATTCGGGCTGCACGCCTTCGACTTCATGAACTTCGGGTCGAGCTTGCTGCGAACCATGTAGGAGCGCTTGGACTCTGCCGCCTGTTGGTGACGGCAAGCGGGTCACGCCATTTCCTCGTTTCGAAGCCTTGCATCCTCGATCTGAGCGACTGGCGCTCGTACTGCGTGAACTCCTCAGCGCTTGCTGCTCACGCTCTTGATGGCGGTGGTGGACAGCTTTCTCATCAACTGCCAACTGACGCGGTGCCATCAGCAAGTCAATCGTCTGGTCGACAGACACGGCGAACTCGGTGGTGGGAAGTTTTCATTCTGATCGCGGAACGAATTGCGCTGCTGGGGCGCATGCGTGTGAAGGGCTGGGGCGCCGCTCGGCTGTTTCCCGATGCAGCACGCGTCGGGCCCGATGGAAGGCGATTGCTGATGAGTGCAAGTCAGGCGTTTCCGCTTGGCAGCATCGGTTTCCCCAGATGCCACGCCGATAATCGAACCTGGCCCGGGTGGTGAAATTGGTAGACACAGCGGACTTAAAATCCGCCACTTCCTGAGAAGGGGTGTACGGGTTCGACCCCCGTCCCGGGCACCACCGCTTTCGCAATGCTGCGACATCTCTCAATTTCCCCGTTCGGGTCTGCCGCAAGACCTGCCCCAAGGAGCGATTTGCATGAAGGTTCTGGTCGCGGTCAAGCGCGTCGTTGACTACAACGTCAAGGTGCGCGTCAAGTCTGACGGGTCGGGCGTTGATCTTGCCAACGTCAAGATGAGCATGAACCCGTTCGACGAAATCGCCATCGAAGAAGCTGTGCGGTTGCGCGAAAAGGGCGTGGCCACCGAGGTCATCGCCGTGTCGTGCGGCGTGGCGCAGTGCCAGGAAACACTTCGCACCGCCATGGCCATCGGCGCCGATCGCGCCATCCTCATCGAGACCGATGTCGAGTTGCAGCCGCTGGCCGTGGCGAAGTTGCTCAAGGCGCTGGTCGATCGCGAGCAGCCGGGTCTGGTGATCCTGGGCAAGCAGGCCATTGACGACGACTGCAACCAGACCGGGCAGATGCTCGCCGCGCTGGGTGACTGGCCGCAGGCCACATTCGCCTCGAAGGTCGAGCTGGCTGACGGCAACGCGCTCGTCACGCGCGAAGTCGATGGCGGCCTCGAGACGTTGCGCTTGTCGCTGCCCGCGATCATCACCACCGACTTGCGCCTGAATGAGCCACGCTACGTCACGCTGCCCAACATCATGAAGGCCAAGAAAAAGTCGCTCGAGATGCTGACGCCGGTCGCTCTGGGTGTGGACGTTGCGCCTCGGATCAAGACGCTCAAGGTGACCGAGCCGCCCAAGCGCGCCGCCGGCATCAAGGTGCCTGACGTGGCCACACTGGTGTCCAAACTCAAGAACGAAGCAAAGGTGATCTGACATGACCACGCTGGTGATTGCCGAACATGACAACGCATCCTTGAAGGGTGCAACGCTCAATACAGTGGCGGCCGCGCTGAAGATCGGCGGCGACGTGCACCTGCTGGTGGCCGGCCATGAGGCGGGCGCTGCCGCGCAGGCTGCCGCTCAGATTCCGGGTGTGACGCAGGTGCTGCACGCCGAGGCGTCTGCTTTTGCTCACGGGCTGGCCGAAACGGTCGCCGCGCAGGTGCTCGCGCAAGTGGCCGCAGGCGGCTACTCTCACGTGCTGTTCGCTGCGACGGCATCGGGCAAGAACATCGCGCCGCGTGTGGCCGCGCGCCTTGATGTGGCGCAGTTGTCTGACATCACCGCCGTCATCAGTGCCGACACCTTCGAGCGACCGATCTACGCCGGCAACGCGATAGCCACCGTGCAAAGCGCAGACGCCGTCAAGGTCGTCACCGTGCGCGCGACGGGCTTCGATCCGGTGGCCTCGGAAGGCGGCTCCGCCAGCGTCACGGCGGTGGCTGCTGTAGCCGATGCGGGAAGCTCGGCTTTCGTGCGCAGCGAGATCGCGCGCAACGACCGCCCCGAACTCACTGCCGCCAAGATCATCGTCAGCGGCGGGCGTGCCATGGGTAGCCCCGAAAAGTTCAACGAGGTGCTCGTGCCTCTGGCCGACAAGCTCGGCGCCGCCCTTGGCGCCAGCCGCGCGGCAGTCGATGCGGGCTACGCGCCCAACGACTGGCAGGTTGGTCAAACCGGCAAGATCGTCGCACCGCAGCTGTATGTGGCGTGCGGCATCAGCGGTGCCATTCAGCATCTGGCGGGCATGAAGGACAGCAAGGTCATCGTGGCCATCAACAAGGATGGCGAGGCACCGATCTTCAGCGTGGCCGATTACGGGCTCGAGGCCGATCTGTTCGTCTCGGTGCCCGCACTGGTTGCTGCCCTCTAACTCGTCACGCCGGCGCTGCATGCAGCGTCTGGCTTGAGAGAGACATCCAAGGAGTTTTCATGGGCTACGCCGCACCGGTCGCAGACATGCTGTTTTGCATGAAAGAACTGGCGGGGCTGAAAGCTCTGAGCCAGTTGCCGGGTTTTGAGGACGCCGGCCTGGAGACCGCCGAGGCGGTGCTCACCGAGGCGTCTCGTTTTTGCGCCGAGGTGGTCGAGCCGCTCAATGCGCCCAGCGATCGCCAGCCGCCCGTGTGGAACCAGGGCACGGTGACCACATCGGCCGGCTTCAAGCAGGCGTTTCGGCAGTTTGCTGACGGTGGCTGGCAGGGCTTGCAGCACCCGCTTGAGTTTGGTGGCCAGGGCCTACCCAAGACCATCGGCGCGGCCTGCTGCGAAATGCTCAACAGCGCCAGCTTGAGCTTCGCACTGTGCCCGCTGCTGACCGACGGCGCTATCGAAGCGCTGCTCACGGCTGGCAGCGCCGAACAGCGCCGCATCTACTTGCCGAAGATGATCGACGGCACCTGGACCGGCACCATGAACCTCACCGAGCCGCAAGCCGGCTCCGATCTGGCGATGGTGCGCACGAAGGCCGTGCCGCAGGGTGATGGGTCTTACCGCATCAGCGGGCAGAAGATCTACATCACCTACGGCGAGCACGACATGGCCGACAACATCGTGCACCTGGTGCTGGCTCGCACGCCCGATGCGCCGGCGGGCGTCAAGGGCATCAGCTTGTTCCTGTGCCCGAAGTTCTTGGTGGGTGCCGACGGTGCGCTCGGGGCGCGCAACGACGTGTACTGCGCGTCGATCGAGCACAAGCTGGGCATCAAGGCCAGCCCCACGGCGGTGCTGGTGTTTGGCGATGACCAGGGTGAGGTCGGTGCCGGCGCCATCGGCCACCTGATCGGCGAGGAAAACCGCGGCCTCGAATACATGTTCGTGATGATGAACGCCGCTCGCTTTTCGGTCGGTGTGCAAGGCATCGGCGTGGCTGAGCGGGCCTATCAGCGCGCCGTGGACTACGCGCGTCAGCGGGTGCAAAGCCGCCCTGTCGACGCAGCGTTGTCTGTCGGTGCAACCATCATCCATCACCCCGACGTCAAACGCATGCTGATGTCGATGCGCACACACATTGAGGG
>CANBSV010000152.1 GCA_947372225.1 Burkholderiales bacterium | reverse complement strand
GATCACTGCGCCTGAGGCGCAGTGGATCGTTTGCCGGCTGGCCGAACTGCTGGACTGGCCGATGGGCAACTGGCTCAAGCCCGCCTGAGTCTCGGGGCTTCAGCGCACCGGTTCAATGGCCGTGATGGTGATCGCGCCATTGAGGCGGTCTGCAAGGAACCGGATCTGGTCACCTTCTTTCAGGTCGCGCAGCCAAGCGGGGTCTGCGACCTTGAACACCATCGTCATGCCCGGCATGCCCAGGTTGGTGATGGGGCCGTGGCGCAGGGTGATCTTGCCCAACTCACGGTCGACCTTGCGGACCTCGCCGTCGGCCATCGGGGTGGCGGCGGGTGCCGATGCGGCAACGGCCTGCGCGGAAGGCTCCATGGGCTCTTGGGCGCTTGCCGTGCCAAAACCGATCAAAGCCATCAGGCACACGACGGCTGCGGCGTGAGGCCTCCTCATCGCACCACCACCTTGCCGACCATGCCGGCCTCATAGTGGCCGGGGATCAGGCAGGCGAACTGGTACTCGCCGGCCTGGGTGAATTGCCACACGATGTCGCCGCTGGCACCCGGGGCGACGTGCGCCATGTTGGCGTCGGCATGTTCCATCTCGGGAAACCTTTTCATCAACTCCGCGTGCTCCTTGAGTTCTGCGGTTGTGCCCAGCACCATCTCATGCAATTGCTGCCCACCATTGCGCACCGTGAAGCGGACGGTCTCGCCGCGCTTACGGTGACCTCGGCTGGCGTAAACCGCATCGCGTCCGACATCTCGAGCCGGACCACGCGGCTGACTCTCTTCGGGTTGCCTTCATGACCGAACGCGCGTTCTTCCACCTTGGCTGGGTCGTAAGGTTTCTTGGCGGTGGCGTGCATGGCATCGCCATGCGCCAGGGCAGCGTTGGAGGCGAGGGCGAGCAGGGTGAGCATCAACAGTTTGTTCACGGGGTGCTTTCAAGGTGTGGAGGTCAGTGACCGGAGTGGCCGGTGGGCTTGCGCACCTGCAAGGTGGTGGGGTCGACGTCGGAGGATGGGGCGCGCGCAGGGGTTCCAGGCTCGCCCGTGTATTCGCTGGCCAGCGTGCCGTCGGGATGCTGGTAGTGGCCCGGGTCGCGGTAGTCGCCGCGAGCGATGTCATCGCGCACCTTCACGACGCTGAACATGCCGCCCATGCCCAGCGCGCCGAAGGGACCGGTGCCGGTCATCATCGGAAGCGTGTTGTCGGGCAGCGGCATCTCCATGGTGGCCATGTCGTGCATGCCGCGTTCGCCCATGACCATGTAGTCGGGCACCAGCTTGGCGATCTTTTGCGCGAGGCTGCGCTGGTCCACGCCGATCATGGCCGGTACGGCGTGGCCCATGGCGTTCATCGTGTGGTGCGACTTGTGGCAATGGATGGCCCAGTCGCCGGCCGCCGCATCGAACTCGATGGCGCGCATCTGGCCCACGGCGATGTCGGCGGTCACCTCGGGCCACCGAGCGCTTTTGGGTACCCACCCGCCATCGGTGCCCGTCACCTCGAAGTGCGGTCCATGCATGTGGATGGGGTGGTTCGTCATCGTGAGGTTGCCCACTCGGATGCGCACCCGCTCGCCTGTGCGTGCGACCAGCGGGTCGATGCCGGGAAACGCACGGCTGTTCCAGGTCCACAGGTTGAAGTCGAGCATGGTGTTGATGCGTGGTGTCGCGCTGCCGGGCTCGATGTCGTAGGCGTTGAGGATGAAGCCGAAATCGCGGTCGACCCGGTACCGGCGTGCGTCCTTGGGATGCACGATGAACAGACCCATCATGCCCATGGCCATCTGCGCCATTTCGTCGGCATGCGGGTGGTACATGAAGGTGCCCGAGCGCTGCAGCACGAACTCGTACATGAAGGTCTTTCCCACTTCGATGGGTGGCTGGGTCAGGCCCATGACACCGTCCATGCCCGAGGGCAACAAGACTCCGTGCCAGTGCACGCTGGTGACTTCGGGCAACTTGTTGGTCACGAAAATGCGGATGTGATCGCCCTCGACCGCCTCGATCGTGGGTCCCGGGCTCTGGCCGTTGTAGCCCCAGAGGTTGGCCTTCATGCCGGGTGCGATTTCGCGCACCACCGGCTCGGCCACCAGGTGGAACTCCTTGACGTTGTTCTTCACGCGCCACGGCAAGGACCAGCCGTTGAGCGTGACGATGGGGTTGTAGGGACGGCCGTTGGGCGGGTGTGGTGGCAGCTGCATCGACGCCGACGATTGCGATGCGGCCTCGGGCAGCAAGGCCGCACCGGCGCGGCTGACGACGGCCGCGCTGAGCACACTGGCCCCGGCGGTCTTGAAAAATGTCCTGCGGTTGGTCACGTGGGCTCCTTCAGTGCGCCGCGCGGGCGGACCCGACGCCGGGGGACGACGGGCTTGCACCCGTGGATGCAGGCGGCGAGACGCCCGTCAGCGCAGATTGCAGATCGGTCTCGGCGATCCAGTAATCGCGCAGCGTTTCGACCGCACCGGTGACGCCTGCGATCTGCTCGCGCGTGTCCGCCAACAGTTCGAACACGCTGCTGAGCATCGCGTTGTAGCGAAGCAGGTTCTCGTCAGAGATGCGCTTGCGCAGCGGCACCACCTCGTCGCGGTATGTGCGGGCGACTCCGTAGGCGGTGCGGTATGCCGAGTACGACTCGCGCACCTCGGAGCGCGCGCTCAGTGCCACCTGCGCGGTGCGGTGGACGGACTGCATGGAGATCGCCTCGGCGCGAGCGACGCGAGCCGTGCCGAAGTCGAACAGCGGCAGTTCGAGCTCGATCTCATAGCCGTCACGCCGCACCTCGCCAGTCGTGCTCTGGTTCTGGTAGCCGACATGCAATGCATTGATGAAGCGCGTGGTCCGGGTCAGACCCAGCGACTTGGCAGTGGCCTCGGTGTCGCGCTTGGCGATGAGCACGTCGAGTCGCTTGTTCATCGCCGTTTGCTCGGCTTCCTGGGGTTGCGCAGGTGCGTGGGGCAGGTCGGGCAGCCGCTCGGGCAACGCGAATCCGAGCTGGCCGCTGTCAAGGCCCAGCGCACGAACGAGCCGCTCTCGCTCAGTCACGGCTTGCTGGGTGGCCCACTGGAGCTGCAAGGTCGCATCCACTTGAAACGATTGCTCTCGCATCTGCGAGAGAGCACTGAAGTTGCCGGCCAGCGCCATGCGGCGTGCGAGCTCGCTCGATGCGTCGGCGGCGTCTTTCACCTGAGCGGCATAGCCCGCCAGTTGTTGTGCGGCCACCGCGGTGAAGAACGCGCGCCTCGCTTCGGCGGCCACGCCCACGGCGGCCTGCGCCGCGCGCAGTTGCGTCTGCTCGAAGCGGCGCTGCTCGATGGCATGGGCGGCCGGCATGGTCAGCAGCCCCAGCACATCGAACATCACGGCTCGGTCGATTTCTGCGGTGCCTGCGCCGCTCAAGCGACCCACGCGAAGGGACGGGTTGCTCAGTCGACCTGCACGCACCAGGTCTGATTCGGCGATGCCCAGTTCGGCAAAGCTGGCCTGAAGTTGGTGGTTGCCAAGGAAGGCGACTTCGACGGCGCTGTCGGCACTCAAAGGCAGCTTGAGCAGTTCGGCCACTCGAGCCTGGGCCAACTCGCCTTGCTCGGGCATCGTCTGGTAGATCGGCGAGTGACCCGTGCGCTCGTGGGTCAGCTGCTGTACCGCGCCGAAGCCGCCGTCGGCAGAAAAAGAGGCGCAGCCTGTCAGCAGCAGCGATCCGAGTACGGCCAGTACAAGCCGCATCGCGTCTTGTCGCACCGTTCTCGGCGTTTGGCAAACCTGCGCACCTGGGCGCCGCTCTTCGACGTCTCGCAGGCCGACTGCGTCGCCTTGGCACGCAGTGGATCCGGGTTGGTTGTTCATGGGTCGAAGTCAAATGAACCGCCGCGGGCTCAAGCCCGGCGGCTGAATCCCGCGCGCAGCGCGCACGGGCCCCAAAGGCCCCCCAAGGAGGCCTCGCAGGGTC
>CANBSV010000151.1 GCA_947372225.1 Burkholderiales bacterium | reverse complement strand
ACGCCGGCCTGATCCGTACGCTGCCCGAGCTGTACACGCTGGGGCTGGCCAAGTTGAGCGCGCTCGAACGCATGGGCGAAAAGAGTGCCGCCAACCTGCTGGCCGGGCTGGACGCCAGCCGGCGCACCACGCTGCCGCGCTTCCTGTTTGCGCTGGGCATCCGCCATGTGGGTGAGACCACCGCCAAGGACCTGGCGCGCCACTTCGGCTCGATGGACCGGCTCATGGACGCCACCGAAGCGCAGCTGCTCGAGGTCAAGGACGTGGGTCCGGTGGTCGCCCGCAGCGTGCGCAGCTTCTTCGACCAGCCACACCACCGCGAGATCGTCGAGCAGCTGCGCGCCGCCGGCATCAGCTGGGAAGAAGGCAGCGGCACGCAGCCGGTGGGCGTCGCCGGCGTGGCCGGCCAGACCTTCGTGCTGACCGGCACGCTGCCCACGATGAGCCGCGATGCCGCGCGCGACCTGATCGAAGCGGCCGGCGGCAAGGTGGTCGGCTCGGTGTCGAAGAAGACGCACTTCGTGGTCGCGGGCACCGAGGCCGGCAGCAAGCTCGACAAGGCGCTGGAACTCGGCGTGCCCGTGCTCGACGAGGCCGCGCTGCTGGCGATGCTGGGCGCCGGCGCTGCGATCCCGAACGATCCACCACCGGAGCCCACATGAGCGTGCGCGAGATCCTCAAGATGGGCGACCCCCGGCTGCTGCGCGTGGCCCGTCCAGTCACCGCGTTCGGCACGCGCGAACTCGAGCAGTTGGTGGCCGACATGTTCGACACCATGCGTGTGGCCCATGGCGCCGGGTTGGCCGCGCCGCAGATCGGCGTTGACCTCGCGCTGGTGGTCTTTGGCTTTGACCACACCGAGCGCTACCCTGATGCCGACGCGGTGCCGCTCACGGTGCTGATCAACCCGCAGATCACGCCACTCGACGACGCCGAGGAAGACGGTTGGGAAGGCTGCCTGTCGGTGCCCGGGTTGCGCGGCGTGGTGCCGCGCTTTGCGCGCATCCGCTACGAGGGCTTCGACCTGGCGGGCCAGCGCATCGAGCGCGAGGCCGAGGGCTTTCACGCCCGCCTGGTGCAGCACGAATGCGATCACCTGATCGGCAAGCTGTACCCGATGCGCGTGCGCGATTTCCGGCAGTTCGGCTACACCAGCGTGCTGTTTCCCGATCTGGACCCCCGCAGCGACGATTGATCGCGCGTGGTTGTCAGCCGCGCAGGCGGTGCATCCGTTGTCTGTGAAAGCGCGCTTTGCGCCTCATCAACGCCAATGGGTGGCCAGTCGTCTCGATGGTCCCCCGGGGAAGGTACATCCGCCATGAAGTCCTGTGTCTTTGCCTTGCGCACTCTTGGCCGTGCTGCCGTGACGGCGCTGTGGCTGTGCGGCGCCATCGCCCTCACGCCAGCGTTCGCGGCTTCGCCGGGTGACGATCTGCCCGGTCGGGCAGGGCGTCTGTCGGTCGTTGAAGGCCCCGTGTGGCGCTACAGCACTGACGAGAACCAATGGGTCAGCGCCGAGCGCAACCGGCCCCTGACCTCGGGTGATCGCCTGTCCACCGAGGCGCCAGGACGTGCCGAATGGCGGGTCGGCTCGAGCGTCGTGCGCCTGGATTCGGGCACCGAGATCGCGTTGCTGCGCCTGGACGACGCGCGTTTGCAACTGCAATTGCAGCGCGGCTCGGTGGTGGTGCGGTTGCGAGACAACGACCGCGCCAGCGAGTTCGAACTGCGCACCGAAGAGGGCAGTTTTCGCATCGGGCGGGCCGGCCAATATCGCTTCGACCGCAAGGGCGATCACAGCCAGGTCACGGTGCTGAACGGACAGGCACAGTTCATCGGCCTCAATCAGGCGTTGACGATCGAAAGCGGCCAGCGCGCCGAGTTCTTTGTCGGTGCGGGCGGGCGTGTCCAGTACGCCATCGTCGATCCGGTGGCCGATGCCTTCATCGCATGGAGCGATCAGCGCGACCGTGCCGATCGCGCAGCGTCGCAGCAGTTCGTGTCGCCCGAGATGACCGGCGCCGAAGAGCTCGACCGCCACGGCCGCTGGGAGCAGGACCCCGAATACGGACCGCTGTGGTTTCCGCGGGACGTGAGCCCGGGCTGGGCGCCGTACACCGTGGGCCGTTGGATGTGGGTCGAGCCTTGGGGCTGGACCTGGGTCGATGCGGCGCCGTGGGGCTTTGCGCCCTTTCACTACGGGCGCTGGGTGCAGCGTGGCCCCTACTGGGCCTGGGCGCCGGGTCGCTACGAACATCGTCCGGTCTACGCGCCCGCGCTGGTCGGGTGGGTGGGCGGGCCGCCGCCGCACCGCCCTGGCATCGACATCAACATCTCGATCGGGCGCGGTGGAGCGCGCAACTGGTATCCGCTCGGCCCTCGCGACCACCATGAGCGCTGGATGCGCGACGACCCGCGCGATTCCCGCTTTGAGCGCGAGCATGAGCGCGGCCGCGACGACCGCAGCCGCGATGACCGTGACGCGCGCCAGCCCCGGCCG
The DNA here is from genome assembly GCA_947372225.1 of Burkholderiales bacterium. GTDB lineage: Bacteria > Pseudomonadota > Gammaproteobacteria > Burkholderiales > Burkholderiaceae_C > PBB1. Next base: position 1,551 of record CANBSV010000151.1, on the reverse strand, counting down.
CCCGAGCGTGCGCAGTTGCCGCCGCCTCGCGCGGATCAGGGTCGCGGTGCGCCCCGTGACATTGGCGCGCCGCCGCCTCCCGGCGTGTCGGGCCGCGAGCCGGGCGTCTTGCCGCCGTTCGAACGGCCCCGCGAGGACGATCGCCGCGACCATCGGCCGAACGAACGCGCTCCCGGCGCCGAGGACCGGCCCGCAGCCCCCGCACTTCGCATGCCCGGCGCTCCGCCTGCCGCAACGCAGGTCATGCCAGCCCCCGGGCTGAACGCGCCTCCCCCGCCTGAGCGTGCGCGTGACGAGGACCGCCGCGATCGCCGACCGGGCGAGCGCGCCCCGGGCTTCGATGCGCCAGCCGCCCCCGCTGTGAATCGAGCACCGGTGTTCGCCCCCCCGATGCCGCCTCAGGTCATGCCACCGCCCATGCCGGATCGGCCCCGCGAGGACGATCGCCGCGATCGCCGTGCGCCGGATCGCGCTGTCGAAGCGCCGCCCGCGCCCATCCTGCGAGCGCCGGTGTTCACCCCGCCCGCCCGCGTCGAACCGCCACCGGCACCGCCATCTCCGCCGCCCCGTGTCATGCAGGCACCGCCGCCCCCGCCACCCCCACGCGAGATCGAACAGCGCCGCCCCGAGCCGCCGCGCGGGATGGAGCAGCGTCGAGAGCCACCGCGTGACGAGGCCGATCAGCGCCGTCAGCGTCCGGCGCCGGTGTTCCCCAACGGCCCTGACGACACGGAGCGCGAGCGCCGCCGCGCGAACTGAAGTCCGGCGCCCGGCGCCTTCAGCGCAGCAGTGGCTTGAGCGCCGGCCACACGTTGGCCAGCAGCTTCGGATGGGCGCTGGCCAGAGGGTGGATGCGATCGGCCTGGAACTCCGCGTCGCCCACACCCGCCAGCAGCGTGGGCACCAGCGGGGTGCCTTCGGCCTTCGCCACGTTCGTGAACAGCGCGGCCATTTCTTCGGTGTAGCGCCGGCCGTAATTGGGCGGCACCTCGATGCCCACGATCAGCACCTGGGTGCCGGCGCCCTTGGCAGCGCGCGTCATCGCGGTGAGATTGCGCTGGGTGTCGGCCAGCGGCAATCCGCGCAGCCCGTCGTTGCCGCCCAGTTCGATGATCACGTGGGTGGGCCGGTGCTGCTTGAGCAGAGCGCCCAGCCGTGACAGTCCGCCTGCGGTGGTGTCGCCGCTGATGCTGGCGTTGACGACCCGAGCCGACAGGCGCTCGACGTCGAGCCGCTGTTCAAGCAGCGCCACCCAACCGGTGCCGCGCGCCAGGCCGTATTCGGCCGACAGGCTGTCGCCGACCACCAGCACGGTGTGGCGTGGCGCGCGCGGGATGGCGCTGGCCACGGCCAGCAGCGGCGATTGAGCGTGCGCAGTTCCGGGCAGCGTGGCCAGCCATGCCAGCGCGGTACAGTGAAACGCACGGCTCAACACGCCCCGACGCGCAGCGCTCACCGACGGCGCTGGCTGCATCGGTTTCTCGTTTGCTGGTTTTCCTGGCTCATTCATGTCTGACCTCATCATCGCCGTTGATCGCATCACCAAGCAGG
>CANBSV010000150.1 GCA_947372225.1 Burkholderiales bacterium | reverse complement strand
CGGCTGCGCACTTCCTGCTGGATGCGCCCGACGTATTCGCCAAGCAGCCCGATGCCGAACAGCATGATGCCGATCAGGAAGAACTGCAGCGCGAACAGCGTGAACACGCCCTCCACTTCAGCGCCCAGCACAAAACGCCTGACCAGCAGCAGCACGAACAAGCCGCCTGCGCCCAACGACAGCACCGATCCGATGAGCGAGAACCACTGCAGAGGCACCGTCGAAAAGCCGGTGACCAGGTCGAAGTTCAGGCGGATGAGCTTGTACAGCGAGTACTTGGATTCACCCGCATGGCGCTCCTCGTGCGCGACCTCGATCTCGGTGGGCGTGGCGGCAAACGTGTAGGCCAGCGCCGGGATGAAGGTGTTGACCTCGCGGCACGCGTTGAGCGTATCGACCAGCGCGCGGTCGTAGGCGCGCAGCATGCAGCCCTGGTCGGTCATCTGGATGTGCGTGATGTTCTCGCGCAGCTGGTTCATCAGCCGCGAAGCCACACGGCGGAAGGCGGTGTCATTGCGCTGCAGACGGATCGAGCCGACGTAGTCATGGCCGTCGCGAATGGCAGCCACCAGCCTCGGGATTTCCTCGGGCGGGTTTTGCAGGTCGGCGTCGAGCGTCACGGCGATCTGGCCGCGCACATGCTCGAAGCCGGCCATGATGGCCATGTGCTGTCCGAAGTTGCCGTTGAACAGCACCACGCGCGTCACGTCGGGACGCAGCTTGAACTGCGCGGCAAGCATCTGCGCCGAACGGTCACGGCTGCCGTCGTTGACGAAGATGACCTCGTAGCGCTCGCCAGTGTTGTCGAGCACCGCATACAGGCGATCGAACAGCGCTTGCAGCACGTCTTGCTCGTTGTAGACCGGGATAACGACCGAGATCGCGATCACCGGCGTGGAAGATGGGTTCATGTGAGCAGGCTCCTGCAGGCGTTGGCCAGCGAGCGGCACACGCGCTCGACATCGTCACGGCTCATCGCGGGAAACAGCGGCAAGGTCAGGATGCCGCGACCGATGCACTCGGCGTTCGGCAGCGAGCCATCGCGCCAGCCCAGCGACCGATAGAAGGTGAACAGGTGCACCGCCGGGTAGTGCACGCCGGCGCCGATGCCCGCGTCGCGCAGCAACTGCATGACCGCAGCGCGTCCGCCGGCCAGCCGGTCAGCCGGCAGCAGCACCTGGAACATGTGCCAGTTGGTGATCGCACCCGAGGTGTTGATCGCGGGCGGCAGCTCGATGCCCAGCGCTTCAAGGCCATGGGCGGCGGCCGATTCAAAGTAGGTCTGCGCCAGTTCAGCGCGCCGCCGTGTCACGTCACCCAGCCGCGCCAGTTGCCCCAGCCCGATGGTGGCGTGGATGTCGCTGAGGTTGAACTTGCCGCCGGGTTCCACGACGTCCATGGCGTCGAGTCCGGAGCGCACCACGCCTTGCAGGCGCAGCCGCTCGGCACGCTCGGCTTCGGCGGGCGTGTTCATCACCAGACAGCCGCCTTCGGAGCAGGTGATGTTCTTGTTGGCCTGAAAGCTGAAGCTCACCAGATCGCCCATCGCGCCGATGCGCTGGTCGTTCCAGCGCGAGTCGATGGCTTGGGCCGCGTCTTCGATCACGCGCAGGTTGTGTGCCCGGGCGATGCGGTAGAGCCGGTCCATGTCCACCGGCAGCCCCGCCAGGTACACCGGCATGACAGCGCGCGTGCGCGGCGTGATGGCGGCTTCGAGCGCGGCCAGATCGATGTTGCGGGTGCGTGGATCCACGTCGACGAAAACCGGTGTAGCACCCACGGCCACGATGACGTTGGCGGTGGCCACCCAGGTGATGGGCGTGGTGATGACCTCGTCGCCCGGGCCGATGCCGGCCAGCCTCAGAGCGACTTCCATGGTGGCGGTGCCGTTCGAAAACGAGCGCACGGGACGTCCGCCGAACAGTGCCGACAGCTGCGCCTCGAAAGCCTGCACCTGCGGGCCCGAGGTGATCCAGCCCGATGCCAGCACGCGGCTCACCTCGGCGATGGTGGCCGCGTCGATTTCGGGGCGTGTGAAAGGCAAAAAGGCAGGTGGGGACGTCGTCATGGGGCCGCGCGGGGGAAGTTGACCACCACGACGCGCCGTGCATTTTGAGCGATCACAAACATCGCAAGGTCCTCGGAGCGCAAGGTGGCGTGGGTTTCGGGCGACATCACCGCCATGGCGTGCGGCCCCGACGTCCATGCCTGCTTGAACGCGACCATCGTGGGCAGCCACTTGCCGGGCTCCTGCTGGGTGCCGAACTCGAGCTCGTCGGGCCGCTCGACCATGGTCAGGGTGTGCCGCAGATAGAACGGCAGCGTGTGGTCCAGCAGCCGCACGCCGTAAATCGGCATGTCCGGTGTGAGCGCCGATTTCATGGGTGCGACCAGTTCGATGCCCGCGATGTCGCGCCCGAACGTCTCGTGGCCGACGGTGGCGATCGTCATCCCGGCGAACAGCGCCAGCGCGTAGGCCGTCAGGCTGGCATCGAGCCGGCCGAACCCGTTCAACCGCCGCGCCGCCCACACGCCCGCTGTCATGGTCAGAAACGCCGCGCCCAGCCACGGCAGGTAGTCGATCAACGCTGGGTTGAAGTCTCCCGCGGCCAGCCACCCGCGCGCCGGCAGCCACGCCAGCAAGGGCAACACCAGCAACCCGAGCGCCACGAGCACGTGGCGCTTCCAGGCCGAGGCCTCCAGCCCATCGAGCGCCAGGGCCAGCAGCACGGCCAGTGCCGGAAAGATCGGGACGATGTAACCCGGCAGCTTCGAGCCCGAGGCGCTGAAGAACGCGAAGATCGCAATCGCCCACACCGCCAGCAGCAGCTTCGGCCTGAAGCCACCGCCAGCAGGCTCCTGCCGCACGACACGCACCGTGCGCGGCACCAGACCCAGCCAAGGCAAAAAACCAACCAGCAACTGCGGCACGAAGTACCACACGGGGCCCGCGCGGTGGTGCACGTTCGACGTGTAGCGCTCCCAGTGCTCGTGGATGAAAAAGAAGTGCGCGAAGTCCGGGTTGCGCAACGACACCAGCGTGAACCAAGGCACAACGATGAGCAGCATCAGCAGCGCACCGCTCGCCAGATGCAGCCGGCGCCACAGCGCCCAGTCGCGCGCCAGCAGCGTGTACACGATCAGCACCAGCCCCGGCAGCACGATGCCCATGAGCCCCTTGGTGAGCACCGCCAGCCCCATGGCGCCCCAGGCAAACCACATCCAGCGGCGGCGCTGAGCGCTCGTGGCATGCGGATGCTGGGCCATCAGCACACCAGCCAGCACGCCGGCCAGCAGTGCCGACACGCTCATGTCCAGCGCGTTGAAGTGCGCGGCGAAATTCCACGAGGGCGACGCCAGCAACACCAGAACGCTCAGCCAGCCGACGCGCGGGCCGTACCACCGGCGCGCGGCCATCGCGGTCACCAGCATCCCGGCCGCCCCGCTCAGCGCCACCCACAGCCGCGCCGACCACTCGTTGACGCCGAACGCGTGATAGGCCAGCGCCGTCATCCACAGGTGCAGCGGCGGCTTCTCGAAATACTTGAGGCCGTTGTAGCGGATGGTGACCCAGTCGCCGCTGACGAACATCTCACGCGCGATCTCGGCGTAGCGGCCCTCGTCCGTGGGCATCAGATGGCGAAGGCCGAGCGTTGCGAACCACACCAAAGTCACAGCGGCCGCCACCCACCACATGGAGCGCGTTGACAGCGCGTTGACACGCTGGGCGACCTTCGAACCGGGAGCGTTCGAACTCATGAGGCTCACCGGCACCCGCACGGCAGCAAGGTGGACCGGCTACGCAACGGAACAGGCATCTGCAAGGGGGATTTGAGGGGGGCCAAGACCAAAGCCGAAGCCTTGAAGGGGGCTCGCCAGCGGCGCGGCGGGGCCGGATGGAGTGTAAGCGTGGGGGTCAGCGCACCGATTTTCGGGTGGGTCCGGCCAAGCGATGACCGTCACCTCGGTCAGGCCGTGCCGATCGACGTTCGATGAACCTCAGCGCGACGTCCGCAACGCGCTCGCCTCGCGCGCAAGCGACTCGACACGGGCCCAGTCCCCACTGGCGATGGCATCGGCGGGCATCACCCACGAGCCGCCCACACACGGGATCTGCGACACGGCCAGGTAGGTGCGCGCACTGGCCGCGGTGATGCCGCCAGTAGGGCAAAAGCGCACATCGCGAAACACGCTGCACAAACTCTTGAGGGCGCTCACACCGCCCGCCGATTCGGCAGGAAAGAATTTCAGCCGCGTGAAGCCGGCTTCACGCGCTCGCATGACCTCGCTGG
>CANBSV010000149.1 GCA_947372225.1 Burkholderiales bacterium | reverse complement strand
CCTAAACCCTCGGTCCCTGGGTCCCCGATCGAAGACACTCCGGGCGCGGTGGTGGTTGACCGCCAGGTAGCGAAGGTCGATCCACCACGCATGTATCAGGTGATCCTTCTCAACGATGACTACACCCCCATGGAGTTCGTTGTGATGGTTCTTCAAGAGTATTTCAATCGAGATCTCGAGAGCGCGACGCAGATCATGTTGAGGATTCATCACGACGGGCGAGGAGTGTGTGGCGTTTTTTCCAAGGACGTCGCCGCGACGAAAGTTGAGTTGGTTTTGGCCGCTGCACGTCGTGGCGGCCACCCATTGCAATGCATTATGGAGACCGCATGATTGCGCAGGAACTTGAAGTCAGTCTGCACATGGCGTTTGTAGAGGCTCGCCAGCAGCGCCACGAATTCATCACCGTTGAGCACCTGCTCATGGCGTTGCTTGACAACCCGTCGGCCGCTGAGGTGCTACGTGCCTGTTCCGCCAATACCGACGACCTGCGCAAGAGCCTTGCCCAGTTCATCAAGGAAAACACGCCGACGGTGGGTGGCACCGATGAGGTTGACACGCAGCCCACGCTGGGCTTTCAGCGGGTGATTCAACGAGCGATCATGCACGTCCAATCGACCGGCAGCGGCAAGAAGGAGGTGACGGGTGCCAATGTGCTCGTTGCCATCTTCGGTGAAAAGGACTCGCATGCGGTTTACTACCTGCACCAGCAGGGCGTGACGCGTCTCGATGTGGTCAATTTCATTGCTCATGGCATCAAGAAGTCGGAGCCACCTGAATCGGCCAAACCAAGCGAGACGCCTAGCTCGGGGGAGAGCGATAAAGACGAATCCGATGGCAAGGGTTCAGCGCTGGACCAGTTCACCCAAAACCTGAATCAGTTGGCGCGTGACGGAAAAATCGACCCCCTCATCGGGCGTGAAGTCGAGGTGGAGCGAGTCATCCAAGTTTTGTGCCGTCGGCGCAAGAACAATCCGTTGCTGGTTGGTGAGGCAGGTGTGGGCAAGACGGCAATTGCCGAGGGCTTGGCTTGGCGTATCACTGAAGGCGATGTTCCTGAGGTTCTGGCCAATGCGACGGTGTACTCGCTCGACATGGGGGCCTTGCTGGCTGGTACGAAATACCGAGGCGATTTCGAGCAACGCCTCAAAAGCGTTTTGAAGACGCTCAAGGAGCAGCCCCACGCGGTTCTGTTCATTGATGAAATTCACACGCTGATTGGCGCCGGTGCGGCATCTGGGGGAACGCTGGATGCCAGCAACCTGCTCAAGCCTGCCTTGAGTTCTGGGGCGATGAAGTGCATCGGAGCGACCACGTTCAGCGAGTACCGCGGCATCTTCGAGAAAGACGCTGCGTTGTCGCGTCGCTTCCAGAAGATTGACGTGGCCGAGCCCTCGGTGGAGCAGACGATTGAGATTCTCAAGGGCTTGAAGTCTCGTTTCGAGGAGCATCACAGCGTCAAGTACGCCTTGGGTGCCTTGCAGGCTGCCGCTGAACTGTCGGCGAAGTTCATCAACGACCGGCATTTGCCGGACAAGGCCATCGATGTAATCGATGAGGCGGGTGCGGCGCAGCGGATCTTGCCCAAGAGCAAGCAAAAGAAAACCATCACGCGCAATGAGGTGGAAGAGATCGTGGCCAAGATTGCCCGCATTCCGCCGGCCAGCGTGTCCAACGACGATCGCTCCAAGCTCAAGAGTCTGGACCGGGACCTCAAGAATGTCGTCTTCGGCCAAGACCCGGCCATTGAGGCGCTGTCCTCGGCGATCAAGATGGCTCGTTCAGGACTCGGCAAGCCTGACCGGCCGATCGGCTCCTTTCTGTTCTCAGGTCCTACAGGGGTGGGCAAGACCGAGGTGGCCAAGCAATTGGCCTACGTGCTCGGGATCGAGCTGATCCGTTTTGACATGAGCGAGTACATGGAGCGCCATGCGGTCAGTCGGTTGATCGGCGCTCCGCCGGGATACGTCGGTTTCGACCAAGGCGGCTTATTGACGGAGGCGGTCACCAAGAAGCCCCATTGTGTGTTGCTGCTCGACGAGATCGAGAAGGCCCACCCTGACGTGTTCAATGTGCTTCTGCAGGTGATGGACCACGGTACGCTGACGGACAACAACGGCAGAAAGGCCGATTTCCGCAATGTGATCATCGTCATGACCACCAATGCAGGTGCCGAGACGATGAACAAGTCGACGATCGGTTTCACCACGCTGCGCGAACAGGGTGACGAGATGGCTGACGTCAAACGCATGTTCACGCCGGAATTCCGCAATCGTTTGGATGCGGTGGTGAGTTTCCGCGCATTGAACGAGGAAATCATCCTGCGCGTGGTCGACAAGTTCTTGCTGCAGTTGGAGGCTCAACTGGCCGAGAAGAAGGTCGACGTGACCTTCACGGATGAGTTGCGCAAGTACCTTGCCAAGAAGGGTTTTGATCCTCTGATGGGCGCTCGTCCGATGCAGCGCTTGATTCAGGACACCATTCGCCGTGCCTTGGCCGACGAGCTGCTTTTTGGTGACCTGGTTGATGGCGGCCGCTTGACGGTTGATGTCGATGCCGATGGCAAGACGGTACTTGACATTCAGCCATCCAAGCGCAGCGACAAACCCAAGGCTGAGCCAGCTACCACTGTCTGACAAAGCCAGGCACTGACCGCGATGCCGACACTCTGACAACAGGGTGTCGGCTTTTTTCATGGGTCAATGAACTTTGCCGGGTCCTGGGCGTAATAGCTTTTCAGCAGCGCGTACACGTCTTCAAACTCCGACCGCAGGACCCTGGGGTTCACAAAGAAGCACTCCGAGGTGACTGCGAAGAATTCATCGATGGACTTTGCGGCGTAGGAATCCAGTTCGCTTGGGCGACGCCTGTTCAAGTCCGAACAAAAGCGGTTGTAGGCCGATCCCATCACCCGTTTCCATTGATTGCGGGTGTTCGGATCCGGCAATGGAGGTGTGCCATTTGCAGCACCATCGGCCATGTCGATCACGTGGGCAAACTCATGAATCGCGACGTTGTAGCCCCACTGGCATGAATCGCCCGCTGATTGGACGTCGCGCCAAGACAGCATCACCGGACCACCTTGCATCGCCTCACCGGAGAGTTCTTCATCGAACTGATGAACGACGCCGTCTTCGTCGATTTCTTCGCGGCGGGCGATGACCTGATCGGGATGTACGACGATGCCCACAAATCCATCGTACAGGCCTAGCCCCAGATTGAGGACCGGCAACGCTGCCTGCGCTGCGATCGATACGGCCATCTCGTCGGTCACCGGCAGTTCATTCGCACCGCAGAACTCCTTGCGGGCGAGAAAGAGCGTGGCCAGTTCACGCAGCCGAACTTGGTCGGGCTCACTTCGCCAGAGGAGAAATGGGTGACGTTGAAGGGTCAGGCGCCACAACTCGTCTGGAATGGGCCGGCGTCGAAGCGTACGGCTTTCTGACCAACGCCTGAAGGCAAGCCACGCCTTCTCAACGAGGCTCAATCCGCCGAGCAAGCCAGCGAACAGCGAGCCAGCCCGGTGGCATCCCAGCGCAAAACTTGCGCACGGGGTGGGGTGGCATGGTCAACGTCCCAATCACTCAGCACTTGCCTTCCAAACCCAGGGGCCAATTCGTCGGCGCCAGGCATGTGGGTGTGGCCGTGAATGAGCAGCGGCGCTCCCGCCTCATGCATCCAGCGCACGGCCGTCGCGGGATCGATGTCAAAGTACTGACCGGCGACTTGTTCGCGTTTGCGACGCTCACTTTCTTCCCGGATGTGACGAGCCGCCTTGCGCCGCTCAGCCAGCGGCCGCGAAAGAAAGTCCGCGCGCCAGGCTGGGTTGCGCACCTGGGCGCGAAAGCGCTGATAGTCGACGTCGGAAAGGCACAGCGCATCGCCGTGCGTGAGCATCACCCGTTGGTTGAAGGCGATCATCACAGTGGGGTCTGACAACGCCATCACGCCACAGGCCTTGAGCATGTCGGATCCGACCAGGAAGTCACGATTTCCCGCCATGAACCCCAGCGTCAGCCGCGAGGCCGCCTCGCTCAGCAGGTCCGCGCAACGTGCCTCGAAACCCTCGTGACGAGAGTCGTCCCCCACCCACACTTCGAACAGATCCCCGAGGATGTAGACCGCATCGGCGGTCGTACCCTTCAGGTACGAGGCGAAGGTCTCGAAAGTTCTCGGCGTGCTCTCATCCAGGTGCAAGTCACTGATGAACTCTATTGAGGTCCAGTTGGCCGCGGCTTCTACCTCCCAGAACGTGGGCAAGGCGGTCGGGCCGTTGGACATCATCTCGCGACTCAGACCGCGACGGCTTTGACGATCGTGACGGGCTCATTGGGCACGTCATCGTGGAAGCCCTTGCGCC
>CANBSV010000148.1 GCA_947372225.1 Burkholderiales bacterium | reverse complement strand
TGTGGCAAGACCAACTTCTCGATGCTCGTGCCGCCCGCCGGCTACGACGGCTGGAAGGTCACCACCATCGGTGACGACATCGCCTGGATCAAGCCGGGAACCGACGGCCGCCTGTACGCCATCAACCCCGAGGCCGGCTACTTTGGCGTGGCACCGGGCACCAACTACAAGACGAATCCGAACTGCATGGATTCGCTCAAGGCCAATGTGGTGTTCACCAACGTGGCGCTGACCGACGACGGCGACGTGTGGTGGGAAGGCATGACCGACACCCCGCCGGCACACCTGATCGACTGGCAGGGCAAGGACTGGACGCCGGCCATCGCCAAGGAAACCGGCGCCAAGGCCGCACACCCGAACGCGCGCTTCACTGTGGCCGCCACCAACAACCCCGTGCTCGACCCCGAGTGGGACAACGCCGATGGCGTGGCCATCGATGCGTTCATCTTCGGCGGCCGCCGCTCGACGACCGTGCCGCTGGTCACGCAGGCTCGCACCTGGGTCGAAGGCGTCTACATGGCCGCCACCATGGGCAGCGAAACGACCGCTGCGGCCGCGGGCCAGCAAGGCATCGTGCGCCGCGATCCGTTCGCAATGCTGCCGTTTGCCGGCTACAACATGGCCGACTACTTCCAGCACTGGCTGGACCTGGGCGGCAAGATCGCCGCCACCGGCGCCAAGCTGCCACAGATCTTCTGCGTCAACTGGTTCCGCAAGGGCGCCGATGGCAAGTTCGTCTGGCCCGGCTACGGCGAGAACATGCGCGCCATGGAATGGATGCTTGGCCGCATCGAAGGCACCGCCGGTGGCAAGGACAACGTGTTCGGCATCAGCCCGCGCTATGAAGACATCCGCTGGGAAGGCCTGAAGTTCACCGGCGAGCAGTTCGACAGCGTCATCAGCATCGACACCGCAGCCTGGAAGCACGAACTCACCTTGCACGCCGAGCTGTTCAAGCAGCTCGAATACCACCTGCCCAGCGAGCTGCCTGCCACCATGGCAAGCATCGAAGAGCGCCTGGGTTCGTGACATTGCGCCTGCGGGCGCACCGCAGGCGCCTGCGCAGCATCAAGCCCTCGGCCGGTTGCCCGGCCGGGGGCTTTTTTGATCCCCCACCGCCGCTGGCACGACCCTCGCTTGAGGGTGATGATCCACCCCCAACCCACTCAAGGATTCCCATGGCCAACATCCACTTCATCGGCGGCGAGAAAGGCGGGGTCGGCAAATCGCTGGTGTCGCGTTTGCTGGCGCAGTACCTCATCGACCGAGAACTCCCGTTTCTGGGCTTTGACACCGACCGCTCACATGGCGCGCTGCTGCGCTTTTACGCCGGCTTTGCCTCGCCCGTGCTGGTCGACCGCTACGAGGCGCTCGACTCGATCATCGAGGCCGCCATCGAGCAGCCCAATCGCCGCGTGCTGGTCGATCTGGCTGCGCAAACGCACGACCCGCTGGTCAAGTGGATGGACGAGTCCGGCGTGCTGGAGATGGCCGGCGAATCGGGCTTTTCGATCACCTACTGGCACGTGATGGATTCGGGACGCGACTCGGTCGATCTGCTCAAGAAGCTGCTCGATCGCTTCGGTGGACGGTTGGGCTACGTGCTGGTGCGCAACCAGATGCGCGGCGACGACTTCAGTCTGCTCGAGCGTTCGGGCGAGCAGGAGCGCGCCGACGCATTGGGTGCCCGCACCGTCTCGATCAAGCACCTGAGCGACGCGATCATTCAAAAGATCGATGCCTCGAGCAGCAGCTTCTGGGCGGCCCAGCACGACACCGAGAAGTCGCGCACCGGCCTGGGCCTGATGGACCGCCAGCGCCTGAAGATGTGGCTGCGCGACGCCAACCAGCAAATCGAGATGGCCGGGGTTTGAGCGGCGCTCGTTCAAGCGCCCGCAGGCCAGCGAGGCACTCGGTGACGGCCGCGAGCCAGTGGGGCAGGTCGCGTGGCGAGGTGAAGGAGGAGCCTGCGCCCTGAGGGCGCGGGCGGGGGACACGAGCAACGCGGACTGCCCCACTGGCTCGCTGGACCCACCTCGCAGACATCAAGGAATCGGCGTCAGTTTCGCCACCGACAGCGCCAGCCACTTCATGCCATGGCGGCCGAAATTGACCTGGGCGCGCGCGTCGTCGCCGTGGCCCTCGAGGGTGACGATCACCCCCTCGCCGAACTTGGTGTGAAACACGCTCTGGCCTGACTTCAGGCCGTGCGAGGAAGCCTTGGACACCATCGGCGGCGGCGCGGGCTCGACACGCCCGGCACCGACAATGGAACCCAGGCCCGAGCCGCGTGCCCAGGCCGACTGGTACTCGCGAGCAAAGCCCGAACCGAAGGCCTGGTTGCGTGGCGTGATCCACTTCAGCGAGGCCTCGGGCAGCTCGTCGAAGAAGCGGCTCTTGACGTTGTAGCGGGTCTGGCCGTGCAGCATGCGCGTCTGGCTGCAACTCAGGTACAGCCGCTTGCGCGCCCGCGTGATGGCCACGTACATCAGGCGGCGTTCTTCTTCCAGGCCGTCGCGGTCGGACGCGCTGTTCTCGTGCGGGAACAGGCCTTCTTCGAGGCCGGTGATGAACACCGCGTCAAATTCGAGGCCCTTGGCTGCGTGCACCGTCATCAACTGGATGGCGTCCTGGCCGGCTTGCGCCTGGTTGTCGCCGGCCTCGAGCGAGGCGTGCGTCAGGAAGGCGGCCAGTGGCGACATGATCTCGCCGGTTTCGGCGTCGGGCGTGGTGATCAGCGAGGCGATGCCGCCGGGGGCCGCCGGCTCGACCGCCAGTCCGGACAGCACCTTCGTCAGCTCGACGTCGGCCGCACCGGACGGCGGCACCGGCGTCGAGAACTCGTCGACCGGCAGCGCCACCGCGTCCTTGCCAAAGCCTTCCTGGGTGACGAAAGCTTCGGCGGCGTTGACCAGTTCGTCCAGATTCTCGATGCGGTCCTGGCCTTCCTTGTCGGTGCGATAGGAATCGACCAGACCCGACGCCTGCAGCATGTGCTCGATAATTTCGCGCAGCGTGAGGCCGCGCGTGGCGTCGCGCATCGCATCGACCAGCGCCACGAAGGCCTGCACGTTGCCGCCGCCCTTGCCAGCCACGGCGCCCACGCTTTGGTACAGGCTGCGCCCGCTCGCGCGTGCGGTGTCTTGCAGCAGCTCGATAGTGCGCGCGCCGATGCGGCGGGGCGGAAAATTGACCACCCGCAAGAAGCTGGTGTCGTCATTGGGGTTCTCGATCAGGCGCAAGTAACCCAGCGCATGCTTGACCTCGGCGCGCTCGAAGAATCGATGCCCGCCGTAGACCTTGTACGGAATCCCGGCGTTGAACAGCGCGCTTTCGAGGACCCGGCTTTGTGCGTTGCTGCGGTACAGCAGCGCGATGTCGCGCCGCGGCGTGCCTTCGCGGTGCAGCTGGCGCGCTTCTTCGATGAACCACTGCGCCTCGGCGAAATCGCTGGTGGCTTCGAACACGCGCACCGGCTCGCCGGGACCGGCCTCGGTGTGCAGGTTCTTGCCCAGGCGGCGCGAGTTGTGCGAGATCAGTTCGTTGGCCGCATCGAGGATGTGCCCGAAACTGCGGTAGTTGCGCTCGAGCTTGATGACCTGCTGTACGTGGAACTCGCGCTCGAAGTCGGCCATGTTGCCGACCTGCGCGCCGCGGAATGCGTAGATGCTCTGGTCGTCATCGCCCACGGCCAGCACCGCGCAACCGTTGGGTCCGGGCGGGCCGGCAAACATCTTGAGCCAGGCGTACTGCAGCCGGTTGGTGTCCTGGAACTCGTCGACCAGGATGTGCCGGAAACGACGCTGGTAGTGCTCGCGCAAGCTGGGCTGGTCGCGCATCAGCTCGTACGTGCGCAGCATCAGCTCGGCGAAATCGACAACGCCTTCGCGCTGGCACTGGTCCTCGTAGGCCTGGTAGATCTGCACCAGCACGCGAGATTGCTCGTCGCGCACTTCCACGTCCTTCGGGCGCAGGCCTTCTTCCTTTTGCGCAGCGATGAACCAGGTGGTCGCCTTGGGCACGAAGCGCTCCTCGTCGAGCTTCATGCCCTTGATGACGCGCTTGACGGCGGAGAGCTGATCAGCCGAATCCAGAATCTGGAAGCCCTGCGGCAGCGCCGCGAGCTTCCAGTGCGCACGCAGGAAACGGTTGCACAGCCCGTGGAAGGTGCCCACCCACATGCCGCGCACGGGGATGGGCAGCATCGCGCCCAGGCGCGTGAGCATTTCCTTGGCGGCCTTGTTGGTGAAGGTCACGGCCAGCACGCCACCCGGCGCGAGCTGCCCGGTCTGGATCAGCCAGGCGATGCGGGTGGTGAGCACGCGGGTCTTGCCCGAGCCGGCACCGGCCAGGATCAGCGAAGGCC
>CANBSV010000147.1 GCA_947372225.1 Burkholderiales bacterium | reverse complement strand
AGCGCCACGGGAACACGCCAGCCCACGCAGTTCCAGGCTGACAGCCCGGGTTGCAGTTGAGGCAGGGTCCGACGAAGCCGTCGAGTGCGAGGGGAGGTTCAAGGGGGAAGACAGGATCGCGGGTTGGGCGGCCGCCGTGGACGAGCCGGCGGCTCGCTGAAGCGTTGCGATTATCCGGATGCGTGCGTCAGCCGGTCAACGTGTGCGCGTGTCGGCTGGCCTGAGCCTTGCGTGCCCTTGGACCAGCGAGTCTTGTCACGCCCCACCATGCAGCCCTCAAACCACCACGCCAGCCAGCACATGCGGCTCGAAAGGGTCAATTTGAGTGCAGGCGATGTGGTCGACGAGCCGTCATCCGACTACACGCTGTGCCTGGTACTCGCAGGCAAGGCGCAGTTGTCCTGGCGCTGCGACGACCGCTGGCACCAGCACGAGTTGGGTCCGGGAATGTTCGCTCCGATCACGCTTGCGCATCAGGCGGCCATGCTGAACCTGTCGGCGGCCCAGCAGCATTTGATGCTGTCGATAGGGGAGGCGGCGTTTGATGAAGTCGACTCCGGCGATGCACTCGAGAGCCTGACGCAGCGGCCGTTCCACGATCCTTTCCTCGGCCAACTGTGCCGGCGGGCGTGGGTGGAAATGCATCGCGGAGACGCCCTCGGGCATGCGTTTGTGGAATCGGTCGAAGCTGCGATCGTCAACACGTTGCTTCGGGCAGCCAGGGGATCCGTGCGGGCGCGACCTGAGGGCAGGGGTCCGAGCCTGCCGCCAGCGCGGTTGCGCACCATTCTGGATTACTGCGAAGCCCGCTACGCGAGCCGAATTCCGGTGGCCGACCTGGCGCGCCTCAGCGGCTTGCCGGCATCGCGCTTCAGCGCAGCCTTCAAGGCGGCTACGGGTCACAGTCCGCAGCAGCACCTGATGTCGGTTCGGGTCAGTCATGCGAAATGGTTGCTGACAACGACGGATCTGTCGCTGGCCGAGATCGCCTCGGATTGCGGATTTTTTGACCTGTCGCACATGACCACGTCGTTCACCCGGCTGCTCGGCCTGACGCCGCTGCGCTACCGCCAACAGATGCGGGGCTGATCGTCCCCTGCAGTCTGGATCGGGCGGCCCATGCGGCCGCCGTGTTTGGCTATTTGGCCGAAGGCAGGAAATCCGCACTCACCATGGAGTCGGCCGGCACCGGCTTTCCAAGCAGCTTTTGCTCGACCATGAACTTCGACATCTCGTTCACCGTGCCCCTGAAATTGGCCGCAGTGGTGCCAGGTTCCAGTGCCGCCTTGTTGTCTGCCAGGGTGAAGATGCGAACGCCTTGCCACATCTCGGCGAATTCGGGCACTGTGACGCCAGACGCCTTCGCCATGATCTTGAACGACTCCTCCTGATGGGTCTGCACGTAGTCGAGCGCCTCAAACCAGGCGGCGATCGCGCGACGCACCGAGTTGCCGCGTTTCTTCAGCACATCGTTGCGCGCGCCGAGCACGTCGACGATGGCGCCCGGCGTGTCCTTGCTTGACAGCAAAACCTTGCCGCCGGCCTTCACGCCCTGGGAGCCATAGGGCTCCCACGTCACCGCCACGTTGATGGCCTTGACAGCGAAAGCTGCGCCCGCATCGGGTGCCGTCATGTTCACCACGGTCACGTCCTTTTCACTCAGACCGTTTTGAGCCAGCAGCTTTGACAGGAAAAAGTGACTGACCCCACCCACCTCAACCGCGATGCGCTGACCCTTGAGATCCTTGGGTGAGTCGATACCCCGGGAGATCATCATGTCGGCTCCGGCAGACTCGTCATGCAGCAGCACGACCGAAGCCTTGGGACCTTTGGCATTGACGCTCAAGATGTCGTTGGTGGCCACGCTGGACAGATCCAGTGATCCCCCGGCCAGTGCCTGAACGGCATCGCCTTGCACCGGAAAGTTGCGCAACTTCACTGCGACCCCGTTCTTCTTGAACAGGCCTTTTTCCTGGGCCACCCACCAAGGCATCCAGCCCACCCACACCGGAACGCCAATGCGCAAAGCGGAATCAGCGGCGCGGGCCGTGACGGAACAGCCCAGCAACAAGGCGCACGCGGTGATCCAAAGGGCCTGTTTTCGCATGAGGTGCTCTCTTTCGTCGGTGGTTGGAATGGGCTTGGAATGTGTGTGTGGTGCTAGCGGCCCGACGTGTGGCGTCGTCGCTTGAAAAACCGCATCGGAACCATGCAGCCGACGACCCAGTTCGGCTGGTCCACGATTTCGTGGATGCGCAACTCGCCCACCATCCCCAAGATGGCGTAAGCCTCAAACGGCTCCACCACCAGGTGAGCGGCCAACGCGTCGACGGCGTAGCGTGTGGCGTCCCGGGCGGCCTGAAAGAGGTCGGGGCCGATGCCCAGGAAGTCGCGATATTCGGTCTCGGTATAGGCCTTGGTCGAGATGTCGAGCACCGGTGCGCGCAGCGACTGGTTCTTCAACACCGACACGCGCAGCGTGGCGGTCATCGGTGCCTCGATGGCGGTGCCGGAGATTTCGCCTTCGCCCTGGAGCGCATGGCCATCGCCGCCCGACAGCAGCGCACCTTCGTTGAATACCGGCAGGTAGATGGTCGATCCAACGCCCAGGTAGCGCACATCGATGTTGCCGCCAGCCAGCGTGGGGGTGATGGATGCATGGGCCCCGGGTGCTGCCGGAGCCACGCCCAGCACGCCCATCATGGGCTTCAATTCGAAGGGCAAGCCGAACAGGTCGACCTCGCCTCGGGTCAGATCGAAGCTGCGGAAATACGGCTGCGGAAATTCGTCGGCCAGCAACCCGAAGCCCTTGAGCAATCCAGTCCACCCCCAGTGCGCCAGCGCGATGTCGAGGATGTCGACCTGCAACACGTCGCCGGGTTGGGCGCCTTCGACGTGGATGGGCCCGCACAGAGGATCCAGCATGCCGAAGTCGATGGTGGCGATGTCCGCTGCGCTGGAACCCTGGTTGAGCAGGCCGTTGGAGGCGTCCGGGCAAGCCATCGTCAGCACCGCACCGTCGGCCACCGTGTGCGCCGGGTGCAGCGAGCGGTCCCAGTGAGGGTGCAAGCTGGTGCAGTGGACGCACTTCAGCCGGCCAGGTTTGACGATCTGACCACCTTCAGCGGCGGGGTCGGGAATTGAAGCGTTCCTCATGTGTGGTGAGTCTCGCCATGAGACGCGTGTGCGTATTGGACAAACCTGCTGCTTTTTAAATGTTTGGCAGCAGGTTCGCAGAGGTCTAGTGAGCCGACGGCCTCAGCGCTTGAGCATTTGCTGCCGGGCTGGTTGTGCGGGCAGGGGAACCAACCCTGCTTCGCGGTGATTGCGGGTGCGCGCTGTTGACGAGGCAGATTCGGGTGTCTACATTACTTGACACATGAAGCAAGTACGTCAAGTTGACACTCATCTGGAGGCCACGCCATGAAGCCCATCACCCGCATCGAACAGTCGCTCGCCACTGCCATCGCCTCGGGCGAAGCTGAAGGCTGCCCGCCGAAACTGGCTGGTGCGATCAGGCACGCGGTGTTCCCGGGCGGTGCCCGGATTCGTCCGCAGTTGTGCCTGGCTGTGGCGCAGGCCTGTGGCGATGACGACCCCATGTTGTCCGACGCGGCGGCCACCGCCATCGAGTTGCTGCACTGCGCGTCGTTGGTTCACGACGATTTACCTTGCTTCGATGACGCTTCCACGCGCCGCGGCCGCGCGTCGGTGCACTTTGCCTTCGGCGAAAGCCTGGCCGTGCTGGCCGGCGATGCGCTGATCGTGCTGGCGTTCCAGACGCTGGGTGCTTCGGCATCACGCTCTCCGCTGCGTTTGCCGGCCGTGCTGGGCACCATCGCCCGCTCCACCGGCATGCCTCACGGCATCGTCGCCGGTCAGGCCTGGGAGTGTGAGCCGCGCGTGTTGCTGGCCGACTACCAGCGTGCCAAGACCGGCTCGCTGTTCTCGGCAGCCACGATCGCCGGCGCTCAGGCCGCTGGCGCGGATGCCGGTCCATGGCGTGCCCTTGGGGAATGGCTGGGCGAGGCCTATCAGGTGGCCGATGACATTCGTGATGTCGCATCCGACCCCGCCCAACTTGGAAAGCCCACTGGGCAGGATGTGGCGTTGTGCCGCCCGAGCGCAGCGCGCGAACTGGGTCTGGAGGGCGCCATTCATCACTTTGACCGACTGGTGGCTGCCGCCATCGGGTCCATTCCAGCCTGTCCCGGTGCAGCGCAGATGCGTGAACTGGTTCGCATGGAAGCTGAACGGCTGGTGCCCAAGGCCATGACCGAAGAGGTCGTGCGGGTTTTCGCTTGAGCATGCGGTCTCCCGCGTTGTTCGCATGAGCATGGATCCACAAGCGGTGCTGGAGGCTCCCGCTGACGCTGATTCCTCCTTGATCGATCGGGTCGCAG
>CANBSV010000146.1 GCA_947372225.1 Burkholderiales bacterium | reverse complement strand
TGACCACCATCCCCCTGACTCCACGGAGATCGACACATGCGAGCGGACTCACTTCGCATTGATGCAGCGCTGTGGCCTGACCATCGATCGTCAGCCGCACAACACGGTGCTGACGACGCCGGCCGAATTCCACCGTCTGTTTCCAGCGACGGGCGGGGCGCTTTATGGCCAGGCGTCACACGGATGGATGGGGCCTTTCAGCCGTCCCTCGGCGGCGAGCCGGCTGCCGGGGCTCTACCTGGCGGGCGGCAGCGTACACCCTGGGCCGGGGGTGCCCATGGCGGCGATGTCCGGCCGACTGGCGGCCGAGACGCTGATGGCGCACCTCGATTCGACCAGCCGGTCGCGCCGGGTTCGTATCTCTGGTGGTACATCGATGCGATCAGCGATGACGGACAGCACGCGCTGAGCATCATCGCCTTTGTCGGCAGCGTTTTTTCACCTTACTACGCCTGGGCGCGCCGACGGGGCGAGGCCGACCCCGGCAACCACTGCTCGCTCAACGTGGCGCTTTACGGGAAGGCCGGCAAACGCTGGACGATGACCGAGCGCAGCCGCGCGAGCGTGCAACGCAGCGCCGATCGTCTGGTGATCGGGCCGAGCCAACTGCATTGGGACGGCGAGTGCCTGGTCATCGACATCGATGAGGTGTGCGTGCCCATTCCCCGGCGCGTGCGCGGGCGCGTTCGCGTGCATCCACAGGGCTTGTGCCGATTTGTGGCTGCACTCGACGATGGCGGCTTGCACCGTTGGGGACCGATCGCTCCTTGCGCTCGGGTCGAGGCCGAGTTCGAGTCGCCCGGCGTGAGGTGGTCTGGCCACGGGTACCTCGACAGCAATGAGGGCGACGAGCCTATCGATCGCCCGTTCACCGAATGGGACTGGTCTCGCGCGCCGTTGAAGGACGGCAGCACCGGCGTGATCTACGACGTGCGTCAAAAACACGGCGGTGATCGTGTGATCGCTGTGCGATTCATGCCATCGGGCGAGTTCGAGCACTTCAGCGCACCACCACGGCAGCCGCTGCCCAACACCGCCTGGCGGATCGGCCGCACGATGCGCACGGACGCCCGACAACCGGCAAAGGTGACTCAAACCCTCGAGGACACGCCGTTTTATGTGCGGTCCGTGGTGGCCTCATCGCTGTTGGGTGAGTCGGTGGTGTCTGTCCACGAGACACTCAATGTGCCGCGTTTGGTGTCCACCTCGACACAGTTGATGCTGCCGTGGCGCATGCCTCGCGTGAGGTGAGACCTGGCCGGCATCGAGGCTGCCGGCCAGGTCAACGCCTCAAGGCGGTATAGGCTGACGGACGCTGAACGCCGGCGCCGACGAACGAACTGCTCGCGCGGTTGCGCTCTTCGATCCTCTCGAACAGTCCGATGGCCCAGGTGGCCCGCTCGTCAAAGCTTTTTCCTGTGGCGGGCTGCAGCCGCGCGCTTCGGCTGTTGAGTGGGGCGGTGGTGCTGCGGTCCCCCACTGCAGTTTCGTCCCCCGAGGCTGCGTCGACCAAAAACTGAATCGCAGCCAGCGGCGTCATAGGCAGGTCATGAACGTGCCGACGAGCGGGCGACACCGCTGCGGCACCCAGAGAGTAGGCCATCAAAGCCAGCTTGCGCTGCGTGGACACGAAAGCGCGCCTGCCCACGGAGTCGCAATCCGCGCGCTCGATTTCCCGGCCGATTTCCGAGTACACGAGCCGTGCGGCCTGAATGGCCGGCCGGCAGTCGCGCGGCAGCGCAGCGATGCCCAGGGTGGCGCGCGCGTACAACTCATCGGCTGCGGTCAGCAACCGCTTGATCACCCCGCCGAGCTCAGTGCTGAAGGAGGGATTTTTCAGCCAGGTGTCCGGGTCAATGCCCGCCTCGCGCATCCAGTTGCGCGGCAGGTAAAGGCGCCCCGCCAATGCGTCTTCCCCGACGTCACGTGCAATGTTGGTCAACTGCATCGCCACGCCCAGCTCACAGGCTCTGGCTTGGGCTTGCGGGTCGCGGGTGCCCATGATGATGGCCATCATGGAACCCACGGTTCCTGCCACGCGCGCACCATAGGCCTGCAGGTCCTCGATGCTGTCGTACCGGCGCTGTTGCAGGTCCCATTCGAAACCCTCCAGCAGTGCATCGAGCAGCGACTTCGGAATGGCGAAGCGGGCGACGACTCTGGCCAGCGCACGATCGGCTGGCACCTGAGACGGGCGGCCTTCATAGATGCGCTGCAGCCGGTTCTGGAGGTGCTGCAATGCGCCGAATGGTCCGCCAAAGAGATGCGCGTCCAAATCGATGGTGTCGTCGGCCAGCCGGCAAAACGCGTACAGCGCTGTGGCCGGCGCGCGCACACGACCTGGCAGCACCATGGACGCTGCAAAAAAGCTCTTCGAGCCGGTGCGCATCAGGTCTTCGCAGTCTTGCAAGTCCAGCCGCTGCCGCGTTCGCAGGCTGGTCTCGGCCGCTTCCTGATGCGTGGCGCTTGCAGCTTGCGCGTCGACCATGGCTGGGGCGTGGGCTGTGTTCATGCAAATCCTTTGGGTTGAAGGAGGTCAGCTCACGCGAGCCAGGCTCGGCGCGAAGGAAGCAACATCAGGCACCACGGACTCAAGCGCCTTCGCTGATCCCAGCACGCCTGGCACACCGGCGCCCGGGTGAGTACTGGCCCCCACCATGAACAGGCCATCGACATCCTCGCTGCGGTTGTGCGGCCTGAACCACGCGCTTTGCAGCAGCACGGGTTCCAGCCCGAACGCCGCGCCTTTGTGCGACAGGAGCCGGTCATGGAAGTGCTGCGGTGTCGTGATGAGTGAGGTGGCGATGTGCTTTTGGAACCCGGGCATCACCTTGCGATCGAGCGCGTCGGCGATGGCCTGGCGATACGGTTCAGCCTGCGTCTGCCAATCGGTGTGGCTGTCGAGGTGCGGCACCGGTGCGAGCACATAGAAGGCATCGCAGCCTGGCGGCGCCATCGACGGGTCGGACGCCGTGGGCCGATGCAGGTACAAGCTGAAGTCTTCGGCCAGCACATGGTGCTTGAAGATGTCGTTGAGCAGTTCGCGATAGCGAGGGCCGAGCACCATCATGTGGTGTGGCACCTCGGGGTACTGGCGATCGGTGCCGAAGTACCAGACGAACAGGCTCATCGAGTAGCGCCCGTTGTCGATCTTCTTGTCGGTCCAGTGGCGGCGGAACTGCGGGTCGATCAGGCGGCGGTAGGTCCAGGCGGTGTCGGCGTTGGACACGACGATGTCGGCATCAAGGCGCTCGCCACTGGCCAGAGTGACGCCCGTCGCGCGCGGCTTGCCGCCTGGGATGGGTGCACAGTTGATCTCTCGCACTTCGGAATCGAGCCGCAACCGTGCGCCACTGCCTTCGAGCAGCCCCACCAGCCCCTTGATCAGCGCACCGGTTCCGCCCATCGCCCAATGCACGCCGAACTTGCGCTCGAGTGCGGTGATCAGGCTGTACACGCAGGTCACGGCAAACGGATTGCCGCCGATGAGCAGCGGGTGGAAGCTCATCACGATGCGCAGCTTGTCGTTTTTGAAGTGCTTGGCAGCCATGGAGTACAGGCTGCGCCAGGCCCGCATCTTCACCATGGACGGCAACGCGTCCATGAGATCGCCGACGGTGTCGAAGGCGACCGTGGCAAGGTCTTCAAAACCGAGCTTGTAGCAACGGTCCGACTCGGCCATGAAGTCGTCGAAGCCGCCCAGATCCGACGGACAAAAACGCGCCACTTCGATTCGCATCGCCGCGAGGTCGCCGCTGTAGTCGAAATGGCTGCCATCGTCGAACAGGATGCGATAGAACGGATCGAGTGCGCGCAGTTCGACATCGTCTGACAGTTTCTTGCCGCACAGCGTCCAGAGCTCTTCAAGCATGAAGGGCACGGTGATGATGGTCGGGCCGGCATCGAAGGTGTAGCCGTCTTGCCGATGCACGTAAGCCCGCCCGCCCGGAGCGTCGAGCTTTTCCAGCACCGTGACCTGGTAGCCGCGCGCCTGAAGCCGGATGCCTGCAGCCAGACCGCCGAAGCCGCTGCCGATCACGATGGCCGTGGGTTTGCCGGGGCCAACGCGCCTGATGAGGTCATCGGCACCTGCCAGAAGGTTGTGTTCGAGGATCGACGCTGGCTTCATCGGTGGGGTGCTTTCCGCGTTTACTGCGTTGCGGTTGTGCGGGATTTCGATAGCCCGTTTCAGTGTAAGTTTAGATTGACACTCATAGGTGTCAAGCCCAGAATGACCCTCATGTCGACCAAAGTCCTGCCCTCATCGTCAGCGGTGCCTGCGTGGCCCGTGGTGGCTGAATTGCTCAAGCCCATCACATGGTTTCCGCCGATGTGGGCGTTTTGCTGCGGTGTGATCGCCTCGGGCATTTCACCCCAGGGCCGCTGGCTCACGATCGTCACCGGCGTGTTGCTGGCCGGTCCGTTGGTGTGTGCCAGCAGTCAGGCCGTCAACGACTGGTTCGACCGTCATGTCGACGCCATCAACGAGCCCAACCGACCGATCCCCTCGGGGCGCATGCCGGGTTATTGGGGCCTTTACATCGCGATCATCTGGAC
>CANBSV010000145.1 GCA_947372225.1 Burkholderiales bacterium | reverse complement strand
TGATGCGGCCCCAGCCCTTTTCGAGCATGTCTTCGATGACCTGCTTGGTCACGTTGAACAAGCTGGTGAGGTTGGTTTCGATCACCGCATCCCAGTCGGCACGGCTCATCTTGCGGAACATGCCGTCGCGGGTGATGCCGGCGTTGTTGACCAGCACGTCGATCGGGCCGTGTTCGGCCTTGGCTTTTTCGAAGGCGGCGCAGGTGGAATCCCAATCACCGACGTTGCCCACCGAGGCGTAGAACGTGTAGCCCAGAGCGCTTTGCTCGTCGAGCCACTTGGTGAAGTCGCGGCTCGGGCCACAACCGGCAATCACGACGAAGCCGTCGCGGTGCAGCCGCTGGCACATGGTGGTGCCGATGCCGCCCATGCCACCGGTCACGTAGGCGATTTTCTTGCTCATGGATGTCTCCTGTGTTTCAAAGGGCCGGCGATGCGACGACCCGCGTAGATCAGCGTTCCACTGTCAGAGCAATCCCCATGCCGCCCCCGATGCACAGGCTGGCCAAACCCTTCTTGGCCTGACGCTTTTGCATTTCGTGCAACAGCGTGACCAGCACGCGGCAACCCGACGCCCCGATCGGGTGCCCGATCGCGATGGCGCCGCCATTGACGTTGACCTTGCTGGTGTCCCATCCCATTTCCTGATGGACGGCACACGACTGGGCGGCGAACGCCTCGTTGACTTCCATGAGGTCGAGGTCGGCCGCGTTCCAGCCCGCACGCGCCAGCGCGCGCTGCGAAGCGACGACCGGGCCCATGCCCATGATGGCCGGATCCAGGCCCGAACTGGCGTAGCTGGCAATGCGCGCCAGCGGCGTGAGGCCCAGTGCCGAAGCGCGTGCAGCGCTCATCAGCACGACGGCAGCAGCGCCATCGTTGATGCCCGATGCGTTGCCGGCCGTCACGGTGCCGGCCTTGTCGAAGGCCGGACGCAAACCGGCCAGACCCTCGGCGGATGACTTCTGGTTCACGAATTCGTCGGTGGCGAAGATCACCGGATCGCCCTTGCGCTGCGGAATGCTCACGCCGACGATCTCGTCGTTGAATCGCCCGGCCTGCTGCGCGGCAATGGCCTTGAGCTGCGAGGCCAGCGCAAAGGCGTCCTGCGCTTCGCGCGAGATGCCGAACTGCTTGGCGATGTTCTCGGCGGTAACGCCCATGTGGTACAGGTTGAAGGCGTCGGTCAGGCCATCGATGAGCATGCTGTCTTGCAGCTTCCACTCACCCATGCGCACGCCATCGCGCGAACCCGGCAGCACATGAGGGGCAGAGCTCATGCTTTCCTGGCCGCCGGCCACCACGATCTCGGCATCGCCGTCACGGATGGCCTGCACGCCCAGGGCCACCGACTTCAAGCCCGAACCGCACAACTTGTTGATGGTCATCGATGGAACGGTGTTGGGCAGACCGGCGCCCATGGCGGCCTGGCGGGCCGGGTTCTGGCCGGTACCCGCTTGCAGCACCTGGCCCATGATGACTTCGCTGACGCAATCACCACTCAGGCCGGCGCGCTTGAGCACCTCGGCGATCACCGTCGAACCCAGAGCCGAAGCGGGGATCTTGGCGAGGCTGCCGCCGAACTTGCCCACACCCGTGCGGGCTGCCGAAACGATGACGATGTCTGTGCTCATGAAATCTCCTGGAAAGTCGAGTGAGTGATCAGGTAAGGCTGTCTAAAGAATGTTCAAGGATCCCAGGCACGCCAGCGGCGCCTCGGGATCAGTGGTGGGGTCAGACCTTTTGCCGGACGTAGCGCCCGGGCGCGGGCTCGATCACCGGATGCCGACGGCTGCCCGGCGACTTGGGCGCTGCGATCTGGCGACCGGACCGCCCTGCCAGCCAGGCCGACCAGTCGGTCCACCAGCTGCCGGGATGCTCCTGCGCATTGTCCAGCCAGACGGCGGGATCGGTGGGCACCGCGGTGGTGCGTCCGGTCCAGTAGCTGCGCTTGTTCTTGCTCGGCGGGTTGATGACGCCAGCAATATGGCCCGACGCCCCGAGCACGAAACGCACCTTCCGGTTGGCGCCACGGAGCACTTGCGTGCTGCGGTAGGCCGCATCCCACGGGACGATGTGATCTTCGCGCGAGCCGTACACATAGACCGGCGCATCGATGAGCGACAGGTCCACCGGCTCGCCGCTCACGCTGACGCCACCGGGCTTCATCAGGTTGTTCTCGAGGTAGGTCTGGCGCAAATACCAGCAGAACATCGGACCGGGAAGGTTGGTGCTGTCGCTGTTCCAGTACAGCAGGTCAAACGCCGGCGGCGCCTCACCCTTGAGGTAGTTGCCCACGACGTAGTTCCACACCAGGTCGTTGGGGCGCAAGGCGCTGAAGGTGCTGGCGAGTTCCTTGCCCTTGAGCAAGCCGCCGCCATTCGGGCTGTCGGGGCCGATGGTCACCTCGCGCATCTGCACCATCGCTTCGTCGATGAAGACATCCAGGATGCCCGTGTGGCTGAAGTCGAGCAGCGTGGTCAGCAAGGTGACGCTGGCTGCGGGCTTTTGGCCGCGACCCGCAAGCACCGCCAGCGCGGTGGACAGCAAGGTGCCGCCCACGCAGAACCCGAGGGTGTTGATCTGCTCGGCGCCCGTGATGTCACACACCACATCGATGGCGCGGATCACCGCGTCTTCGATGTACTGATCCCAGGTCACTTTCGACAGGCTGTCGTCGGGGTTGCGCCAACTGATGACGAACACGCGATGGCCCTGAGCCACGGTGTACCGGATCAGCGAGTTGTCCGGCTGCAAATCGAGGATGTAGTACTTGTTGATGCAAGGCGGCACAAACAGCATCGGGCGCTCGTGCACCTTGGGCGTGAGCGGCTTGAATTCGAGCAGTTGGAACAGCTCGTTTTCGAACACCACGGCGCCTTCGGAGGTGGCGACGTTGCGGCCGACTTCGAACAGCGTTTCGTCGGTCTGCGACACATGGCCTTGTTGCAGGTCGTGCAGGAATTGCCGCAGACCCTGGGTGATGCTGGCGCCGTTGGTTTCGAGCGCCTTGCGCTGCGCCTCGGGGTTGAGCGCCAGAAAGTTGCTCGGTGCGCTGGCATCGACCCACTGCTGCACCGCAAAGCGGATGCGCTGCCGGGTCTTCTCATCGCCTTCGACCTGATCGGCCAGTCCCATCAGGGTGCGCGCATTGAGCAAGTAGAGCTGCGCGGTGAATTCGTTGGTGGGGTTGGAGACCCAGTCCGGCGCGGCAAAGCGTCGGTCATTCAGCGTCGGTTTGGCAGCCGCCGATGGGTCAGGGGTCGAGGTCTGCAAGGCACGTTTCCACAAGGCCGTGGCCTGCTCCACGTAGTCCAGTTGCATTTGAGCGAGGGACGGAAACGGCAGGCTCAAATTGCCCAGGGATTTGAGCGACTGAGCCGCCATTTCGCCAAAAGCCTTGGCAGCAGCTTCGCTGTCCAAGTGTGGCGCAGCACCTTTCGAGGGGCTGGATTTGGTGTTCAAGGGTGTGTTCCTTTTGGAATCGCGCTCAAGGGCGTTTGGTCTTGTGGGGGCGCCGCACAACCGGATGGCGACCTGGCCCGAAGGGGTTCAGGCCGGAGAATACAGACTGATGGTTTCTCAACTCTGACAGGCGACACGATGTATCTGGTGGCGATTGCATGGATGTATGTCGTCGTGATGATGGCCATTGTCGAAGCCGGCAGCCCGAATGGCACCGTGCTCGGTGCCATCTTCACCTTCGTGCTGTACGGCGCGCTGCCGCTGGGCATCGTTTTGTATCTGCTGCGCAGCCCGGCGCGCAAACGTGCTCGCCTCGCTGCCGAGGTGATCGCCACGCCGGACACATCAGCCGCGCAGCCAGATGGCGGCGACCATGCGGCCGGTGGTCCGGTCGCGACGGAACGAAAAGAACCGTGACGCATCCTCGACGGTGCACCAGTCGCCACCGCTGATCGACACCACGCCGGCGGTGGCCAGTCGGTCGCGCGCAAGCAGCGAGAGGTTGGCCAACCACTTGCCTTGGCCCAGGGGCACAAAACGCGGCGTGGAAGTGATGCTGGCCGAGAGCACGGCCCCGTCCTGGTCGTGGCCAAAGGCCTGCCGCACATCGTCACCCACCTCGAAACGCCGGGGACCGATGCACGGTCCGAGCCAGACCTCGACCGCCGCAGGTGCGCAGCCGGTGGCCTGACACAGCGCGGCCAGCGTGGCCTCGACCACTCCGGTGGCCAGACCGCGCCAGCCCGCATGTGCCGCGGCCACACCGCCTGGCGCGGCGAACAGCACGGGCATGCAATCGGCCACCTGAATCGCGCAGGCGACGCCGTGCTCGGTGGTGACACTCGCGTCGGCCTCGATGGATGGGGTGTTTCCAAGCGCGTCAGACGGTGTCAAACGCACGACCCGACAGCCGTGGACCTGGTTCAGATACACCGGTGGCATCCCGATCGCATCGGCCAGTAGCGCCTGGTTGTGAGCCACCGACGAAGCCTCATCGCCCAGGCCGTCGCGCACGTTCATGCTGGCGAAGGGCCCCGTGCTGATGCCACCACGGCGCGAGGTCATCACGGCATCGACCCCGTTCACGTTGAAGGAAGGCCGCAGCCAATCGGGATGGAATGGGCTCATGAAAGCCGGTGTTGCACGTGCTGGTCGCGCATGAGAGGAAGGGCGCGCGATGATGCCACGCGCACCCCGTGAAACCGGGCGTCACGGGCAGTGCCACCGCTACACTGAAGCGCATGCAGCCCAAGCGCACTTA
>CANBSV010000144.1 GCA_947372225.1 Burkholderiales bacterium | reverse complement strand
CGCCCCAGTAGCCGCCCGCGCGATCGTGGTCGAGGACGAGGCTCATATCATTTCCTCGGCCTTGCGCTTCTTGGCAAGCTTCTCGGCTTGACGGCGCTGGTCGGCCTTGAAGTCAGGGCGATCTTTGGGCACGCCGTTGGCTGGCTCCCACACGCCCGAAGCGTGACCTTCGCCGACCGACCCGAAGAAGTCCTTCATGTGCTCGAAGCGGGCCTTGTTGCCAATCGCTGCGTTGATGACCGTGGCGAGGGAGCCCGCACCCGCCGGACCCATCAGCGGTCGCGCCGAGATCAGGTTCGTGAAGTACAGCGCCGGGATGCTCTGCGCCTTGGCGGCCTGAACCACAGGGGTTGTGCCGATCGCCAAGTCAGGCTGGTACTCGGCGATCGCGGCCAGATCCTGCTCGAGTGACGCGCGGAACTGGACCTGCACACCCTTTGACTCCAGCCACTGGGTGTCCGCTTCGTTCCAGACGGTACGCGGGCAAGCGCTGCCGACATAGCGCAGGTCGGCGCCACTTTCCACCAGCAGGCGCCCCACCAGCAGTTCGGAGCCCTCGTACCCGCTCAGCGTGATGCGACCCTTGATCGGGGTCTTGGCAAGCGCCCCTCGTATGGCCGGCAGCATGCGGTTCTTGGCCGCATCGATCTGGGCCTGCGGGGTGTTGGTGACGTTGCCGATGGCCTGCAGCCAGGCCTCCGTACCGTCGTAGCCGACCGGGGCCGAGCCGATGATCGGGCGACCTGCGGCCTCGAATTCGCGAATGCTTGCCGTGTAGAAGGGGTGGATGGCGGCCACCGCCGCACAGTCCAGCGCGGCATAAAGCTCGCGCCACTCGCGCGTGGGCACCACAGGACCGGCGGCCAGACCCATGGGCTCCAGCATCATGCCGATGATCACCGGGTCGGCCGGGAACATTTCGCCCAGCAGCGCGATGGTGGGTTTGTCGGAACGCCCTGCCCGCGGTGCTTGAACCGGACCGGCCATGATCTCGCTGCGTGCGTACTTCAGCATCGCACCGGCCAGCACATCCTTGGCTTCGGCGTGGGTCGGGACGCCAAAGCCCGGCACGTCGATGCCGATGATACGAACGCCGTTGATGTCCTTGGGCAGGATCTGAAGCGGCACGCCGCTGGCGGTCGGCACACACAGGTTGATGATGACGATCGCGTCGTACTTGGCCGGATCGGCTTCCTTGTGAACCGCCTCGCGGATGTCTTCGAACAACTTGCCGGTCACCAGCGACTCTGAGTTGAACGGCACGTAGCCCACGCTGCGCTTGGCCCCGTAGAAGTGCGATGTGAACGTCAGCCCGTAAACGCAGCAGGCCGAGCCGGACAGGATCGTGGCCGTGCGCCGCATGCGCAAACCCACGCGCAACGACCCGAATGCCGGGCACATGCTTTGCGGCTGATCGTGTGGACCGGCTTGCGGGTTCTTCGGATAGTCCTTGGCGTACTGCTCGAGCACCTCGGACTTGCCGGCTGATTTGGCCGCGGCCAACAGTTGATCACCACCGGCGTGGCATCCCATTCCGTCGCCTTCGAGCGTGGTGGAAGAGACACCCGGTGCCACTGGCGCTGCTCGAGGGCTACCGGAATCAGCGGCCACGATGGGGATGGTCTTGCTCATGGTGCGCGGCGACTCAGACTTCGTCGTAGACGACTTCGAGCGTTTGCTTGGTGCTCTCGGTCTTGCCGCACATGTCGAACTGGGTGGCGGGCTCCAGGACCACATCGCGTCCGACCGAAGCGGCCGAAAACAGGCCGAGCAGCGCGTCTTGCGACAGCGGCTTCGGGCGTACCGGCAAAGACGTTCCAACGTTCTCAGCGAGTTCGGCAAACATCGGGCCCCACACCGAGTCAGGCCGGCCAATGATTTCGTAGCTCGCGCTCTTGCGACGAATGTCCTCGTTGGCTGGAATCGTCGAGAGCACCGGGATGCCCACCTGCTCCGCAAAGGAGGCAGCCTCGCCGGTCCCGTCGTCCCGGTTGATGACCATGCCGGCCACACCCACATTGCCGCCGAGCTTGCGGAAGTACTCGACCGCGCTGCACACGTTGTTGGCGACGTACAGCGACTGCAAATCGTTGCTGGCCACCACGATCACCTTCTGGCACATGTCACGGGCGATCGGCAGGCCAAAGCCGCCGCACACCACGTCGCCCAGAAAGTCGAGCAGCACGTAGTCAAAGCCCCACTCGTGGAAGCCAAGCTTTTCGAGCAGTTCGAAGCCGTGGATGATTCCGCGACCACCGCATCCGCGGCCGACCTCGGGTCCACCGAGTTCCATCGCATACACGCCGTCGCGCTTGAAGCACACGTCGCCGATGGCCACAGCCTCACCGGCGAGTTTCTTCTTGGAACTGGTTTCGATGATGGTCGGGCAGGCCCGGCCGCCGAACAGCAAGCTGGTGGTGTCGCTCTTCGGGTCACAGCCGATCAGCAGCACCTTCTTGCCCTGCTGGGCCATCATGTAGCTCAGGTTTGCCAGCGTGAAACTCTTGCCGATTCCACCCTTGCCGTAGATCGCGATGATCTGGGTTTCCTTGGTGACTTCGCTGGTGGATACCTTGGCCGGCTCCACCGCCGCTTCGGCACGAAGGTCTTTCATCATGATGGTCACGGGGCTGCTCTTGGCTGCGGCGAATGTCGGTTCGGTACTACTCATGAACAGGTTCTCCAATCCAAAATCATCTTCAGACACGACGGGTCACCGAATGCCGTGCGATAAGCCGAGTCGGCTTGCATGGCATCCGATCGGTGCGTGATCAACCCGTCGAGAGAAAGCCGACCCGATTCCGCCAGGTTCTTGACGGCGGCCAGGTCGGAAGGCAGCCATTGCGCAGCCACCCGCAAGCGGGCCTCGCGCATGAAGGCCGGTGGAAACACAAACGACAGCGGCTCGTCGTAGAAACCCGCCAGCACCACCTCGCCACCCATGGCGAGACGCGAAATCAGGGTATCCAGCAAGGCACCATCGCCGCTCACATCACTGATGCAGCGGTAGTCGCGGCGGCTGTCTGTTGATGGGTCGATGACCGTGTAACCCTGCGCGCCCTCACGGCGGGTCGGGTTGGTTTCCCACACCACCGGGTTGCCACCGGCCACCACGGCCAACCTGGCAATCATTCGACCCAGAACCCCATGGCCGATGATCAGATCCGGCTGCGTCAGGCCGGGTTGCGAATGGGCGTGATATGCCGTGGCCGCGAGTGCCAACAAGACACCCTGTTCGGCCAGATGTTCGGCAAAGGGAATGGTGCGAGCCCCGGGGAGGATCACCCGGGCGGCGGCGCCACCGAAAAGCCCCCGGACGTCACCGAAGCACTTGGCGCCGGGTACGAAAACCCGCTCACCGACCTCACGACCCGAGTTGGCACCCGCCACGCGAACCCGCCCCACGGACTCATATCCAGGAACCAACGGGTATCCCATGCCAGGAAACGCTGGCATACGCCCCGACCACAGCAGTCGTTCGGTGCCTGTGCTGATGCCGCTCCACTCGATGTCGACGGTCACATCGTCATCGGTGGCGGGCGTCAAGTCCAAGCGGCTGAGGACCAGTTGCTCCGGTTTCTCGAGCACCACCGCCATCGTGTTCACGCGATCACCCTGGAAAGGAGCGGGCTTCGCTCTGGAAATCGGCTCGTGACGGGTGTCAACAGCATGTTCGAACGGCCTCGTGTCATGGGTGTCATCGTAAATGGACAATAACAACTGTCAACCCGTATTTACACATGACGACCTAGGGTTTTCCATCGGTGGCCGCTGGGCGGGCCACGATCAACTGGGTCTGCAGGGGCAGCGGATTCCGGACGAGCGTCACTTCGCCAAACCCCGCGAGACGCAACATTTCGGTCAGGCGCTCGGCACTGCGCGCACGGCCTTTGCCCATCGCGAGCAGGTAAAAGCC
This sequence comes from Burkholderiales bacterium, assembly GCA_947372225.1. GTDB lineage: Bacteria > Pseudomonadota > Gammaproteobacteria > Burkholderiales > Burkholderiaceae_C > PBB1. Next base: position 957 of record CANBSV010000144.1, on the reverse strand, counting down.
GAAGTACGCATCACCCATGGCCTCGGCGCCGCGGGTGCCGTCCATGGGCTCGGTCAACAGCAGCGTGCCGTCAGGTGGCAAGGCTCGACGCACGGCCTTCAGGATCATCAAGGCGCGAGCGTCGTCATGGTCAAAGATCACCCGAACCAGACTGATCACGTCAGCTCCGGTGGGGAGTGCGTCGCTGAAAAAACTCCCACCGAAGGCGCAGGCGCGACCGTCCAAACCGTGCGCGGAAAAGCGCTGACGCGCTCGCTCCGCGACCGCTGGCAAATCAAACAACATCAACTGCAGGTGCGGCGCACGTTTGGCAACCGCGAACAGGAACGTGCCCTCGCCGCCGCCCACATCCAGCAGGCACCGGTGCTTCTTGAGCGAATACGCGTCGAGCACCTCGTCGGACACCAGTGGCTGTGAGGCCGACATGAGCGCCGAATAGGGGCTGGTTCGATCCGAGCCCAAAGCGTCGGGCGCATCGGCGGCTGCATAAGGCCAGTACTGCGAAAGCGCCGAGCTGGCGCCTTCACCACGCAGCAGCGCAACCGGATCGCGCAGGTCGGCATACAGCGTGGCATGGTGTTCGACCATCGATGCGATCGCGGCATCCCCGACCAACGGCGCCCCCAGAGGGCCCAGACCATAGCGGCCGCGACTGCGGCGCTCGACAAGTTTGAGAGACACGGCAGCTGCGAGCAGGCGCAGTGCCGCATCTTCCGGAAGGCCCAGACGCGGCGCCAAGCCAGTCAACGTCTGAGGGCCCTCAGCCAGCAAGTCGAACAGACGCAACCGAACGCAGGCCAGCAACACCTGCGAGTAGACAAACCCGGCGACGAGGTCGAACAGGCCGCTCGCGCGGCGCTGCGCAATCGGCCTCGTCAGTGGGAAAGCGGCGGCCCAGCGACGAAACCGTGGGCTGCCCACCAGACCATCACGCCAGGCGAACCACCGGTCTGCGAC
>CANBSV010000143.1 GCA_947372225.1 Burkholderiales bacterium | reverse complement strand
CGGCCAGCACATCCGTCCAACGCCCGACCTGCAACAGATGCTGTCGCAGGTGCGCGAGCCGCTGCTGTCGGTGCTGCGCATCAGCCCCGACTTCCGCCCCGCCTACGACCCGCTGCTGCGCATGGCCATGGCGCTGGGGCGCAGCGATGTCGAGGGCGCGCGCGCGCTGCTCGAAGAACTGCAGCGGGTGCAGCCAGGGCGACCCGAGGCGGGGCAGGCGCTGGATCGACTGGCCGGGACACCCCCGATGCCACGGGGTGGATGAGCAAAAGACCATGGCGCGGACTCCTGTGGCTCCAACCGGGTGATGCCTGCCTTCAAACCGTCATCCTGAGTGCCTACCCTCAAGCGCACCAGGCATCGACCTGGTTGCCCAGCGATCACAGACATTGAAATTCACTCTGACATGAGCCCATATTCGTTCCGCCACCCGGCCATCCCGCTGCGCAGACGGACATTGCTGCACGCCGGACTGGCTTTGGGCACCTCGTGCCTGGCACCATCGACCCGGGCCTGCGAGGTCGCCACGCTCACCCTGACGATCGTTCACCCGTGGACGCGTGCGACCGCCGAGGGCGCCCCCTTTGCCGTGGTTTGCATGTCGTTCAAGGACGTTTTGCAAAGCGATCGTCTGATCGGAGCCGAGTCGGTGATCGCCACCGGGGCGGCAATGGGTGGCGAAGGTGTGGGCCCCGGGGTCAACTTCACGATTCACGAAGGTCAAACATCAGTCCTCGAAGAAGGCGGGGTGCACCTGCGCCTGCTGGGGCTGAAGTCGCCCCTGGAGGTGGGAAGGCAGTACCCGCTGACCTTGACGTTTGCCAAGGCCGGCACGGTGGTGGCCCCGCTCACCGTCGATTACGAACGCTTTCGCTGAACAGCCAAGACGGCAGCCCGCCCGACCTGATGCCACGCCGAATGGGCCCCCCAGGCCGTCACGGTGCGGTCACTTCGGTTCACTAGCCTCGCGGCACGGGGTCTCGATCACGTCCTGTGACTGCGTCCCTTTGCCGACCTCGTGACATCAACAATACTCATGGAGCCATTTCCAATGACCTTCGCATTCCCCAAAAGCCCAATCGCCCTGGCAGCGATTGCGGCCATCAGTGCCCTGACCCTGAGCGGATCACCGACCGTCGCCTCGGCTGCCGAGAAAAAGGTGTCCGGACAGTACGTCGCTGGAGACTTCCACAACCACACCACCTGCTCCGACGGTTCGATCTCGATGCAGAAACTGGTGAAGAAGTCCACTGAGACCTGGGGTCTCGACTGGTTCGTGCAGGCCGGCCACGGCGGCAACGGCAACCGCAACTGCACCTTGCCCGAGGACGCATCGCTCGCGACTCCGGCGTACCCGTATACCGGCCAGGGCCCCACCACCACCTGGCAAAGCACCGTGCCGCCGGTCCAGCCCAAGGGTCTGGCCAGTGGAACATCGCCCAATGCCAACATGTGGCGCTGGCAGTCGCTGCAGGAAATTCAGTACCCTCTTCTTGAGTACCTCTCGGCCCTGAAGAACGTGCCTTTGTTCCTGGGGGTCGAATCGGTTGTTGCCGGCCATGAGCACGCATCGATGTCGGTCATCACCGGTCAGATGCCTAGCGCACTGGGCTCGACCGTGCTGCCTGCCAGCCCGACCTACACCGCATTGGGCAACGCCAATGCATTGGCTCAGTGGGAGTACTGCTTCGACCGCAATGACACCGACACCAGCCGCGGCAACACCACCACCGTCAGTGGCGTGGGCAACAACTGGAACTGCGCTGTTCCGGGCAGCGATTACAGCGACCTGACGCTGTACCAGTTCAACGCTGCTGCGCAGAAGTTGATCCCGACCGGCGGTGCCGGGACCGGCACCCGCGGGCACCTGAAGACGGTTGAGGCGCTGAAGTGGATGGCTGCCCTGCACGGGAACACGAGCTACTACGTGCCTGCCCACCTGGAGCGAGCCGGCCCGTTCAACCCCGATGGCAACAACGGCTTCAACATTGAGCACCTGCGCAACTTCAACAACGCAGGTCCGAACGTCGCTTTCGGCTTCGAAACGCAGCCGGGACACGGTGCCTCGTCGAACCGCGGTGAATACCAGATCAAACGCAACAACATCGGCGGCGTCGCTACCGACTCGGTCGGTGGCACCACCTACGGCGGCACCGGCGTCTATGGCGCTCAGGTCGGCGGCGTGTGGGACGCGCTGCTGGGCGAAGGCCGGAACTGGTGGTTCTTTGCCAGCTCCGACTGGCACAACCGCGGCCTCTTCGGCCCGGACGACCGTCGCTCGACGCAGGACTTCCAGCCGGGTGAATACCAGCGCAACTACACGATGGTGCTCAATGGCGCCGACAAGCTGCGCCCTCAGACCATCGTCGACGGCCTGCGCACCGGCAACAACTTTGCGGCCAGCGGCCAGCTGATCGACCGGCTGGCCATCGTGGCCTGCGTGGACTCGTCTGCCGACGACGTTCGCGAAATGGCACTCGAATCGGCCAGGAAGAACAACGCCAAGGTCGAGGACAACTGCGCCACGATGGGCCAGAAGCTGGTGGTTCGCCCTGGCCAGAAGGTCTCGGTGGGTATCGCCGTCCGTGACCCTTCCGGCTCGAACAACTCCCCGTACACCTTCGCCAACCCGTCTTTGGCACAGATTGGCGTCAGCCAGCCTCTGGACAAGCCGGTGCTCGACCACATCGACGTGATTGGCGGCCTGGTCACCGGCTACAAGACCCCAGGTGCGGCGGACTACTCGGGCGAGTGGCCACGGAATACGGCCTGGTTGGACGCCTCCGGCGCGACTGCGGGCCTGGGCGCAGTGCCAGCGGCTGCCAAGAACACCAGCGCAGGCGTCATCAAGACGTTCAACAGCACCGGTTGGAAGCGCGCGGGTCAGGACTTCGTGGCCATGAGCTTCACGATCCCTGCGGTCAAGGCTTCGCAGTACGTCCGTCTGCGCGGCACCAACCTGCCCGCAGCGGTGCCTTTTGAGACCGATGCGAACGGCAACCCCTTGGCCGATCTGTTCACCAACGCCAATGACACCACCAAGCTGAGCATCCCTTGCACGGTGGTGGCGACCAACGAGCCGGCATCTGGAGCAACGTTGGTGGCTGGTCAGACCATCAACGGCTGCCCGTCGCACCTGGCCACGGCAACGGGCACCAGCCCGATCGCCGGACAGAAGGCGGTGTCGTTCGACATCGCGGCCTGGGCTGACCTTTGGTTCTACAGCAACCCGATCTACCTCCAGGTCACGGGCTCAACCGTCGTGGCAGGCGTCAAGTAAGAAGACCGTCGCGGGCAACCGCGACTGAAGGCGCCGCGCGGCAACGCGCGGCGCTTTTTTCATGGGCGCCGCTTCGTCTTCATTCTGTCTTTCAGCGCGTCTAGCATCCCGGCTTTCTGGACGAAGCTTGAGCCTTGGCCTCGACCTGTTCGCCACTTGTGCGCTGGCTGCCATCCGAACTGTCTCCATCAAATCGACCATGTCCACGCCCCTGTCCGCTCCAACCGTCAAACCCCTTGCACCCGCCGATGCCCGCGCCTCGAAGTTGCCGGCCTGGCTGCGCGAACCCTTGCTGCATTTCGTGGTGCTGGGCTGTGCCTTGTTCGCGATCGACCATGCGCTGATCAGCCGCGAGGACGATCCGCGCACGATCGTCATCGGCATCGAGGTCGACAACGAAGCACGACAGCTGTTCAAGGCGTCGAGCGGCCGCGACCCGACCGCCGACGAGCTGCGAGCGCTGCGCGAACGCTGGCTGGACAACGAGATCCTTTACCGTGAAGGCTTGGCGCTGCGCGTCGATCGGGGCGACACAGCCATCCGCGAGCGGGTGATCTTCAAGGCCCTGAGCGTCGTCGACTCGAACACCAAACTGCCGCAGTTCACCGACAAGACCCTGAGCGACTGGTTCGAGAGCCATCGCGTCAAGTACGACGAGCCGCCACGCTTCGATTTCCAGGAGGCGGTGCTGGCGGGAGAGAACTCGGAAGCCGCCGTGCGCGCGTTCGTCAACGCGATCAATGCCGGCACACCCGGCGATGCCAAGGCTGGACTGCGGGTGTTCAAGGGCCGTCCGCGTTCGACCCTGGTTCAAAGCTACGGGGCGGAGTTCACCAAGGCACTCGAGGAAGCTCCGGTGGGCGAATGGCGGGCGCTGTCGACCCGCGACGGCTGGCGAGCGATGCGCCTGGAAGCCGCCTCGCAGGCCAAACCGGCAGACTTCGAGGCACTGCGCGGCGTCGTGCTGCAGGACTGGACAGATGCCACGATGGCCGAGCAGCGAGCGCTGGCCGTGCGTGCGCTGGGCAAGAAGTACACGGTCCGGATCGAGGGTGAGTCCAAGTGAGCGCCTGGCTGCGGCGGCTGATGCTCCTGGGCATGGCGCTGCTGAGCGCCGCTGCTGGCGCGCACGAAATGAGCATGGCCGAGATGGAACTGCGAGAAGTCGCCCGCGGCGAATTCATATGGCAGTGGGCAGCGACCAACGATCGCACCGGCTCGATCGATTTGCAGCCGGTGTGGCCCGAGACATGCCGCGCCGAAGCCAATCTGGTGCACTGCGGCGACGCTGGCATGACGGGCACGCTCACGGTGGAGGGGGTCGGCAAGCGCTACTCGGCGGCGATCGTGAAGGTCCACTGGCTCGACGGCCAGCTGCGCGCCTACACGCTGACCGGCGGGCAACCCACGGTGCATCTGTACGGCACCGCCGACGACCAGCGCGGCATGGGCGAGGTGGCCTCGGCCTACACCGTGCTGGGCATCCGCCACATCCTGACGGGCACGGACCACATGTTGTTCGTGATCGGTCTGCTGTTCCTGGTGGGCTTTCACAAGCGGCTGGTGGTCACCATCACCGCGTTCACGGTGGCCCACAGCCTCACGCTGGGCAGCAGCGCCTTGGGCTGGCTGACGCTGCGTGCGGCGCCTGTCGAGGCGTCGATC
>CANBSV010000142.1 GCA_947372225.1 Burkholderiales bacterium | reverse complement strand
TCACCGCCGCCGCATCGGAACAGTCCGAAGGCATCGGCCAGGTCAACGGCTCGGTCATCCAGCTCGACCAGATGACGCAGCAAAACGCAGCACTGGTCGAACAGTCCGCCGCCGCCGCAGAAAGCCTCAAGGATCAGGCGCTGCGACTGTCCGAAATGATGGGGACCTTCCGCCTCGAAGCCAACGCCGCCGTGCGCACCGTCGCGAAAGCGCGTGTGGTGGCCAAGCCGTCAGCGCTGCCCAAGGCTGCTGTCCCGCCCAGGTCGATCCCCACACTGACCAAGACAGTGACGCCACCGGCGCCGAAGCTCAGCGCACCGCAGCCCAGCCATTCGGACGACTGGGAAACCTTCTGAGTCGAACGCCGATCCCGTCCAATCACGCCACTGAAAACAACCCCCATCCCGCAAGGAAGGAACGCACCATGAACATGATGACCGATGCCACCCACGTGGCCAAGCACGCAAGCGCCCTTGTCGGGCATCAGCAGGCCGCACTGGCCGGCGGTGAATTCCTGACCTTTCGCCTCGGCTCGGAGGAGTACGGGATCGACATCCTGAGGGTGCAGGAAATCCGCTCGTACGAAGCGCCCACGCGCATCGCCAACGCACCCTCGTTCATCAAGGGTGTGGTCAATCTGCGCGGCGTCATCGTGCCCATCGTCGATCTGCGCCTGAAGCTCGGGTGCGACACGGCGGAATACAACGAATTCACCGTGGTCATCGTGCTCAACGTGGCAGGCCGCGTGGTGGGTGCGGTGGTCGACTCGGTCAGCGACGTGCTCGAGCTGTCCACGGATGCGGTCAAGGCTGCACCCGAGCTGGCCTCATCGGTCGACACCACCTTCATCACCGGCATCGGCAACGTGGGCGATCGCATGCTCATCCTGATGGACATCGAAGCCTTCATGTCGAGTTCGGACATGTGCCTGATCAGCGAAATGCACTGAAACCCAGCCCAGCCGGGCAGCCAGACACACAGGCGGCCCAGCGACCAAAGGCCTGAACATGAAATCACTCATCCGCGACTTGAGGCTGGCCCACAAATTCAAGTTGATCGCCCTGGTGGCGTTGCTGATGCTGGCGATACCGGCATCGATGGTGATTCGTGCTGATCTCGACCTGCTGAGCTTCGCCAAGCAGGAACTGACGGGCATCGCCCCGGCACGTGATGCGCTGCGGCTGATCCAGCTCACGCAGCAGCACCGCGGTCTGTCGGCCGGCGCCCTTTCGGGCAACAGCGAGGCGGCCACGAAACGTCAGGCCAAGCAACTGGAAGTCGCTGCGGCGTTGAACAAAGCGCGTGCATCGACTGCCAGCCTCAACGACACCAAGCTCGACGCAGCCTTCGATCGCATCGACAAGGCTTGGGCTGCTCTGTCTGGCGAGGTGGCCGCTCAGGGCATCGCCGCACCGCAAAGCTTTGCGCGCCACACCGCACTGATCGCCGCGCAGATCGATCTGCTCGACGACGTGGCGAACACCTCGGGCATCGTCTTGCACCCCGAAAAATCCGGCTACTTCCTGCAGGCTGCAGCGCTCAGGGACCTGCCGCTGCTGACCGAAGCCATGGGCCAGTTGCGCGCCAGAGGGTCGGTCGCGCTCACCCGCGGGTCACTCTCACCCGAAGACAAGACGCGAATCGACAGCCTTGTCGAAGTGGCCCGTGCTCGCGTGGGTGATGTGCGCAAATCCATGGCCCTGGCCGTCGAGGACAGCGGCGCGCTGAGCGCTGCCACTGGCGCTTCGCTCAACGCGGCTGTCACCAGCACCGACGCGGCGTTCAAGCTGGTCGATGAAAAGCTGCTCCACGCCGACAGCAACACCTATTCGGCAGGCGAGTTCTTTGCCGCCATGACCGCCACCATCGACCAGCAATTCAAGCTGATCGACGATTCGGTGGCTGCGCTGGACAAGGAACTGCAGCGCGGCGTCAGCACCTCCACGAAGCACCTAGAATTTCTCGCAGTGAGCACCGTGTTGCTGGGAGTCTTCGCAGCCTGGCTGCTGTGGGTGATTGCCAGCACCACCACCGCGTCGGTGCGGCTCGCCGCACGCGTTGCCGATGCCGTGGCCGCAGGCGATCTCACCACCCAGGTGCCCGATGCCGGCAGCGACGAGATTGGCACGCTGCTGCGCTCGCTGACGGCCATGAACGCGAGCCTGAGTGCGGTGGTGTCGTCGGTGCGCAGCAACGCCGAAAGCGTGGCCATTGCCAGCGCGCAAATCGCACAGGGCAATCTCGATCTGTCCAGTCGTACCGAGCAACAGGCGTCGGCGCTGCAACAGACCGCCGCGTCCATGGAAGAGCTCTCGGGCACGGTGCGGCAGAACGCCGACAACGCCCGTCAGGCCAGTCAACTGGCCACCAGCGCTTCGGCCGTGGCGGTCCAGGGCGGCGAGGTCGTCGGTCAGGTGGTCGACACCATGCGGGACATCAATGACAGCTCCAAGCGCATCGCCGACATCATCAGCGTGATCGACGGCATCGCCTTCCAGACCAACATCCTCGCGCTCAACGCCGCCGTGGAAGCCGCCCGTGCCGGTGAACAAGGTCGCGGCTTCGCCGTCGTGGCCTCCGAGGTGCGCAGCCTGGCGCATCGTTCGGCCGAGGCGGCCAAGGAGATCAAGTCGCTGATCACCGCCAGCGTCGAACGCGTGGAACAGGGCACCGCCCTGGTCGACCGCGCTGGCGAGACCATGACCGAGGTGGTGTCATCGATCCGGCGTGTCACCGACATCGTCAGCGAGATCAGCGCAGCCAGCGTCGAACAAAGCCAGGGCGTCAGCCAAGTCGGGGAAGCCGTCACCCAGATGGACCAGACCACGCAGCAAAACGCAGCACTGGTCGAGGAAAGCGCAGCGGCTGCCGACAGCCTCAACACGCAGGCACAACAACTCGTCAACGCGGTGGCCGTGTTCAAGTTGTCGGCCGCCGAGACACGATCCGCCCCGGTGGTGCGTGCGCCGGTGGCCAAGCCGGCAGCAGCGCGCGGCGAACGGCGTTCACCCAACCGTGCCACCAATGTCGTGCGACCCGCCTTTCAGCCCAAGGACGACACACCAGAGGCTGTGACGGCGCCCATCGTGAAAGCCGACGCATCCCGCAGCGGTACCGACGACTGGGAATCGTTCTGACGTGAGCTGATGCGGTGCCTCCGAACATCCGGAGCACCGCCATCTTTGTCGAGCAAGTCACAGATCACGTCGCCTTGAGCCTGTTGCGGCACGCCGGTCATGTGGGCGGGGCTGTTCAGACGGCAAACTCCCCGCCAGTCACAGGGCACACCCGCACGAAAGTCGGGGTCGCAAAGCTTCCGGTCTAACGCTCTCGCGAGCCAAGACAGCGGCGCTGCATGGTGGAGTACGGATTTCTCAAACCCGATTCCCCACGGCGATTTGCCCTGCCGAAACACCCAGGGAGATTGCCGTGAAAAGCTGGTTCGTTCGTTTGATGATCGCGTCCACCGGTGCCGTCGCAGGGCACGCCGCGCTGGCCGCCTTGCCACCGCCTCCCAAGCCGATCGGCATCAAACCCGCACCGGCGCCAGCGCCAGCCGCTCCGCTGTCGGCCATTGCCCAGTACCTCAACATCGACATCAACGCGCCGGCCAGGTACGCCTCGGTGACGCTGCCGGCCTACTACGACGCGCAACTGCTGCGCAGCGACAACACCCCGCCCAACAACCGCATCACCGACAAGGGCGCCACGCTGGGTCGGGTGCTGTTCTGGGACAAGCGCCTGAGCGTGAACGACACGGTGGCATGCGCCACCTGCCACCAGCCGGCCAACGGCTTTTCGGCCACCACCCAGTTCAGCAAGGGCTACTCGGGCGTGAGCGGCACCGCCCACGCCATGGGCCTGGCCAACATCGCGTTCTATCGGGACGGAAGGATGTTCTGGGACAGGCGCGCCGCCAGCGTCGAGGCGCAAGCCACGCAACCCATCCAGAACACCATCGAGATGGGCTACGACGCCAGCAACGGCGGCATCAACGCGCTGCTGGTCAAGATGCAGGGCTTGCCGTATTACCCCGAGTTGTTCAAGGCGGTCTATGGCGATGCAGCCATCACCGAGCAGCGCATCCAGCTGGCGCTGGCGCAGTTCGAGCGCAGCATGATCTCGGCCAACAGCCGCTGGGACCAGGGTTACGCCAAGACCTACAACGCAGGCCTGGCCGACAAGGGCCTGAGCCTGGACGTTCCCGGGCTCACCGCGCAGGAAAACACCGGCCGGCGGCTGTTCATGGGCGGGCCCAACAACGGCGGCATCGGCTGCGCCGGTTGCCACCAGCCGCCCACCTTTGCGTTGAGCCCGAACTCGCTGTCGAACGGCCTTGATGCCGGCGAAACGCGGGTGTTCAAGTCACCCTCGCTCAAGAGCCTGTCGCCCGGCCAACCCATGATGCACGACGGGCGCTTCACGACCTTCGAGCAGGTGGTGAGCTTCTACAACCTGGGCGTCAAGAACGGCCCGGCGCTGGACAACCGCCTCAAGACGCAGCGCGGCGACCCCCGGGTGCCCAACCTGTCGCGCACCGATCAGGCCGCGCTGGTGGCCTTCCTGAAGACGCTGGACGACCCGACCTTGCGCATCGACACGCGATTTGGCAACCCGTTCAAGCAGTGAGCCCAGCCCGAGCGTGAGCGCGCCTCACTGCGCCGCCTGACGCAACGTCTCGATGACCGGGCGGCGCAGCACATCGCGCAGGCCCCACCAGCCGGCCGCCAGCGACAACAGCGCGCCGGCCACCGCTCCGAGCAGCGGCACCAGAGGCGACGGGTGCCAGGCGAAGTCGAACACCCGGCTGGCCAGCACCCAGCCAATCGCCGAAGCCGCACCCGATGCCAGCACCCCGGCCAGCGCACCGACGCCCAGCAGTTCTGCGCGCTGCACCTGGGCGAGCAACCGTCCACTTGCGCCCAGCGCGCGCATCACCGCGAACTCGCGCGAGCGCGCCTCGCGGGTGGCCGACACCGCCGCGAACAGCACCACCAGTCCGGCCGCCAACGTGAAGGCGAACAGGAACTCGACCGCGCTGATCACCTGATCGAGCACGCCCTGAATCTGCGCGATCGAGGCCGACAC
>CANBSV010000141.1 GCA_947372225.1 Burkholderiales bacterium | reverse complement strand
GCCGAAGGAGCCGAGGTGATGCTGGCCGAGAACGGCGAGCAAGGCGTGCGAGCGGTGTTTGATGCGTCGCCGCCGTTTGATGCGGTGCTGATGGATTTGCAAATGCCGGTGATGGACGGTCTGACGGCCACTGCGCGCATCCGCGAGCGCGCCGGCTTTGAGGCGCTGCCCATCATCGCGATGACAGCCAACGTCATGGCATCGGACCGGCAGGCCTGTCTGGACGCGGGCATGAGCAGCCATGTGGGCAAGCCCTTCGAGCTCAGTGATCTGGTTTCAGCGCTGCTGCGACACACCGGCCGCCCGGCCGAGCAGGCACAGTTGCCCTCGACGACCTCGGCGGTGTCGATCGATTTGCCTGATGAGCGGGAACTCGGCGGCCTCGAGGTCTCGGCCGCGATCCGTCGGCTTGGGGGCAACGCGCCTGTCTACGCCCGCATGCTGCGCGGCTTTCTGAAGGACCTGCCGCAACATCTGGATCAGGCCGAGCAACATCGCCTCGCCGCAGATTGGCCAGCGGTGTCGATGTCGATGCACGCGCTCAAGGGCCTGGCTGCCACGGTCGGCGCGCGCGAATTGCACTCGGCAGCAGCCTTGGCCGAGACTGCGCTCGGGCGCACGCCCGACGAGGGTGTCGCAAGCGAGTTGCTGGCCCGCGTGCGCGGTCTTGCCGGGTCCTTGCGCGCGCAAGCAGGTCCCTGGGCGGACGGGTTCGCGCTGGCTGCCGCCGAGCCGAGCGAGCCCGACGGACACGCTGAGGTGCCGATGCGATCAGGCCTTCAGGCGCTGCTGGGCTGCCTGCGACGGTCCGACATGCACGCGCTGAACCTGCTGGAGCCCTTGCGCGGCGACCCGACACTGCGGTCCCTGACGCAGTGGCTGGAGCTCGAAACCGCCGTGGATGCGCTGGACTTTGATCGGGCAGCGATGTTGTGCAAAGAATGGCTGGACGAGTTGCCCGCCTGAGGCCGGCCTTGCATCGCGGCTTGGTTTGCGACGGATTTGTAACAAAACGTGGTGCCAGCCCTTGCAGGGGTAACATCTCTGTCGGGTTTTTGGGGATATGAAACGGCCTGACGCTCCTTGGGGCAGACGCGATGTCCCGTTCGATGGCCCGCCTTGAGGACCACGCATGAGCGACAAAACACCCCCCACGCTCACCGGCAAGACCCGCCGCAGCTTCATCTGCAAGGCGGGCACCTTGGGGCTGGCGGCCTCGGTGGCGCCACCCCTGCTGCGCAGCGCGAACGCTGCGCCCAAGGTGCTCAAGATCATGCAGTGGAACCACTTCGTGCCGGCCTTCGACGAGTGGTTCAACAAGACGTTCACCAGGGAATGGGGCGAACGCAACGACACCGAAGTCGTGGTCACCAACGTGGGCATGACCAGCCTCGACAACCGCGCAGCGGCCGAGATCGGCAAGAAGCAGGGCCACGACCTGTGCATGTTCCTGAGCCCGCCGGCGTCGTATGAAGACCAGGTGATCGACCACAGCGACGTCTACGCCGAGTGCGAGAAGAGGTACGGCAAGCCGCTCGACATCGCCATCAAGAGCACCTACAACCCGGTCAGCCAGAAGTACTTTGGTTTTTCCGACAGCTACGTGCCCGACCCGGTCAACTACCGCCAGGACCTGTGGGACGACGTCGGCGTCAAGCCCGACAGCTGGGATGCCATCCGCGAAGGTGGTCGCAAGATCAAGGACAAGCACGGCATACCCGTGGGCATCGGCATGTCCAACGAGCTCGACAGCAGCATGGCGCTGCGCTCGCTGCTGCTGTCGTTCGGCGCGGGCGTGCAAGACGCTGACGGCCGCGCCAGCCTGAAGTCGAGGCAAACGCTCGAAGCGCTCAAGTACGCCCGCGCGCTGTACACCGAGACGATGACCGACGAGATCTTTTCCTGGGACGCTTCGTCCAACAACCGGCTGATGCTCGCCGGCAAGGGCTCGCTCACGCTCAATGCCATTTCCATCACCCGCACTGGCGAGAGTGAAAAGATTCCGGTGGCCAGCAAGATCCTGCTGGGCCGGCCCGCCAAGGGCCCGGCCGCACAACTGGGCGTCATGCACCTGATGAACGCCTACGTGATCTGGAAGTTCGCGCGCAACATCGGCGGGGCCAAGAAGTTCCTGGTCGACCTGGCCGGCCACTCGCGCGATGCGTTCATGGCCAGTGGCTTTTACAACTTCCCGACGTTCCCGCAGCTGGTGCCCGACCTGCAGCAACTGGTGGCCAAGGACCCCAAGGCCACGCCAAGCGACAAGTACGCGATCTTTGCCGACGCCAGCAAGTGGACCGTGCCGGTGGGTTATCCCGGTTACGCCAATGCGGCGGTCGACGAGATCTGGAAAGAGTGGATCGTGCCGCGCATGTTTGCCGATGTCGCCTCGGGTCGCCTGACGCCCGAGGCCTCGATGGACCTGTACTCGGGCCAGGTGGTCGAGATCTACAAGAAGTGGCAAGGTCTGCACAAGGTCTGAGCGGTGAAACGAAACCCCATGTCGCTCATTCGGCGCCGGGCCTTGCTCGGCCTGCCGCTCGCCGCCCTGGGCGGCGGCCAGGCGCGCGCGCAAGCCCCGTTGCCGAAGAAAAAGCGCATCTTCATCGTCAGCAGCTACCACCGTGAATACATCTGGTCGCAGTCCACGCAAAAGGGTGTGAATGCGGCCCTGCGCAAGTTTGGCTACCTCGACAGCGACGCCCAGGCCGACGCGCTGCTCAGGAACGACGCTGTCGAGAGCAGCCACGCGGTGATCGGCAAGGCGTGGATGGACACCAAGCGCCATGACAGCAGTGCCGAGATGGCCACCGCCACCACGCGCATCATGGGCGCGATTCACACCTTCAAGCCTGATCTGGTGCTGCTGGGCGATGACAACGCGGCCAAGTTCATCGGCGGGCAGTTGCTGGACTCCACGACGCCGGTGGTGTTCTGGGGCATCAACGGGCTGCCGCTCAAGTACGGGCTGGTCGACAGCATGGACACGCCAGGTCGCAACGTGACCGGCGTGTGGCAGCAGGGCTATCACCGGGAAAGCCTCGATCTGCTCAAGCGGCTGGTGCCCAAGGCACAGACCTTCGCCATCCTGGCCTGCGATTCCGAATCCTCGCGGCCCAACGCGAAGATGATCGAGCAGCTCGCGCAGCGCGGCGCCTTGCCGCTCAAGCTGGTCGACAAGGTCATGACCAACTCGCTCGAGGACTTCAAGTCACGCGCGCTCGAACTGTCAAAGAAGGTCGATGCCTTCTTCGTGCTCAACCATGACACCTTGCGCGACGCCAAGGGCAATCACGTCGACATGCTCGAAGTGGGCCGCTGGTACCTCAAAAACATTCGCATTCCCGAGGCATCGCACGAAGACCAGTTCGTGTTCGAGGGCATGCTGTTGACGGCCAACGACTCGGGCTACAACCAGGGCCACCTGGCCATGGAAATGGCGCACGGCATCCTTGACAAGGGCTTGAGTCCGGCACGCATGGCCGTTCGCACACCCGAGCGCGGTCCGTATCTGGTCAACCGCAACCGTGCCAAGTCGCTTGGCATCGCTCTCGACGACGCCATGTACCTGATCGACGAAGTGGTCGACAAGTCACTGGCGCTCACCTCGTGAGCCACCCCGCCGGAATCCACGGGGGCTGAGGGCGCGTTCATCATGCCGATCTTCCATCGACTTCTGCTGGCGTTTCTGGCCGTGGGCGCCATCATCGGCGCGCCGCTGATCTACGTGTCGTTCGAGTTCAGCAAGGACTCGGCGAGGCTGCGCACCGAACAGAGCATCACCCAGCAGATCGCCATCATCGCGGCGAATTTCGAGCAGGAATTCGGCCTCGGGTTGCAGCGCTCGCTCAAGCAGATCACCGCCTCGGAGTTGCTCGCGCTGTTCCTGTCGTCCTCGCAGGACGAGCGCAACGTCAACGCCAAGGCGCTCGAATCGAGCTTTCTGAGGATGCAGACCGACTACGACAGCTACTCGGGCATCTACTACGCCGACGCCGAGGGCCACATGATCGCCAGCGTCGAGGACCGCAAGCGCAGCGCCTCGCCCGACACGATGTCGGCCGAATCGGTGGCCCGGCAGCGCGAGCAGAAGCTGCCCACCCGGGTTCACTTTGATCGGCTCTTCAATCGCATCCGCACCACGCCGTCGCTGCTGTCGGCGGGCAACATGGAGTGGTTCATGCCCCCGCGCGAGGTCACCATCGAGGGGCCATTCACCGACGAGGCGGGCCGGCTCACGGTGCTCGCGGGGCTGCCCTCGCTGGACTTCGACAACGGTGCGTTCAGCGGCGTCATCGTCATCCGCGTGCGTCTCGATGCTTTCATCGCGCGTCTCAAGGCGGTGACGCTGTTCGACGAGCAGCCGATCTGGTTGTTTGACCCCAAAGGCACCGCCTTGCTGAAGCCGGCGAGGCAACTGGTGGAGATCAACGGCCCGGACATCGCGGGCGGCTTCGTGAAGGACCTGGTTTTCAAGCGGCTCGACGACGCGTTGCTGGCCTACCGGGATCTGTCCATCGTGTCGGGCGAGTCCTTCGTGCGCATCGCCTATGCGGTGCCTGATTCGCTGCTTTACAAGGACTTCGAGTCGGCGCTGTATTTCTTCTCGGCCGTGTTGGCGTTGTCGGCCTTGGCGGTGCTGGTTCTGGCCTATGTGGTGGCGCGTCATTTCTCGACGCCCATCATCGAGTTGGCCAACGCGGCCGCCAGGCTGGCCCGCGGCCAACCAGGCAGCCGTGTCGAGGTGAAGTCCTCTGGCGAGGTGCTGGCGCTGGTGGACAGCTTCAACCAGCTGTCAGACAACCTCCAGGCCGCCAACCAGAGCCGCTCCGATGCCCTTGCCGTGCTGCGCCAGACGGCTGCGCAGATGCTGTCGCAGATGTCCGCTCAGCCGGGCGTGCCGGCGCTGCTCCCGGAGGGGCCGCTGGAGACCTCCGGTGCGGCGCTGCGCCCGGGACACGACGATGCCAAGGACCTCGCCGCGGTGTCGGCGCTGATCGATCACCTGATCGGCGAACGCGAGGGCAACCTGCGCAGGCTCCGCGAAGCCAAGGATGCTGCGGAGCAGGCGAACCAGGCCAAGAGTCAGTTTTTGGCGAACATGAGTCACGAGATACGCACGCCGCTCAATGCGGTGCTGGGCATGTTGAGGCTGCTGCATGCGACGCCGCTGAGTGCGAGGCAGGTGGACTATTTGAGCAAGAGCGAAGG
>CANBSV010000140.1 GCA_947372225.1 Burkholderiales bacterium | reverse complement strand
ATCTGCTTTACCGACCGTATCAGAGCAGTTCACTCAGACATCGAGCAACGCGACTGCTCCGCTTGGTCTGAGTTTGATGTTGAAGGAATGCCAGCCTTCATGCGGAAGCTTGGGTTATTCAATCCAGCCTATGTCGAGTTCGATGAATACCTATTTCTCGATCTGACACTGATCATCCGGAACTCCATGCAGTCGTTATTCGACTTCGCAGCGTCCCGACAGGAAGACCTGGTGATCGTGCAAGACTGGCACCACGACTGTTGCAATTCCAGCGTGATGCGCATTCGCCCGCGTCAAATGCGGTTCATCTACGACGCCTTCGTCGCCCGAGAACTGTCTCCTTTCGAGCTCCCCGGCGATCAGGATTTCATCCACGCCATCGTGGCAGCCCGTGGCGAGCAGCAGCGTGTGGCCCTGTTGCCCGCTGGCATGGTGATCAGCTTCAAACACACCGTGCGCATCGGCCGTCGCGACCCCACCCAGACGCGGGCGGTTTTTGAAGCTGCCACGATCGTCAAGTTTCATGGCAGACCCAGAATGCACCAGGTGTTCGACCCGATCTACCGGCTGTTGCGCATACGCCTTCGCGATCTGTCGAAGGGGCGGTGGCACCGCCCGGTGTCGCCGGGCGAACTCAGAGAGCTCCAATCCCACTGGCGGCCCGTCGGCACGAACTGAACGTCATGTCGGACATCACAAGCGCTTGCGACCCGGGCCAGACTCCGCGCCTCGTCGCGCTCACAGGAGCCAGCGGTTTCATCGGTCGGCATCTGGTGACGGAGCTGGCACAGGCAGGCTATCGGCTGCGCATCTTGCTGCGGCGGGAGCCGGCGATGTCGCAGTGGTCAGGCAGCCCGCCGCAAGTGATTTCGGGCTCACTGGATGATCCCGGGGCGTTGGAGCGGCTCGTCGAAGGCGCCGACGCGGTCGTTCATCTGGCCGGACTGATCAAGGCGGCCAAGTCGTCTCACTTCTTCAGCATCAATCGGGATGCCAGCGCCAGATTGGCCAGTGCAGCGAGGCAGTTGGCGCCCCATGCTCATTTCCTGTTGATCTCCAGCCTTGCAGCGCGGGAGCCGACCCTGTCGGACTATGCAGCCAGCAAGCGTGGCGCCGAGGATGCCGTGCTCGGCACCTTGGGCACCCGCGCGACGGTGCTGCGCCCGCCAGCGGTCTATGGGCCCGGGGACCCCGAGACGCTGCGCTTTTTTCAACTGGCACAGCTGCGGCGCATACCGCTGCTCGGGCGAGCGGATGCGCGCATCGCGATGATGCACGTGCAAGACCTTTCACGCCTGATCCGCTTGCAGATGGAATCCAACCCCGGCGGGCAGACCCTGTCGGCGGCTGACGGACGGCCCGATGGCTATCGCTGGGATGAGCTGATGGGTGCGGCGGCCCGAGCGGTGGGCAATACGACACCGCGATTTTTTGATGTACCGCAAAGTCTGCTCAGCGGCGTCGCGCTGCTGGGTGACGTCGCGCGCAAAATGGGGTCGGCCAGCATGCTCAGCTCTCAAAAGTTGCGAGAGTTGCGTCACCCGGATTGGTCTGTCCGCCCACAAGAGCGGGCACTTCCGGCGCTTTGGGAACCCGGGTTCAGTCTTGATTCAGGGTTTGCCGATGCGGTCCGGTGGTACCGCAGCGCTGGTTGGTTGGCGCAGTCCGGCTGATCGCAAGCGGTCGCGTCCCTCACGGATTCCGTAACAATCTCGCCCCAGTTCAATTTCCCTTCTCGCCGTCGGTACCGGCGAAAAGCAGCTTGCCTCAAGGAGTTCACCTGCATGACCGAGCACACAGCATCGCCAACGGCCCTGGACCCGGCCGCGTTCATGGCCGGCATCGATGGCACCGCGCTCCAGACTGCACCCTTCGACCACGTGCAACTGAGCGAGCTGTTCCCCAAAAGCGTTTATCAGCAGCTTCTTGCCGCCCTTCCGGATACCCGCTACTTCCATGAATTGCGCCATCGCGATGCGATTCGCCCCGACGGCAGCAGCACCCGATTGCGCCTTTACCTCTATCCAGAGCAGCTCTGGCGCCTGCCAGCGCCGGTACGCGAACGCTGGCTGCCTCTGGCGAGACTGCTCAGCTCGCGCGAATTGCAAGACGTTTTCAAGAGGAAGTTTCGCCGGGCACTGGAGACACGATTCGGGCGGCCGATCGACCGCATCAACTTCTTTCCGATACCGATCATCGTTCGTGACCTGCCGGGCTATCGCATCGGCATCCACTCCGACGTGATGACCAAGGGCATCACGGTTCAGTTCTACCTGCCCGGTGATGACTCGCAAAACGGCATAGGCACCATCTTCCACGAGGGCATGACGGGTGAAGCGGCGACGCGCACGAAGCAAATGCCTTTCCTGCCCGCGTGCGGCTATGCATTCCCTGTGCAGGCTCAAGAAAGCTGGCACAGCGCGGCCACCACCACCGAGGCGGATGGCGAGCGGCGCTCCATCATGCTGACGTACTACGTGCAGGACACGCCCGCCACCTGGTTCATGAGGCGATTCAATCGGCTGCGCAGTTTCTTCGGCTGGCACCCCAATCCGAGGGTTTGAGCGCGCGAACTGTTCCGATCGCGCTGAGTCCGTGTCAGCGCAAGACCCCGAGGCGGCGCAGCCGCCAGTAAATTCCCGGCGCCGCCAGCAACGGGTGGCGGCGCTGCCAGTCGGTGACCTCTGGCCGGATGCCCGAGTGGCGTTCGACTTTCCACACCACGTAGTCCACCGCACCGTCAAAGGTGAATGCGGCCTTCAGCAGCCGGGCAACGTTCAAGAACTTGCCCAGCCGGCGGCGCAGCGCCCATCGTCGGGCCGCGAGGCGTCGGTTGGACGGGGTGATCTCGGGCGCCACGCCACGCTCGCCCATCGGCACGAAGCCCACCCCGGCAGCCTCCCAGGCCAGGGGCAACAACGTCGCATAGCGCTCGGTATCGCGTGCGACCAGGTCATGGCCTCGGCCGCCTGTTTCCACCCTCAGTTCGGCAGCGTAGGTGCTGGCGAACAACGCCCGCCAATAAGACGCCGCCTCACCGCTTTCGGGGCCGAGTTCGGCGGCCCAGCGTGCGGCGGTCATCACCGCCTGGCGCACCACATCAACCACCGCATCGAGATCAATCTCGCTGCGCACCCAGGCCACGCAGCAGGGCTGCGAAAAACGCGCCCACAGCGTCGTGTCCACAGCATCGTGCGACACACCGCGGCGAAACTGCGACAGGCTGATCAGTGCGTACTTGGCGCGCAGCGCCTGGCCTTCGAGCGCTTCCTCGCAGTAGCCGACATTGGGCGGCAGCAGGCCGTTGGCCAGCGCCGCCAGACGTGACCCGGGCCAGGCCCCCACGTGATCGAGAACGACGTAGTAGTCGAGCACGCCGTCAAGCCGCGCATCGCGCAAATTGGATCCGTAAAAGAGCACTGCCACCGCTGCGCCACCCGCACGTTGCGCGAGTTGCGCTGCGAAGGCCTTCACCGGCTCAGGCAATTCACGGCGCAACTCGGCGCCGATGAGTGCCCTCAACGCCTCACTCACGTCGGCGCGGCAAGCCACGAGCGCAACGGACCTTGCCGACGCGCAAAAGCCGCCTGCACGATGCGCATCGCGTGGACCACCAGGCACACCGCCGTCCACACTGCGACCAGGCCTATGCCCAGGTCAGGCCGACCGAAGAGCAGCGACGCATTGAGGATCAGCAGGTTCGGGTTTCGTCTGGCAGTGATCAGGCGCAATCGGCTGTCGAAGCGCTCCCACACGTGCATGTCCATCTTGAAGCAGGCCATGAAGATGCCTTCTTCGATGCGTTGCAGCACGTAGCCGGCCACGATCACCGTGAGCGCCAACGACGAGTGTTCGTAGGCGAATCCGGCTGCCGGCAGGCCGACGATCCAGGCCCACCACCAGAACGGCGGGTGGATCAGGTCGATCGAGTGATCGAACACATTGCCCCAAGGCGACGACTGCAGCGTCACGCGTGCGAGCTTGCCGTCGACCGTGTCCAGGAAAGTCATGACCCACGCCGCGGCCATGCCCCAGCCGTAATGGCCCGTCCAGAACAGTGCCATCGCGGCCAGCACGAGCACCAGGCTGGCCGAGGTGACCTGGTTCGGCGTGATGCCGGCGTTGGCACACACGCGGGTGACCCAGCGCGCCGGGCGCGGCCACGCATACAGCGTGACCAGATCGGTGACGCCCTTGTACGAGCCGGCAAAGATGCGCTTTTCGATGGCGGGCAGATCGGCCGCCACCAAAGGCATCAGATATGGTGGCTCGCGCTTGCGCAGCGCGTCGTTGTAGCCATCGGCGAGCTGCGCCGAAGTGAGCACTCGGGCGCTGGCGGGCGCGCGATTCGCGGCAAGCAGCGCGGCCGCGTCGGGCACCGTCGCAGCCACCGCGAGTGCGACCACGGTGCCATCGGTTGCTGTCAGCGCCACGTCATCGACCGAATCGACAAGGCCCCGCACGAGCGCCTCGTCATAGACCCAATCGGCGCGCAACAGCACCAGCCTTTGCGCATCAGCCGCATCGTCCACGGCGCGAAATCGCGCCAGTTGTCGTTGCAGCCGGACCTCAGACGTCAAACCCCAGACCCGAAGTTCCGATTGACCCACGATGACGCCCGCGATGCGGCGTGAAGGGGACTGAGCGGCGCTCACCAGGACCGCCCGTGGCCCGACGGCGAAAGTTTTTTTGGCATCATCAAAGGGTGAATACCCAAGTCGCGAAAGACGAAACAGCAGGCCGGGATTATTGATGAGCGACTTGTTGTTCGCTCACATCTCCGACTTGCACCTGCCCTTCGAGCCGCAGCTGTCGCTGCGTCAGCATCTGTCCAAGCGCCAGCTCAGCGTGTGGTCGTGGTACCGGCGTCGATCGCTGCATCGCACGGACATCCTCGACGCGCTCAAGCAGGATCTGCAAGATCACGCGGTGGACCACGTCGTGCTGAGCGGCGACATCACCAACTTCTCGCTGCCCGGCGAGTTTTGTCAAGCGGCCGACTGGCTCGCATCGCTCGGCCCGGCCGCAAGTGTCAGCCTGGTTCCCGGCAACCACGACGCGCTGATGCACGTGCCGGCGGTCGATGGACTGGACCGGTGGGCGCCCTGGACACGCTTGAGCGACGGCTGGCCTTACGTGCACCGCGTGGGCGCGGCATCCGTCATCGGGCTGAACTCGGCGCTGCCGACCGCACCGCTGCTGGCGCGTGGCCGGTTGGGGCCGCGCCAGCTTGAGCGACTTGAGCAGGTTCTGATGGATGAAGGCCAGGCGGGGCGCGTGCGCATCGTCGTGCTCCACCACCCGGCTGCGGCGGGCGCCATCGG
>CANBSV010000139.1 GCA_947372225.1 Burkholderiales bacterium | reverse complement strand
ATACTTGCCCTCTTCGATCGCCGACAGGTAATCGATCTGCATCGTCACCTTGCCGTCGGCCACCCGACGGTACGGCGTTTCAAGAAAACCGTACTCGTTGAGTTGTGCGTACAGCGCGAGGGAGTTGATCAGGCCGATGTTCGGGCCTTCCGGAGTCTCGATCGGGCAGACCCGACCGTAGTGCGTCGGGTGCACGTCGCGAACTTCAAAGCCGGCACGCTCGCGGGTCAAACCGCCCGGGCCCAACGCAGAGACGCGACGCTTGTGCGTGATCTCGGACAGCGGGTTGGTCTGATCCATGAACTGCGACAACTGCGATGCGCCGAAGAACTCCTTCAGCGCCGCAGAGATGGGCTTGGAATTGATCAGGTCGTGAGGCATCAATGCCTCGGTCTCGGCCTGGCCCAGACGCTCCTTCACGGCCTTTTCAATGCGGGCGAGGCCCGAGCGGTACTGGTTTTCGGCCAGCTCACCCACGCAACGCACACGGCGATTGCCCAGGTGATCGATGTCATCGACCTCGCCGCGGCCGTTGCGCAGTTCGACCAGGATCTTCACGACGTCGAGGATGTCGTCGTTGTTCAGGGTCATGGCGCCTTCGGCCGAATCGCGGCCCACACGGGCATTGAACTTCATGCGGCCCACGCGCGACAGATCGTAGGTGTCGGCGTTGTAGAACAGTCTGTGGAAGAGCGCTTCCACGGCGTCTTCGGTCGGCGGCTCGCCAGGGCGCATCATGCGGTAGATCGCCACGCGAGCAGACAACTGGTCCGGCGTCTCGTCGGCGGTCAGCGTTTGCGAGATGTAGTTGCCTTCGTCCAGTTCGTTCGTGTACAGGCACGGGATTTCCGCGACACCCGCCACACGCAACTTCTTCAAAAGAGTTTCGGTCAGCTCATCGTTGGCCTTGGCCAGGATCTCGCCCGTGTCGGCGTCAACCACGTTTCGAGCAAGCATTCGGCCGGCGAGGTAGTCCTCAGGCACGGTGATGTACTTGGTTTCAGACGTCTCGATGGCACGGGTGTGACGCGCGGTGATGCGTTTGTCCTTCTCGACCACCACGTTCCCGTTTTTGTCGGTGATGTCGAAGCGGGCGATTTCGCCACGCAGACGATCAGCGACGAACTCCATCTGTGCACCCGACTCCATCAAGCGGAAGTTGTCGAACACGAAGAAGTGGGCCAGGATCGATTCCGGATTCAGACCGATGGCCTTGAGCAGGATCGTCACGGGCATCTTGCGACGACGGTCAACACGGAAGTACAGGATGTCCTTCGGGTCGAACTCGAAGTCGAGCCATGAACCGCGGTACGGAATGATCCGCGCAGAGAAAAGCAGCTTGCCGCTGGAGTGCGTCTTGCCCTTGTCGTGCTCGAAGAACACGCCCGGCGAACGGTGCAGCTGCGAGACGATCACGCGCTCGGTACCGTTAACGATGAACGAGCCGTAGTCCGTCATGAGCGGTACTTCGCCCATGTAGACCTCTTGCTCCTTGATTTCCTTGACCGTCTTTGCCTGGGGCGATTCGCGGTCGTAAATGATCATCTGCAGCTTGGCGCGCACGGCTGCTGCATAGGTCAGACCCCGCACCTGGCATTCCCGCGTGTCGAATGCGGGCTTGGCCATGTTGAATTCGATGAACTTCATCTCGACGAAGCCGTTGTGCGACACGATCGGGAACGCGGACAAGAAAGCGGCCTGCAGCCCTTCGGGCTTGCGTTTGAGAGGCGGTACATCCTTTTGCAAGAAGGCGATGTACGACTCCTGCTGCATCGTCAGGAGGTAAGGAACCTTGAGAACGCTCTCGCGTTTGCCGAAGCTCTTGCGAATTCGCTTGCGCTCGGTGTAGCTGTAGGGGGTTGCATGCTGCGCCATAAACACTCCGTCTCAGGGGTTGCGATCTTGGCCAAGACCGGCAATCCCATCGGCGACTGTCTTTCGGGCCTTGCGCCCGAAGCTTGGTGGTTGGCCACTACCAACCGCTGGCGGACAACCCCGGCATTGCACCGAGGCCCGACCAAACCCGTTCTCTGCAGTCGGATCAGAGAACTATTTAAAACCACTTGGGAGGATCCGCTGCGAAAGCGGTGGACCCTCCCAAGTGCTCTAGAACGGAAAACCTGAGGCCCTGTTCTTGAAGCACAAAGGGCCGGGCGCCTGATCGGCACCCAGCCCTGCGAAGAAAGTCGAGTTACTTCAACTCGGCCTTGGCACCGGCTTCAACCAGCTTCTTCAGTGCGGCTTCGGCGTCAGCCTTGGGCACAGCTTCCTTGACAGGCTTCGGCGCGCCGTCAACCAGATCCTTCGCTTCCTTCAGGCCGAGGCCCGTCAGTTCACGAACCGCCTTGATGACAGACACCTTGTTGGCGCCAGCTTCCAGCAGCACGACGTTGAATTCGGTCTTCTCTTCAACCACTGCAGCGGCGGCACCGCCACCAGCGCCCGCTGGCGCAGCCATCGCGGCGGCAGACACGCCAAACTTCTCTTCGATGGCCTTCACCAAATCGTTGAGGTCCATCACCGACATGTTGTCGAGTGCGGTCAGAAATGCGTCTTTATCAAATGACATGGAGAACTCCAGATTTTTAAAAATTGATTACTTTTGGGGATCGTTCAAGCTGCCGGGGCCGCCTCGGCGGCAGGCGTCTCAGGAGCTTGCGACTCGGCTGCAGGTGCCTCAGCTGCCAATGGGCCACCTCGCTTCTCGGAGATGGCTGCGAGCACGCGGGCCATACGAGAAACCGGTGACTGCATCAAACCGAGCAGCTGTGCCAGCAGCACTTCCTTGCTTGGAATCGCCGCCAGGGACTTGATCCCATCAGCACTCAGGGCACGGCCTGCGTAGGCCCCGCCCTTGACGACCAGTTTGTCGTTGCCTTTGGCAAAGTCCGAAAGAACTTTGGCCGCAGCAACAGCGTCTTCTGAAAAGCCGTAGATCAGCGGACCGACCATGCTCTCCGAGGCCACTTCGAACGGCGTGCCGGCCACCGCGCGACGGGCAAGCGTGTTCTTCAGTACATGAAGATACACACCCTTGTCGCGCGCCTGACGGCGAAGGTTGTTCAAGTGTTCCACGGTGAGGCCACGGTATTCGGCCAACGCCAACGTCTGCGAGCGGGCCACTTGGGCCGCCACATCCGTGACCACGGCTGCTTTCTCGTTGCGATTGAGACTCAAGGTCTGCTCCTCACATCACGCACCCTTCGCCATTCGAGGCATCCAGGTACAACTAGGTTCAGCGACCATCTGCGCAGGAGATCAATCCATTACAGCGGGACCGCCATCTGCGCTGGCTTATTGCCTGCCGGCTAGCGCCGAACAGGCCATCCATTAAGCGACCACAAGGGTCGCACCAGCGGTCTTGGATGACCTGGGTCACAGATCGCTCTGATTCCCAGCCCACCAAACTCGTCCGGCCGACACCACCAACGGCGCCGGCCATCAAATCATCAGGATCCGGTTGCTGCAGCGTTGATTGAGGCCACATCCACCCGGGCGCCGACACCCATCGTGGAAGAGATCGCCACCTTGCGCAGGTACACACCCTTGCTGGTTGCGGGCTTGGCCTTGTTCAGCGCCTCAATCAATGCCCGCAAGTTGCCGACCAACTTGTCAGAGTCGAACGAGCGACGACCGATCGTGGTGTGGACAATGCCACCCTTGTCGACACGGAACTGCACTTGACCGGCTTTTGCGTTTCGTACCGCCTGAGCCACATCAGGTGTGACGGTACCGACTTTGGGGTTCGGCATCAGGCCGCGCGGGCCGAGGATCTGGCCCAACGTGCCGACGATGCGCATCGTGTCCGGTGACGCGATCACCACATCAAAGTTCAGGTTGCCCGCCTTGACCTGTTCAGCAAGATCGTCCATGCCGACCACATCGGCGCCAGCGGCGCGGGCCTCATCGGCCTTCGCGCCCTGAGCAAATACAGCCACTCGTTTGGTTTTGCCGGTGCCATTCGGAAGTACCACGGCACCACGCACCACCTGATCAGATTTTTTGGCATCGATGCCCAGTTGCACAGCAACGTCGATGGACTCATCGAACTTTGCCGTGGCGCACTCTTTGACGATCGCCAGAGCGCTATCGATGGCGTACAGCTTGGTCGTCTCGACCTTGCCGGCTGTGGCTTTTTGCCGCTTTGTCAGTTTTGCCATGATCAGAGTCCTTCCACCAGAATGCCCATCGATCGGGCCGAACCAGCGATGGTCCGAACCGCGGCATCCAGATTGGCGGCGGTCAGGTCTTTCATCTTGGTATTGGCGATTTCCTCGACCTGAGCACGGGTCAACTTGCCGACCTTCTGCGAGTTGGCCTTTGGCGAACCCTTCTCAAGCTTCAGGGCCTTCTTGATCAGGACGGTCGCAGGCGGCGTCTTGAGAATGAAGGTAAACGACTTGTCGGCAAACGCGGTGATGACCACCGGAAGCATGAGGCCGGGTTCTACACCTTGGGTCTGGGCGTTAAACGCCTTGCAGAACTCCATGATGTTGAGGCCGCGCTGACCGAGTGCGGGGCCGATTGGGGGGGATGGGTTGGCCTTACCTGCAGGAATTTGCAGCTTGATAAAGCCGATGATCTTCTTTGCCATGACTATCCTTGAAACAGTGGCCCAAGTCGTACGGGCCCCTCGAGTACAAACGCCAAGGGGTGGTTACCTTGGCTCCTCAAGCCGATATCTCGTCATCGGCAGCAACGAGCGGAATACCTTGCGCCAATAGACACAAGGGAGCCCCCGCCACACTCTTAAATCAGACTCAAACCTTTTCGACCTGTCCGAAGTCGAGTTCGACAGGCGTTGAGCGCCCGAAAATCGTGACCCCGACGCGAACCTTGGATTTGTCGTAGTTCACGTCTTCGATGGCGCCATTGAAATCGGTGAAAGGGCCATCCTTGATACGCACCAGTTCGCCAACCGACCAAAGCGTTTTCGGCTTCGGTTTTTCGATGCCTTCTTGCATCTGATTGACGATCTTCATCACCTCAGCTTCGGAAATCGGCGATGGCCTGTTTTTGGCGCCGCCGACGAAACCCGTCACCTTGTTGGTGTGTTTAACGAGGTGCCAGCTGTCGTCAGCCATCTCCATTTCGACGAGCACGTAGCCCGGGAAAAATCGCCGCTCGGTGACTGACTTCTTTCCATTCTTGAGTTCAACCACCTCTTCCATCGGAACGAGAATGCGCCCAAACTTTTCCCTTAACTCAGAGCGATCGATTCGCTCCCGCAGGTTTCGCTCAACGGCCTTTTCCATGCCTGAGTAAGCGTGCACCACATACCAGCGCTTGTTCGATGGCACCGACGATGACGCACCCGAAGCATCTGCCCCAGGCTCAGCCACCAGAAGTACCGGATCAACGGAAGCACCCTCTTCGGTATTGACAGTCTCTTCGCTCATGGCTTGATCCCT
>CANBSV010000138.1 GCA_947372225.1 Burkholderiales bacterium | reverse complement strand
CACCGAAGAGCAGGTGCGCGTGATCGCCGGCGCGCTCAAGCGCCACGGCATCAGCGGCGTGGTCGCCACCAACACCACCATCTCGCGCGAAGCGGTCAAGCAACTGCCCCACGCCGAAGAGGCCGGCGGGCTGTCGGGCTCACCCGTTTTCGAAGCCAGCAACGCGGTCATCCGGCAACTGCGCGCCGAATTGGGCGCGGGCTTTCCGATCATCGGCGTGGGGGGCGTGATGAGTGGTGCCGATGCCTGCGCCAAGGTGGCGGCCGGTGCCGATCTGGTTCAGATCTACACCGGCTTCATCTACAAGGGACCCGAGCTGGTCACTGAAGCGGCCAATGCACTCAAGGCGGCGCGCTGAAACAAAAAAGGCGCGTCATCGACGCGCCTTTTGACTTCGAGGCCAGGCCTCTCGGATCACTGCAGCGGCACGCCCGTCTTCGACTGCAACTCTTCGCGGGTCACGCCGTCGGCGAGCTCGACCACCTTCAGACCTTGCGGGGTGACGTCCATCACCGCGAGGTCGGTGATGATGCGGTTGACCACGCCCACGCCAGTCAGCGGCAAGGTGCAGTTCGGAATGATCTTCAGGTCGATGGTGCCGTCCTTCTTCTTGGCAACGTGCTCCATCAGCACGATGACGCGGGCCACACCGGCCACCAGGTCCATCGCGCCGCCCATGCCCTTGACCATCTTGCCGGGGATCATCCAGTTGGCCAGATCGCCCTTCTCGCTGACTTGCATGGCGCCGAGGATGCTCAGGTTGATCTTGCCGCCGCGGATCATTGCGAAGCTCTCGTGCGAACCGAAGATCGACGAGCCGGGGATGGTGGTCACGGTTTGCTTGCCCGCATTGATCAGGTCGGCGTCGACTTGGTCTTCCGTGGGGAACGGGCCGATGCCCAACATGCCGTTCTCGCTTTGCAGCCACACCTCGATGTCGCTGCGCACATGGTTGGCCACCAGCGTGGGCAGGCCAATGCCCAGGTTCACGTAGAAGCCGTCTTGCAACTCTTGCGCAGCGCGCGCTGCCATTTGATCGTGTGTCCAGCTCATGGTCTTCAGGCTCCTGACTTTTCGGTGATCGTGCGTTTTTCGATGCGCTTTTCCGGCGTGGCGTTGAGCACCAGGCGGTGCACATAAATGCCAGGCAGATGCACCGAGTCGGGATCGAAAGTACCCGTGGGCACGATCTCTTCGACCTCGACAATGGTGATCTTGCCGGCCATGGCGACGGCCGGGTTGAAGTTGCGTGCGGTGCGGCGGAACAGCAGGTTGCCGCTCTCATCGGCCTTCCACGCCTTGACCAGGCTGACTTGCGGCAGCAGCGCACGCTCCATCACGTAGGTCTGTCCGTCAAACTCGCGGGTTTCCTTGCCTTCGGCCACCAGCGTGCCGTAGCCCGTCTTGGTGAAAAACGCCGGGATGCCAGCGCCACCGGCGCGCAGCTTTTCAGCCAGCGTGCCTTGCGGCGTGAATTCCAGTTCGAGTTCGCCGGCCAGATACTGGCGCTCGAATTCCTTGTTCTCGCCCACGTAGCTGGAGATCATTTTCTTGATCTGACGCGACTCCAGCAACTGCCCCAGGCCGAAGCCGTCGACGCCGGCGTTGTTCGAGATGACCGTCAGGTTTTTCACGCCGCTGTCGCGCAGCGCAGCGGTCAAGGCCTCGGGGATGCCGCACAGACCAAAACCACCCACCGCGATCAATTGCCCGTCAGCGACGACGTCTTTGAGTGCTGCGTCGGCACTCGGATAAACCTTGTTCATTGCTTGCTTCTCCAGAGCTTTCAGGACGGCCACGCCGGACAACCCGGCATCGGAAAACCCCGCATTGTGCCTTCGACCAAGCGCGATTTGTCAGCCCGCGGTAAGCAAAAAACGGACCTCAATGCCCTCGACCGACGACTTCAATCACAGCGCATGTCCATCGTCGGCCTGTATCACCGCGCCATTGATGAAGTGGCTCTCGTTGGCGCACAGCATCATGAGCACCGCGTCGAGGTCTTGCGGCTGACCGATGCGTTTGCGCGGCAGCGTGTCGATCAGGCGCTTGCCGGCGTCGGTGAGCCATTGGCGGTGGTTCATCTCGGTCTCGATGTAGCCCGGGCAGATGGCATTCACATTGATGCCGTGCTTGCCCCACTCGAGCGCCATGGCGCGGGTCATGTGGATCACGGCGGCCTTGCTCATGCTGTAGATGCCGATCTGGCTGAGTGCCTTCAGCCCGGCCATCGACGCGATGTTCACGATGCGTCCGCCCGTGAAGGTGCCCGGCGCCGAGCCCTTGGCGCGACCAAGCATGCGCTTGCCGACTTCCTGCGCCACGAAGAAGGCGCCGCGCGTGTTGATGTCGAAGATGAAGTCGAAGTCGTCCTCGGTCACGTCGGTGAGCTTTTGCTGGGTGCTCACGCCCGAGTTGTTGACGAGGATGTCGATCGTGCCCATCTCGGTCTCGGCGTGGGCGACTGCGGCCTTGATGCTGTCGATGTCGGTCACGTCGAGCGACACCACATGGGCATCGCCGTCGTCGCCCTCGATCTCGGCGCGCAGTGTCTTCAAGCGTTCCATGTTGCGCCCGGCGAGCACCACGGCGGCACCGGCCGAAGCCAGGGTCTTGGCGAACTGGGTGCCCAGGCCACTGGACGCGCCGGTCACCAGCGCGACGCGGCCGGACAGGTCGATTTGATAGCTCATGGTGCGGCTCCAGTGTTCAATGATTCGATGAAGATAGCACGCGGTCTGCGCCCGGGTACGGCCCTTGCTCACCGCTAGACTCAATCACGTTCGTACCCCTCGAGAGCCCTGCAGATGACCCCGAATTCCCTGCTCGAAGAACACGGTCCACGCGAGTCGATGGACTACGACGTGGTGGTGGTGGGTGCTGGCCCGGCCGGGCTGGCCACGGCCATCCGCATCAAGCAACTGGCCGCGGTGCGCGGCACCGAAATCTCGGTGGTCGTGCTCGAAAAGGGATCCGAACCCGGCGCCCACATCCTGAGCGGCGCGATCATGGATCCGGGCGCGCTCACCGAGTTGCTGCCCAACTGGAAAGAGCTGGGCGCGCCGCTCGTTCAGCCCGTCACCGACGACAGCTTCCTGTTTCTCACCCGCGTCGGGGCGACGAAAACCCCGCCCGCGCTGCTGCCAGAGTGCTTTCACAACGAAGGCAACTACGTCATCAGCCTGGGCAGCGTGACGCGCTGGCTTGCGCAGCAGGCCGAAGCGCTGGGCGTGGAGATCTTTCCCGGCTTTGCCGCCGCCGAGGTGCTCTACAACGACGACGGCGCCGTCAAGGGCGTGGCGACAGGCAACCTGGGGGTCGGCAAGGACGGCCAGCCCACCGGCCATTTCCAGCTGGGCATGGAGTTGCTGGGCAAGTACACGGTGTTCGCCGAAGGCTCACGCGGGCATCTGGGGCGCCAGTTGATTGCTCGCTTCAAGCTCGATGCCGGGCGCGACCCGCAAAGCTACGGCCTAGGCGTCAAGGAACTGTGGGAGATCGACCCGGCCAAGCACCAGCCTGGACGCGTGGTGCACACCGCCGGCTGGCCGCTCGACAGCCAGACCTACGGTGGTGCTTTTCTTTACCACCTGCCCGACAACCAGGTCACGCTGGGCTTCATCACCGGGCTCGACTACAGCAACCCGTGGCTGAGCCCGTTCGAGGAAATGCAGCGCTGGAAGACCCATCCGGCCATCCGCTCGGTACTCGAAGGCGGCAAGCGCGTGGGCTACGGCGCGCGCGCCATCACCGCCGGAGGGCTGTTGAGCCTGCCCAAGACGGTTTTTGCCGGCGGCGCGCTGGTCGGCTGCGAAGCCGGGTACCTGAACGTCAGCCGCATCAAGGGCAGCCATGCGGCAATCAAGAGCGGCATGCTCGCAGCGGACGCGATCGTCGATGCGATCGCCAACGGCCGCTCGCAC
The DNA here is from genome assembly GCA_947372225.1 of Burkholderiales bacterium. Taxonomy (GTDB): domain Bacteria; phylum Pseudomonadota; class Gammaproteobacteria; order Burkholderiales; family Burkholderiaceae_C; genus PBB1. The sequence goes on along the minus strand of CANBSV010000138.1, from coordinate 1,551 downwards.
GACGAACTCAGCGCCTATCCCGAAGCGTTCGAACACAGCTGGCTGCGTGACGAGCTGCACCGCTCGCGCAACTTCAAGCAATGGTTCAAGAAGGGCCTGTGGGTCGCCAGCGTGATGACCGGCATCGAGCAGTGGCTGCTGCCCAAGCTCGGGATCAAATCGCCACCGTGGACGCTGCACCGCCAGCAGGCGGATCACCTCGCCCTCAAACCCGCGGCCGAATGCGCGCCCATCGACTACCCCAAGCCCGATGGCACGCTCACCTTCGATCGCTTGAGCAGCGTGTTCATCAGCAACACCAACCACGAAGAAAACCAACCGGCGCACCTGACGCTCAAGGACACCGGCGTGCCGGTGGCCGTCAACCTCGCGCGCTACGGCGGGCCCGAATCACGCTACTGCCCGGCCGGCGTGTACGAGTTCGTGAAGGACACCGACGCCAGCGGCCAGGAGCGCGACCGCCTGCAGATCAACGCTCAGAACTGCGTGCACTGCAAGACCTGCGACATCAAGGACCCCACGCAAAACATCGTGTGGGTCAGCCCCGAAGGCGGTGGCGGGCCGAACTACGCGGGGATGTAATCGCTCGCCCAAGATAAACTCCCCCGGCCAGGAGAGAGCCCGATTGCGACAGCAAAAGGGCCGCCGAAGGCGCAAGGCCTGCTGTGACCAGCAGGCTCCAACGCTCAGGCAAAAGGACTGGCAAGACGCTGCCCGAAAGGACGGCGTTCCTCACTGAAGAGAGGCCCACCACCGAGTGGGTCCACCGAAGGGGCAAGCGACACGCCGCGAGACGGCCGTCGTCAATCTCTCAGGTAAAGCGGACAGGGAGGGCATCACGGGCCGCACATCCATCGGGTGGGCGGCTGCTTGTGTCATTGCCCCGGAGACTTTTTCCCGATGTCCGCCACCGATTTGCTCAAGACCCCGCTGCACGACCTGCACATCGAACTCGGGGCTCGCATGGTCCCGTTTGCCGGCTACAGCATGCCGGTGCAATACCCCGCCGGCCTGATGACCGAACACCTGCACTGCCGTGCGTCGGCCGCGCTGTTCGATGTGTCGCACATGGGCCAGTTGAAGCTCACCGGCGACGCCACCGCCGCAGCGCTCGAGTCGCTGATTCCCATCGATGTGGCCGGTATGGCCGCCGGCCAGCAGCGCTACGGCTTTTTCACCAACGACCAGGGCGGCATCCTTGACGACCTGATGCTCACGCGCCACCAGGTGGGCGACCAAACCGAGTGGCTGCTGATCGTCAACGCGGCCAACAAGGACGCCGACACCGCGCACCTGACCTCGCGCATCGGCCAGCGCTGCACCGTGCAGCCGCGTCCTGAACTCGCGTTGCTGGCGCTGCAAGGCCCGCTGGCGGTGAACGCGCTGGCACGGCTGAACCCTGCGGTGGCCGGACTCGGCTTCATGAACGGCGCGGCCTTCACGCTGAACGGGGCGCCATGCTTTGCCACCCGCTCGGGCTACACCGGCGAAGACGGCTTCGAGATCTCGGTGCCGGCCGAACATGCCGAGGCGCTGGCGCGCGCGCTGCTC
>CANBSV010000137.1 GCA_947372225.1 Burkholderiales bacterium | reverse complement strand
GCGGTGGCGGCTGCGACCTCCACCCGCTAGACGTTCAACTGACATGCCCGAACGTCTGGACTGGACGCGCGACGGACGCGACTGGCCCCACCGCGAGGCCAGCCACTTCGTGCAGGCCGGTGGCGTGCGCTGGCATGTGCAGCGGTTTGAGCGTGACGCGGCCGCCAGTCAGACGACCGGACCCGCGCCCTTGGTCTTGCTGCTGCACGGCACGGGCGCGTCAGGTCACTCCTGGAGCCGCATGCTGCCTTGGCTGCGGCGGCACTTCGATGTGATCTCGGTCGATCTTCCGGGGCACGCCTTCAGCAGCCTGCCCGCCCCGCGGCAGTCCTCGTTGCCCGGCATGGCGCAAGCCGCAGGGGCGTTGCTCCAGTCTTTGGATGTGAAGCCGGACGTGGTGATCGGTCATTCGGCCGGTGCGGCGCTGGGCGCTCGCATGTGCCTTGATGGGCATGTCGCGCCGCGGCTGCTGATCAGCCTCAACGGCGCTTTCCTGCCGCTGGGCGGGCTGGCCGGCGTGGTGTTCCCACCGGTGGCCAAGGTGATGGCTGCGTTGCCGTTCGCGCCACGATTTTTTGCCGGACAAGCGGGCGATCCGCGCTCAGTCGACCGCTTGATTGACAGTACCGGCTCGTCGCTCGATACCGAGGGCCGTGCCTTCTATGCGCGGTTGGTGCGCAATCCCGGTCATGTCGCGGGTGCGTTGGCGATGATGGCCAACTGGGATGTGAATCCACTGCTGCGAGATTTGCCCCGGCTCGCGCCGAAGCTGGTGCTGCTGGTGGCCGACAAGGACCTGACAGTGCCGCCAGCGCAAGGTGAGCGGGTGCGCTCGATGTGCCCCGACCCCTCAGCGGTCGATTTGCACCGCGTGTCGGGTCTTGGGCATCTGGCCCACGAGGAAGACCCGGCGAGGGTGGCCGCGCTGTGCGTCGACGCCGCACGCACGGCCGGGGTGTTGAGCCCGAACTGATATCGCCGGCGAGTGCTGTCTTCGCTCAGGGCTGCACTGTGTCAATGACGATCTGCAAGCCCTCGGCGCCGATCTTCACGCCGCTGACCTGACCCGACAGGTCACCCGGGCTGGGCATTGCATTGCCGGATCTCGAAATGCGCGCGCCCACAACCACGGCCGGGAAGTTCGACAGCTTCATCGCCGGCGACATCGCCATGGAGTCGTCGAGCACGAAACTGATCGGCAGGTCCGCCACCGTCTTGCGCACGATGGCCAGCGGCATGCGCGGGCCTTCGATCGCCTTGGCAAAGATGAACACCGTGTCGCCGGGCGCCACCTTGGACGCCAGTTGCGGTGACAGCGTCACGCGGCCGGTGACGCGAGCATTTGCGCTGGTCGCAGATGTCTGGCCGGTGGGTTCCGGTGCTGCGCCAGGCGCCGTCGGAGCGGCGGATTGCGCAGCCAGCGCCGGCGAGCCGCCTTGGGCAGCGCGCGCGTCCTTGATGCCTTGGGCGAGGTTGTTGGCGAAGTCGGTGCCGGGCGCGGCCAGTTCCAGCGCGCGGGTCCAGTGCTTGATGGCGAGGTCGAAATTGCCGGCCTCGTAGGCCACGTTGCCCGACAGCGCCAGGGCCTTGAGGTTCTTCGGATCGAGCTCGAGCGCGCGGGCGATCAGCTTGGCCGGCTCGCCCTCGGCGCGCTGGCCTTGCAAGACGGCCATCACATCGGCGCGGTCGGCCAGCAGCGATGCGTCATTGGGTGCCAGTGCGGATGCGCGCTCGTAGGCCTGCGCGGCTTCAGGAAACTTCTGCATCGCGCCGTAGGTGCGGGCAAGCAAGGTCCAGCCTTGCACGTCGTCGGGGTTGGACTTCATGCGCTCGGCGAGTTGCTTCACCAGTGCTTCGACCTGTTCGGCCGTGACGCCGTCTGTGCCGGCCGCTGCTTGAGCGGCAGGCGGTGCGTCGATCGCAGCCGGATTGCCCAGGTGCTGATACGCGGCAGTGGCAAGCAGCGGAATCGCCACCGCGATGACGGCCGCCGTCGCCCATGGACGCCGACCCGCTCCATCCGTGGCGGCGGATGCGGATGCCGTTGAATGGGCGCCGGTTTCTTCGAGCACCCGCCGCTCGATCTCTTCGCGCGACGCACGGTGCTGTTCGGCGTCGATCGATCCGGCGGCCAATTCGGCGTTGAGCTGCGCGAGTTGATCGCGCAGGATCGCCAGCGTGGTGTGGGTGGCGGGGGTCGCCTCACCGGGCGCGTCACCGGCGGCGGGGCGCTTGATCAGCGTGGGCAGCACCAAGGCCAGCGCCAGCGCCATCAACAGCGCAGTCGTGATCCAGAAAATCGTCATGAGTGGGTGTCGGTGTCGGCTAGCAGTTGGCGTGCGCGTGCGCGGTCAGCCTCGGTGAGGGCGACCGGCGCGCTTTTCTGGCGACCGCGGATGGCGCGCATCAGCGCGAAGGCGCCGGCGAGCAACAAGGCGAACGGGCCCATCCACAGCAGAGCGGTGGTGGCGTTCAAGGGCGGTCGGTAGCGAACGAAGTCACCGTAGCGCTCGACCATGAAATCGATGATCTGCCGCTCGGACTGGCCTTCGCTGAGCTTGGTTCGGATCTGCTTGCGCAGGTCGACGGCCAGATCGGCATGAGAAGCGGCGATGGTCTCGTTTTGACAAACCAGGCAGCGCAGTTCCTCGGCCACCGCCATCACGCGCGCCTCGAGCACCGGATCGGCAGCGCTGTTGGGCGCTTCGACGGCAGCCGCCACAGAGCAGGCGGTGAGCGCCACCAGCGCCACAGCAATCAACCCGTTGCGCCTCATGAGGCCTCCAGTCGGGCCACCAGCGGCAGCAGCGTGTCGTGCAACGATTCGGGCGTGATGGGGCCGATCTGCTTGTACCGAATGACGCCTTGCTTGTCGACCACGAAGGTCTCGGGCACGCCGTACACGCCGTAGTCGATGCCCACCAGCCCCTCGGTGTCGGACAGCGACGTCACATACGGGTTGCCCGACCGGCTCAGCAGCCCGAGAGCGTCCTCGCGCTTGTCCTTGTAGTTCAGGCCATAGACCTTGACCGTGCCGGTCTTGGCCAACTCGACCAACAAAGGATGTTCCTGCCGGCACGCCACGCACCACGAAGCCCACACATTGAGCAGCCAGACCTGACCGCGCAGGTCTTGCGTGGACAGCATTTGCCCGGGCTCATCCAGTCGCGGCAGCTTGAACGCGGGCGCCGCCTTGTTGACCAGGGGTGAGGGCACTTCGTGCGGATCGCGGTTCAGGCCCACGGCCAGAAAGCCGGCGAGCACCAGAAAGATCACCAGAGGCAGCAGGAAGCGCTTCATGCGGACGGTGCTTCCTCGGCCAGCGAGGCGCCGGCGGGCAACGACGGCAGTGCCACCGGCGACACGGCGCGTGGCACCACGGTCGACGGCGCGCGACGCGTGCGGTAGCGCCGGTCCAGCACCGCGAGTACTCCGCCGGATGCCATCAGCAGGCAGCCCAGCCAGATCAGGTTGACCAGCGGCTTGTGGTGCACGCGCACGCTCCAGGCGGTGGCGCTCACGGGCTCACCGAGCGCCACATACAGATCGCGAGCGAGGCTGCGGTTGATGGCGACTTCAGTCATCGGCGAGCGTGTCACGGTGTAGATGCGTCGCTCGGGCCACAAGGTGGTGACCGGCTTGTCGGCCTGCGTGACCAGGATCGATGCCTGCGCCGCCACGTAGTTGGGCCCCTTGATCTCGCGAACGCCGTGCAGCGTGAAGGTGTAGCCGCCCACGGTGGTGGATTCACCGGCGGCCATGCGCACATCGGCCTCGCTCTGAAAACCGCTGACCACCGTCACGCCAAGGACGAACACCGCCACGCCCAGGTGCGCCAGCAGCATGCCGTAATAACTGCCGGCTTGGGAGGCGAATCGCTCGCCCCAGCCCACGGCCGGATGGGCCGCGATGCGGCTGACCAGATTGAGCACTGCGGTGCTGGCGATCCAGGCGGACAGCAGCAGGCCGAAGCCGATCATCGGCGTCCAGTGGCCCAGCACCAGCGGCGCGATCAACGCCGAGGCCAGGCTCACGCCAAACGCCCAGCGCAGCTTGCGCGCGAGTTCCATCGCCGTGGCCTGACGCCAGCGCGCCAGCGGGCCCACGCCCATCAAAAACAGGGCAGGCGCCATCAGCGGCACGAACACCGACACGAAGTAGGGCGGTCCGACCGAGATCTTGCCCATGCCCAGGGCGTCGAGCACGAGCGGGTACAGCGTGCCCAGCAGCACCGCCGCGGCGGCCACCACAAGCAGCACGTTGTTGGCCAGCAGCATGGATTCACGCGAGATCAGATCGAAACTGCCGCCCATGCCGACCTTGGGTGCGCGCCAGGCAAACAACAGCAGCGATCCGCCCACCACGAACACCAGGAAGCTCAGGATGAAGATGCCGCGCGCCGGATCGGATGCAAACGCATGCACCGAACTGAGCACGCCCGAGCGCACGATGAACGTGCCCAGCAATGACAGTGAAAAGGCCAGGATGGCCAGCAGCGCTGTCCACATCTTGAAGCCGCCGCGCTTTTCGGTCACCGCCAGTGAATGGATCAGCGCGGTGCCCACCAGCCAGGGCATGAACGAGGCGTTTTCCACCGGATCCCAGAACCACCAGCCGCCCCAGCCCAGTTCGTAATAGGCCCAGAAACTGCCCAGCGCGATGCCGCAGGTCAGGAAACACCAGGCCACCGTGGTCCACGGCCTCGACCAGCGCGCCCAGGCGGCGTCCAGCCGGCCCGACAGCAGCGCCGCAATGGCAAAGGCAAAGGCCACCACGAAGCCCACGTAGCCCATGTAGAGCATGGGCGGGTGGATGACCATGCCCGGGTCTTGCAGCAAAGGGTTCAGATCGCGGCCATCGGGCGCGGCCGGCAGCAGCCGCTCGAACGGGTTGGACACGAACAGCGTGAACATCATGAAGCCGCAACTCACCAGCCCCATGACGCCCAGCACGCGCGCCACCGTGGGCTCGTCGAGCTGCCTGGAGAAGATCGACACCGCCAGCGTCCAGCCCGACAGGATCAGCGTCCACAGCAGGATTGAGCCTTCGTGGTTGCCCCACACCGCGGTGTAGCGGTAGACCAGTGGCAACGTCGAGTTGGAATGCGTGGCGGCCAGCGCCACCGAGAAATCGTTGTTCACGAAGGCGTAGGTCAGGCAGCCATAGGCGATCACCATGAACACAAACTGCCCGCGCGCCGAAGGGCGGGCCAGCGACATCCAGGCGGCCTTGCCGGTCTGTGCGCCAATCAGTGGCAGCAAGCTTTGAGCGAGCGCCATGGTGAGCGCCAGAATCAGCGCAACGTGACCGATCTCGGGGATCATGGATTGGACCTCGGGTTCATTTCACTGGAAGCGGTGTTGCCGCGAGGCATCTCGCCCTTGCGGGCCTTGGCCAGCGCGTCAGCGGCTTCAGGCGGCATGTAGTTCTCGTCGTGCTTGGCCAGCACCTGCTCGGCATGAAACACACCGTCTGGTCCGAGCTTGCCCTGCGCCACCACGCC
>CANBSV010000136.1 GCA_947372225.1 Burkholderiales bacterium | reverse complement strand
GCTTCGTAGTCGGCAATCATGCTTTTGCCGCCGCCCGAGTAGCCGGTGATCGAGGTGGCCGTCACCGGCGTGTCGGCCGGCACCACGCCGGCGTCCACCAGCGGGCGCAGCAGCAGGATGAACGCGCTGGCGTGGCAGCCCGGGTTGGCAATGCGCTTGCTGGCGCGGATGGCCGCGCGCTGCTGCGGCGCCAGCTCGGGCAGGCCGAAGGCCCAGCCCGGTGCCGTGCGGTGCGCGGTGCTCGCGTCGATCAGGCAGGTGTTGGGGTTGGTGATCAGCGTGGCGGCCTCGCGCGAGGCCGCGTCCGGCAGGCACAGGAACGCCACGTCAGCCGCATTGAGCAATCGCGCCCGCTCGTCGGTGTCCTTGCGCAGTTCGGGGTCGATGCGCAGCACCTCAATGTCATCGCGCTGGGCGAGACACTCGTGAATGCGCAGCCCGGTGGTGCCTTCCTGGCCGTCGACGAAGATGCGGTGCTTCATGGTGCTTCCCCCCAAGGTGGTCCGCGAGGATAAGCGAGCAAGATGACCCATGACAGCCCGGCACCCGCCGATACACCAGCCAGTTGCGAGCCCGCCACCACGCCCGTGCGTGTGCTGCTGCTGCCCGGCTGGCAGGATTCCGGCATGACCCACTGGCAAAGCCGCTGGGAAGCCCTGCATGGGTTCCGTCGCGTGCAACAGGACGACTGGCTGTGGCCGCGCCGCGGCGACTGGCTGGCGCGGCTCGACGAGGTGCTGCTCGAAGACGAAACACCGGCCGTGCTGGTCGCGCACAGCCTGGGCTGCCAGGCGGTGGCGGCCTGGGCGGCGCATTCGCGACTCACGCCGCGGGTGTGCGCCGCGCTGCTGGTGGCACCGCCGGACATCGAGCGCGACAACGCGCCGCCCCAGGTGCAACGCTGGGCTCCGATCGTGCGCCAGCGGCTGCCCTTTGCGAGCATGGTGGTGGCCAGCAGCGACGATCCGAACTGCGATGTCACGCGGGCGGCCGGCATGGCCGCCGATTGGGGCAGCCAGTGGCTGCTGCTGGGCGCACACGGGCACCTCAACGGCGAGTCTGGGCTGGGCGACTGGGACGACGGCCTAGCGTTGCTGCGCGCGATGAGCTAGCCGCCCGGCAGCCCGATGCCAGACAATCCCCCGATGGTCACCAAGAAACCCAAAGGCCTCGGCCTCGGCCTCGAAGCGCTGCTCGGCCCCCGCGTCAAGGACTCCTCCGACGGCGCGCCGCCCGGCGATCGTCCGCCCAGCGTGCTCAAGCTCGACCAGCTGCGCCCTGGCAAGTACCAGCCGCGCACGCGCATGGACGAGGGCTCGCTCTACGAGCTGGCCGAAAGCATCAAGGCACAAGGCATCATGCAGCCTATCCTGGTGCGCCAGGTTCGCGCCGCTGAAGGCGTGGCCGGCAGCGTGCCTCAGTACGAAATCATCGCCGGCGAGCGCCGCACCCGGGCTGCCAAGCTGGCTGGCCTCGACGAGGTGCCGGTGCTCGTCAAGGACGTGCCCGACGAGGCCGCCGCGGCGATGTCGCTGATCGAGAACATCCAGCGTGAAGACCTCAACCCCCTGGAAGAGGCCCAAGGCCTCAAGCGCCTGACCGACGAGTTCGGCCTGACGCATGAGCAGGCCGCGCAGGCCGTGGGCCGCTCGCGCAGCACCGCGAGCAACCTGCTGCGATTGCTCAACCTCGTCGATCCGGTGCAGCAAATGCTCATGGCCGGCGACATCGACATGGGCCATGCGCGCGCGCTGCTGCCGCTCGATGGCGCACAGCAGATCCTGCTGGCCACCGAAGTCATTGCCAGGAAGCTCAGCGTGCGCGAAGCCGAAAAACTCGTGGCGCGTTCGGGCGACAGCGCCCGGCAAAAGCCGGCTGCGCGCGTGGCGGCGGCCAAGTCGCGCGACCTGCTGCGCATCGAGCAGGAGTTGTCCGACGCACTGACTGCTCGCGTCGAGGTGCGTGTGAAAAAGCGAACCGCCCGTGGCGAACAAGGCGAGGTGGCGATCAGCTTCGGCTCGCTCGAGGAGTTGAACGGCCTGCTCGACAAGCTCGGCCTGCCTGCGCGCTGACGCCGCAGCGACTGCACCCAATGCGGCGATTCGACGAAATCAAATAAAAGCCAGACGTTGACGACCCGTAAGGAGATGATGATGAGCGATGTGCGCGTTTTGGTAGTTTCCGGGAGTTCCCGGCAGGGCTCATTCAATCAGCAACTCGCATCGGTCGCTGCGGGGTTGGCTGCGCAGGCCGGCGCCGCGGTGACGACGGTCGACTTGCGCTCGCTCGAGTTGCCGATCTATGACGAAGACCTGCATTTGAAAGGCACGCCCGAGGGCGCTCACCGCCTGGTGCGGCTGTTCGCCGGGCACGACGCGCTCTTGCTGGCCACGCCCGAGTACAACGGATTTCCGACCCCGCTGCTGATCAACGCACTGGACTGGGCCTCCACGGTGCAAGCCGTTGACGGCCAGCCGTCGGGCTCGACCGCATTCGGCGGCACGGTGGCCGGCCTGTTGAGCGCCTCGCCCGGCGCCTTCGGAGGCCTGCGCAGCCTGCTGGCCACCCGGCAGTTCCTGCAGATGAACCTGGGCATGCTGGTCGTGCCTGAGCAGTTCGGTCTGGTGCGCGCCGATCAGGCGTTCGATGCCGCCGGGGCACTGGTGGATGCGGGCTCGGTTGCCGGCGTGTCCCGGGTGGTTCACGCGGTGCTGCGCACGGCGCGCGCGCTCAAGAACGCCCCATGAAAACAGCCTGGCTGCCCGCGCCGTTTCCCGTTCCGCAGGGCTTTGAGACCGATCGTCTGTGCCTGCGCCCGCTCACCATCCACGATGTGGTCAAGGACTACGACGCTGTGATGAGCAGCCGCGAGCAGCTGTGGGGCCTGTTCGGCCCTGGCAGCGACTGGCCGCTCGACACCTTGACCCTGGAGCAGGACCTGATCGATCTGGCCTGGCACCAAAAGGAATTCCAGCTGCGAACCTCGTTCACGTACACCGTGGTGTCGCTCGATGGCGCGCAGGTGCTGGGCTGCGTCTACGTGATGCCGCCCACACGCGATGACCGGGACGCTGACGTCTACCACTGGGTGCGCACCAGTGAGCTGGCCGGCGGGCTCGATGAACACCTCGCGCAGCGGCTGGTGACATGGTTCGCCGAGGTCTGGCCGTTTGAGCGCGTGGCCTACCCGGGGCGATCCGATCCGCACGCGCATTGAGTCGCGTTGGCTGAGGCGATGAGCACGCGATGAAGGCTGCTGCCCTCACGCATGGCACGGCGCATCGGCCCTTCGATAATCACGGCCTTGCCGGCTGATCCTGAAGGCACCGTCCGGTCGCCGCGTCTCAGCCCCCTGCCCTCATGTCCGCTTCATCCGACCGCTCCCCCACCCTCGTGCCCGCGACCCACCAAGCCACCTGGCAGCAGCGCAGCCTGGCCAGCGTGTGGCACCCGTGCACTCAGATGCAGCGTCTGGCCGAGGTGCCGCCGATCGCGGTGGCCCGCGCCCACGGTCCGTGGCTTGAGGACTTCGACGGCACGCGCTACTTCGACGCCACCAGCTCGTGGTGGGTCAACCTGTTCGGCCACGCCGATGCGCGCATCAACGCGGCGCTCAAGCAGCAGCTCGACACGCTCGAGCACGTGATGCTCGCCGGCTGCACCCACGCGCCGGCGGTCGAGCTGGCCGAGCGGCTGTCGGCGCGCACCGGCCACGCGCTGGGCCACACGTTTTTTGCCAGCGACGGCGCCTCGGCGGTCGAGATCGCGCTGAAGATGAGCTTTCACAGCTGGCGCAACCGCGGCCTGGGCGACAAGCGCGAGTTCGCCTGCCTGCGCCACGGGTACCACGGCGAAACCATCGGCGCGCTGGCGGTCACCGACGTGGCGGTGTTCCGCGACGCTTATGACCCGTTGCTGATGCGCTCTCATGTGGTGATGGCACCCGATGCGCGGCAAGCCGAGCCGGGCGAGTCGCCCGCCGATGTGGCCCGGCGTGCCGCAGCCGATCTGGAGCGGCTGCTGGCGTCGCGCCACGAGCACATGGCCGCGGTGATCCTCGAGCCGCTGGTGCAGTGCGCTGCCGGCATGGCGATGCACGATCCGGTCTACCTGCGCGAGGTGCGAGCCCTGTGCGACCGCTATCAGGTGCACCTCATTGCCGACGAGATCGCCGTGGGGTGCGGGCGCACCGGCAGCTTCTTTGCTTTCGAGCAGGCGTCGCTTGAGGGCGAGGCGCCGATCTGGCCCGACTTGCTGTGCCTGTCCAAGGGCATCAGTGGCGGCTACCTGCCGCTGTCGCTGGTGCTCGCGAGCGATCACATCTACGAAGCATTCCTCGACGACGACACCGCGCGCGGCTTCCTGCACTCGCATTCGTACACCGGCAACCCGCTGGCGTGCCGTGCGGCGCTGGCCGTGCTCGACCGCTTCGACGAGGAGCCGGTGCTGCAGCGCAACCGCGACAGTGGCGCGCTGCTCACTGCGGCGTTGGCCGAGCGGCTGCACGGTGATGCGCGACTGGAGCACGTTCGCCAGCGCGGCATGATCTGGGCGTTCGATGTGCGCCAGGAGTTCGCCGGCGAGCGTTTCGCCGAGCGGTTTCATCTGGCCGGTCGAGCGCAGGGTCTGCTCATCCGCCCGATCGGGCGCACCGTCTACCTGCTGCCGCCGTACCTGCTCAACGAGGAACACGTGGCCTACCTCGCCGAGCGCACGGTCGCCACGTTGCACGCGGTGCTCTGACGCGCCAAGGCCCTCGCAATGCTCAAGCACCTGGCCCGGCAACTCGCCGAGCGCGACGCGCAGGCGATGCGCCGCCGCCGCCGCATCACCGAGAGCGCCTGCGCGCCGCAGCAGCACGTCAGCCCGAGCGACGACGCCTGCCATGCCATCGATCCCGCCGCGAGGCCGCGCGAGCTGCTGGCGTTTTGCAGCAACGACTACCTGGGGCTGGCCAATCACCCGGCGCTGATTGAGGCCTGGGCCGAGGGCGCGCGCCTGTACGGCGTGGGCAGCGGCGCGTCGCACCTGATCAGCGGCCACTCGCGCGCGCATGCGCTGCTCGAAGACGACCTGGCCGAGATGCTCTCGCCACACCTGCCCGAGGTGCGCGCGCTGTCGTTTGGCACCGGCTACCTGGCCAACCTGGCACTGCTCGCGGCGCTGGGCGACGAAGACACCTCGATCTATTCCGACGTGCTCAATCACGCCTCGCTGTTTGATGGCGCACGGCTGGCCAAGGCCGCAGCCTACACCTACCCGCACCACGGTCTGGCCGGACTCGAGCGGCGGCTGGCGGCGTGCCGCACGCCGCGCAAGCTCATCGTCACCGACGGCGTGTTCAGCATGGACGGCGATCTGGCGCGCCTGCCCGAGTTGCTGGCGCTGGCCGAGCGCTTTGACGCGTGGATCGTGGTCGACGATGCGCACGGCTTTGGCGTGCTCGGCGAGCAGGGCCGCGGCACCTTGTCGCACTTCGGTCTGCGCAGCGAGCGGCTGATCTGCATGGGCACGCTGGGCAAGGCGGCCGGCGTGGGTGGTGCCTTTGTCGCCGCCCACCGCACCGTGATCGACTGGCTGGTGCAAAGCGCGCGGGCCTACATCTACACCACCGC
>CANBSV010000135.1 GCA_947372225.1 Burkholderiales bacterium | reverse complement strand
TCAGAGTGACACCGCCGAGAGCCTGCTGCGTCGGCTGAATGTCGACGACGCCCAAGCAGTGGCCTTCATCCGGGGTAACAGCGTGGCCAAGGAACTGCTCGCAGGCCGCGGCGGCAAGATGGTTCAAGTGCGAACCAACGGTTCCGGGTGGCTTGAGGAACTGGTCGCGAGATACCCAACCCGGCGTGCGGAACAGGTCGACAGTCATTTCATGCGACTGCGAATCCTGCGTGACAGTGGGCGCTTTGTGGCTCGCGTGGAAACCGCGCCTCTTGAAGCCAGTGTGCAATTGCGCAGTGGGGTCGTGGGGGACTCTCTGTTCAGCGCGACCGACGAAGCTGGCATCCCTGATTCGGTGGCGGTTCAACTGGCTGAAGTATTTGCCACCGAAATCAACTTTCACCGAGACCTGAGGCGTGGCGACACGTTCACTGTGTCCTACGAAGCCTTGTTGGCCGACGGGGAGCCCGTGAGTTGGAACCAGTCGGCTAGGCGTCTTCTCGCCGCTGAATTCGTGAACCGGGGGCGTGCCCATTCGGCCATCTGGTTTCAGTCGTCCGACAAGGGTGGCCGGGGCGCCTACTTCGACTTCAACGGCCGCGGCAAGCAACGGGCTTTCCTGGCCAGCCCGATGGAGTTTTCGCGCATCACCTCCGGGTTTGCGATGCGCTTTCATCCGATTCTTCAAAACTGGCGGCAGCATCAGGGCGTCGACTATGGCGCTCCGTCAGGCACACCGGTTCGGACGGTCGCTGACGGACTTGTCGATTTCGCTGGTTGGAAAAATGGCTACGGGAACGTGGTGAGCATCAAGCACGGCAAGGACCGCTGTACCGTCTACGCGCACCTGAGCCGCATTGATGTGCGCAAGGGCCAGTCGGTTGAACAAGGGGGCCGCATCGGCGCGGTCGGCGCCACAGGTTGGGCGACAGGACCACACTTGCACTTTGAATTCAAGGTTGGCGGTCTTCAGAGGGATCCTGCTTCTATAGCCGCGCTCGCCGAGGCAGCAGCGCTGACACCGCTTTCCAGCCGTGAGTTGGCCAAAACGACCCAGTCGGTGCGTCTCCAGTTGGACGCCGCCGAGACCTTGAGCGGCTCCGCCTCTTCATTCGAGTGACCAGACTGACCCGGAACGATGTCGGTGTTTGACCTGAGGCAGCCCGCGAGAGCGGGCTTTTTCTTTGGCGCGGTCAACCCATGAGCAGAATCTTCATTGGATTGATGTCTGGTACGTCCCTGGATGGCGTCGACGGGGTGCTGGTGCGTCTGAGCGACGCCGATGTGCCCTTGTCCTTAGACATCCTGGCCCATGCGCATCGCCCCTTCCGGCCCGAGTTGATGCAAGAGTTGTTGCAGCTCAACGTATCCGGGCCCGATGAACTGCACCGCGCGGCCCTTGCGGGCAATGCGTTGGCTCGGATCTACGCCGAGGTGACCATGGCCGTGGTTGCACAGGCGCAGGTGACGCCTCGGGAGGTGACCGCGATTGGAGCCCACGGGCAAACGGTACGACATCGCCCCCGCGAATTTGACGTGACGGGTTACACGCTGCAAGTCAACAATGCGGCGCTGCTGGCCGAACTGACGGGCATCGACGTGGTCGCTGATTTCCGCTCCCGTGATGTCGCAGCAGGTGGCCAGGGTGCGCCGCTGGTGCCGGCATTCCACCAAGCGGCCTTCCTGAGTTCGAACGATCACACGGTTGCCGTCCTGAATCTGGGCGGCATGAGCAACTTGTCTGTGCTGGCTCGCGATCGGGTGACCATCGGATTTGATTGCGGCCCCGGCAACGTGCTGATGGACCACTGGGTCGCCTTGCATTTGAAGCAGCCCTGTGACTGGAGCGGCAACTGGGCATCCGCGGGTGAAGTCAACGAACGCCTGCTGCATGTGATGCAAAACGAGCCGTACTTCGCAATGCCGCCGCCCAAGAGCACGGGACGCGACTTGTTCAATGAGCAATGGTTGAAAGACTGCCTGCAACGGGCGGATGCCGTCGCACTGAAGCCCGAGGATGTGCAGGCCAGCCTTGCCGAACTGACAGCCTGGGCCTGTGAAGACTCTCTTCGCCGTCACGCACCAGACACTCGCAGCCTGCTGGTTTGCGGCGGCGGCGCCAAGAATGACCACCTGATGCGACTTCTGGCCCGACGCCTGCCGCAGGCCAAGGTCGAGTCGACTGCCGCCCACGGAATTCCGGTTGAAAGCGTCGAAGCCGTGGCCTTTGCATGGTTGGCCCAACGGTGTATCGACCGTCACCCGGGGAATCTGCCCGCCGCCACCGGCGCCGCAGGACCGAGGGTTCTGGGCGCCATCTATCCGGCGGGCAGTTAAATCTTCTGGTTAGCCCCAAAAGCAACTGCCGCCCGAAGGCGGCAGTTGAACCGAAGCTCTTGGTGGTTCAGTTCAGACTGAAAAACTCGATCCGCAACCACAGGTCGTCGTGGCATTGGGGTTCTTGATGACGAACTGAGCGCCCTGCAGGTCGTCCTTGTAGTCGATCTCGGCGCCCATCAGGTACTGAAGGCTCATCGCATCGATCAGCAAGGTAACACCGTTCTTGTCCATGCGACTGTCGTCTTCGTTCATCACTTCGTCGAAAGTGAATCCGTACTGAAAACCCGAGCATCCCCCACCCTGAACGAAAACGCGCAGCTTCAAATCAGGGTTGCCCTCTTCATCGACCAACTCCTTGACCTTGGAGGCGGCGCTGTCAGTGAAGACCAACGGCGGCGGGGGTTCTTGCGAAATGGACTGGTCTGCGGTTGCTTGTGCGACTGAACTCATGGTGACCTCTCCCGACTGACAAAAATCTAGACGGATTATCCGTGGGCACCGGGCAACCTGCGAACTGTCAGGGTATTGCGCTGTGTGTTGCCCCACAACGAAGAAGCCGCCCCGAGGGCGGCTTCTTGCGATCCACAGACAGCGTCGATTAACGCTTGCTGAACTGCTTGCGGCGACGGGCACCGTGGAAGCCAACCTTCTTACGTTCGACTTCACGGGCGTCGCGAGTGACGAACCCAGCGCGACTCAATTCAGGCTTGAGCGCTGCGTCGTAGTCAATCAGAGCGCGGGTGATGCCATGACGCACGGCCCCAGCCTGTCCCGACTCACCACCACCGTGAACATTCACCTTCACATCGAAGGCAGCATCGTTCGACGTCAGCATCAGCGGCTGCTTGACGATCATGATCGAGGTCTGACGGCCAAAGTAGTCTTCAACGGACTTGCCGTTGACGAGAATCTGACCGGTGCCTTTCTTCATGAAGACACGTGCCACGGATGACTTGCGACGGCCTGTGCCGTAATTCCAATTTCCGATCATCACGTGTCCCCTTAGAGTTCCAGAACTTTGGGTTGCTGCGCAGCGTGCGGATGCGCATCGCCTGCGTAGACCTTGAGTTTCTTGACCATGGCGTAACCAAGCGGACCCTTGGGAAGCATTCCCTTGACGGCCTTTTCAAGCGCCCGACCAGGGTGCTTGGCCTGCATGTCCTTGAACTTGGTGCCGTAGATACCGCCCGGATATCCCGTGTGACGGTAATAGATCTTGTCGTTGGCCTTGTTGCCAGTGACGCGAATCTTGTCCGCATTGACGATGACGATGAAATCGCCCGTGTCGACGTGTGGCGTGTAAATGGCCTTGTGCTTGCCGCGCAACCGGAGGGCGACTTCACTGGCCACCCTGCCGAGAACCTTATCGGTCACGTCAATCACAAACCACTCATGCGTCACCTCAGCCGGTTTGGCGCTGAAGGTTTTCATGGTTTTTTCCAGATAAATGACTAAAAAATTGCCCAGCGGGGATACCACTGGAATCGGGTTGCTTTCGGAACTGCTTCTTGAAATGGCAGCCGCTCAAGCGTTTGCGGACAAGCGAGAGCCCGTCCCAGCTCCTTGCAGACGAACTCCAAGGACAGCCCGAGACTGTACCAGAATCGACGGGTTCGAAGTTGCGTCTTACTTCGGCTGGTTGTTTAACATCTCCTCCGTGATCATGAACGTCAGCCTTGCTGTTTTGCTCCTGCCCATGCTTGCGGCTTTATTGCTGGGTTGTTTGTTGGGCGCGTGGACGCGCAGATCGACCCCGCACGCTCCCGCGTTGCCTAAAGAGTGGGCCGTTTCAGCACGCGCGGTTTTGACTGGCGACGAGCGCAGCGTGTATCAACTTCTTCGAAGCGCTTTTCCTCGGCATCTGATCGTGCCCAAACTCGCCTTGGTGCGCTTTTGCAAGCCGAACGACGTGGCGAAAGTGCGTTACTGGTATGCCCTGCTGGGTTCGAGTTACGTCACCTTTGCCCTGTGTGAGAGCGACGGACGTGTGCTTCTGGCGGTGGATCTTGATGCTGATCGACCCCGGTCCAGGCGGAGCCTGCAGGTCCGTCAGTCAGTTCTGACAGCCTGCGGCATCAAACACCTTTGGATCAACGCACAAAAGCTTCCCGGCATATCCGAATTGAGAGCGGCCATGCCACTCGGAACTCCCGCAGGGGCAGCTCAAACCTCGCGCGAAACGGGCCCGACACCCTTGCTGGATGCCGCATGGACAACTCTGGCATCCACGGTTGCTGCGCGCAGGGCACAACGCAACCCCAAGTGGCAGGAATCAAGCCTGTTTCAAGACTCATTTTTTTCCTCGATCGGCGTCGCAGAATCTGCAACCGAGATGATGTCGCGACCTCCACGCGCGGCAGCAGCGGGCGCAACGGCGGTGAGCACGCCGGACCAAATCGAGGTGGGCTCAGCTGATGAGCCGCGTACCATGGTCAGGTGAACGAGCTTCCTCCCAGTGCCGCGCCGCAGCACACCCCTTATGCTGGATTGACCCCCGCGACCGTTCTTGACGCCATGGACAGCGTCGGGCTGTACGCCGATGGCCGGCTGCTTCAACTGAACTCTTTCGAGAATCGCGTTTTTCAGCTTTTCTTGGAAGACGGGCGGGCTGTCGTGTCGAAGTTCTATCGACCGCAGCGCTGGAGCGATCAGCAAATCCTCGAGGAGCATGCGTTCGCCAGCGAGCTGATGGCCGAGGAAATCCCCATTGCTGCGCCATGGGCAATGCACATCAACCCCGACTCCAGCGTGGCGGCACGGCTGATGGGTGAGCCGCCGACGCTGGCCGAGATCTCGATGCCCGATGGGGCTTACCGGTTTTGCGTCACCGACCGTCGTGCGGGCCGCGCTCCCGAACTGGAAGACCCGGCCACGCTCGAATGGATCGGTCGGTTCATCGGCCGCATGCATCTCGTCGGCGCGCGCCAGCCGTTCTCGTACCGCCGCGACCTGTCCATGAACGAGTTCGGCTGGGACTGCCGCGACTGGCTGCTTAGTCACGCAGACATTCCTGCGCCCGCTCGTGCCGATTGGAAGAGCGCCGTCGATGCCGCGCTGAACCTGGCGCAAGAAACATTTGAGGGCGTTGGCGCCATCGAACGGCTTCGTCTGCACGGCGACTGCCACGTCGGCAACATCCTGTGGACGGATGCCGGCCCTCACTTCGTGGATCTGGACGATTGCCTGAGCGGCCCCGCGGTGCAGGACCTGTGGATGTTGCTCTCGGGGGATGCTGCCGCCGCAAAACAGCAACTGAGCTCATTGCTGCGGGGCTAC
>CANBSV010000134.1 GCA_947372225.1 Burkholderiales bacterium | reverse complement strand
AAGAATATAGAGGAAGAAAATAACGGTATTGTGATTCGAGCCTATGGTCTTGAGGCAGAACTGTCCCGCAACGTCCCCGAAGATCAAATCACCCTTGCCCAAGCCGATCGTGGCAAGGATTGCCAGCGGCTCATCTCCTATGTGATCGGATGCATGGTGGGACGCTATTGCCTCGATGAGTGGGGGCTGATCTACGCGAACGCCGGCAACATTGGCTTCGACCCAAGCAGGTACGCAAAGACCTTTCCGGTCGACTCCGACGGCATCGTCCCGCTCACTGACGACCGCTGGTTCGAAGACGATGCCGCCAGCCGTGTGCGCGAGTTCGTGCGCGCCGTCTGGGGTGCTGCCACGTTGGAAGAAAACATGGCTTGGTTGGCTGCAGGCCTTGACGCCAAGGGCGGTGACGCCTCCGACGAAACCATCCGCCGCTACCTGGCTGACAAGTTTTTCAAGGACCACCTGCAGACCTACAAGAAGCGCCCGATCTACTGGCTCTTCGCCAGTGGCAAGCACGGCGCCTTTCAGGCCCTGGTCTACCTGCATCGCTATAACGAGGGCACCTTGGCCCGCATGCGCGCCGAGTACGTGGTGCCGCAGGTCGCCAAGGTGGTGTCTCGGCTGGAGATGCTGGACGAGGACGTGGCGGCAGCCTCGTCGGCGGCAGCCCGCACCAAGTTGCAGAAGCAGATCGAGTCGCTGCGCAAGAAGCAGATCGAGCTGCTGGCCTACGACGAGAAGCTGCGGCACTACGCGGACATGCGGATCACGCTGGACCTGGACGACGGCGTAAAGATGAACTACGCCAAGTTCGGCGACCTGGTCGCTGAGGCCAAGGCCATCACGGGCGGCAGCGATGAGTAGTGCGCCGGTCTTCCTCGCAGCGCTGACGCGCCTGTTTCAGGAAGGCCATGCCTTGGTCTTCTGGAACGATGCGGGTGGCGAGTTCGCCACGCAGATCGATGGCATCAACATCGAGGGCGTCAAGGTTTTGCGGCTCGACCGGACGCCTGCGTTGCAGGCCAAGATCTGGATCGAGCGCGAGGTGGGCGCGCGCTGGCTGCTCTATGCACCGTTCGATGAGCCCGAGCCAGCGGCGGACTGGTTGCTGGATGCGCGGCTGCGGTCAAAACCCTTCAGTGCGGACACGGCCTCCATTCAGTTGGAGGAACTGGGCCTGACCACTAGGGCGCTGCGCGACCATTTGAAGGGCCGAGGCAAGTACCTGCGCGCCCGTGACCGCTTCGACCGATTCAAGCGCTGGGTGCAGCCGGCAGACACCGCCGACGACCTGGACCGCAAGATGATCGCCGCCGTCGCCCGAGCCGAAACGGCGGACCCGTCGGCCATCCTGCTCAAGGTGTTTGCGGCCGTGGTGGCAGAAGGCGGTGACCTGGGCGCCCGCTCCAAAGTGCTCGACGAGTTGGCGGCATTTGACCTGGACGCTGCATTCTGGAGCTTGGTAGAGCGTGAGTTCGGCTATCGGGAAACGGGCAGTGAGGAGCCCACACTGCGGGGCCTGCTTTACCGTCTGTTCGCCACGGACTTCTGCAACGGCATCCACAGCACGGCCGCGTCGCTGGCGCACTTCGTGATCGAAGCGCGTGCCATGGCGGCGCAAGCATCTGTGTTCGCCAGCCGATGGCGCACCGACATGGCCAACTACGGCAGCTACGACGTGCTGTCCGGTCTGGTGGCCGAAGATCTGAAGATCGCCGCCTTGCTGGGCCCGATGCAGGCCGAGGAACTGGCCGACGCGATGACGTTCGAGGCCATCGAGAAGCGCGTGATCGGCGACCTCAAGGCGCGCATCATCTCCGGCGGCGGCGCCAACATGGACAAGGTGCGCGAACTCATCGCGCGGCGGCGCGACGGCCACTGGGCCAACCCGCTGCTGGCGGGGGCCAATGACGCCACGCGGGCGCTGGCGGCCAGCTACGACGCGCTGGTGGCCGCTGCGGGCTTCTTCGAGCTGCAAGCCAAGCACGGGCAGGGGTTTAGCTTCCCGAACGCCGCAGCGGCGTTTCAGGCCTACCGCACCGAGCTGTTCCGGTTCGATCAGCTGTACCGCTGGTTCATGCGGGCCTCGGAGTCGGTGGAGCCGATGGGCTGGTCACTGCTGCATGAACTGCGAGACCGCATGGAAGATGCGTACTCCGGCTGGTTCATCGGGCAGTTGTCGTCCGCCTGGGGCGCCGTCGTCGAAGGTCCAGCGGGCCTGCTGTCGGCCTGGAAGCTGGACGAAGTCGTTAACCAGCAGCACTTCTATGCGCGGCACGTTGCACCGGCCTTCGATGGCGGGGCCAAGCGCGTGTTCGTCGTTATCTCCGACGCCTTCCGCTACGAGGCGGCGGCCGAACTGGTGGACGACCTAAACGCCCGCAACCGGGTCAAGGCCCGCCTGGACGCGATGCTGGGCGTGCTGCCCAGCTATACCGCGCTGGGCATGGCCAGCTTGCTGCCGCACCAGCGCCTGGCCTACAAGGGCAATGCGTCGCTGGACGTGACGGTGGACGGCCAGCCCTCGTCAACGCTGGAGCAGCGTTCGGCGATCTTGGCCGGGCATGGCGGCGTGGCCATCAGCCGCGACGCACTGATGGAGAAGGGAAAGGACAAAGGCCGAGAGTTCGTCAAGCCGCACAAGGTGGTCTACGTCTATCACGACCTGATCGACATGACGGGTGACAAGCGCGGCTCGGAAACCAAGACCTTTTGGGCGACGGCGCAGGCCATCAAGGAGCTGTCGGAACTGGTGAGCTTCATCGTCAACAACCTCAATGGCTCGACGATCTTCGTCACCGCCGATCATGGCTTCATGTACCAGGAATCCGCCCTGGACGAGGCTGATCGGCACACCGTGGAAGAAGGCATGCCGGGCGTGCTGAAGCCCAAGAAGCGCTACATCCTGGGCCGCGGCATGTGGCCGATGCAGAACGCCTGGGCGGGCAACACGGCCACTACGGCGGGCACCGATGAAGGTGCGGGTAGCGTCGACTTCCTGGTGCCCAAGGGCGCCGGCCGCTTTCACTTCGTGGGCGGGGCGCGCTTCGTGCATGGCAGCGCCATGCCGCAGGAGGTAGTGGTGCCGGTCGTCGTCGTCAAGGAAAGCGACACGGAGAAGACCAAGACCAAACTGGTGGAAGTGAGCCTGCTCGGGTCCAGCAACAAGGTAGTCACCAACAAGCAGCGCTTCGAGTTCATCCAGACCGAGGCAGTGTCTGAGCGTGTCCTGCCGGTGACCCTGCTTTTCACGATCCGCGACGGCGACAAGCCCATCAGCGACGAGCTGGCCATCACCTTCGACAGCACTTCGCCGATGCTCGACGAGCGCAAACGTTCGGCCATGCTGACGCTGGCCGCGGGATCGTATGACCGTGCGAAGGACTACTTCTTGGTGGCCCGAGATGCCAAGACCAAGGCCGAGGCCTGGCGCGCCCCGTTGCGCGTCGACCTCGCATTCAGCAATGACTTTTAGGGGTCGCCATGGCTGACGAAACTGCACCGGCGGGTTTGACACCTGCCGCCACCATCGACGCGGGTCTGGACAAGCTGCTGAACGAGCACTTCGCCGGCCGCGTGGTGCGCAAGGACCTGACCAAGCTGATCAAGGAAGGGGCGAACGTCCCGGTCTACGTGCTGGAGTACCTGCTGGGCATGTACTGCGCGTCAGACGACGCCGAGACCATTCGCGCGGGCCTGGTGACGGTCAAGAGCATCCTGGCCGAGAACTACGTGCGGCCCGACGAGGCCGAGAAGGTCAAGAGCAAGATCCGCGAGCGTGGCTCGTTCAAGGTGATCGACAAGGTCACCGTGAAGCTGAACGAAAACCGCGATGCCTACGAGGCGCTGCTGTCCAACCTGGGCATCAAGAATGCCGAGGTGCCTGATTCCTACGTGCGGCAGTTCGAGAAGCTGCTGGTCGGCGGCATCTGGTGCATCGTGACGCTGCAGTACCGATTTGAGGAGAACCAGCGCACGTCGCCGTTCGTGGTGTCGGACCTCAAGCCCATCCAGATGCCTAACCTGGACATGGAAGAGCTGTTCGCCGGCCGCAAGGGGTTCACCGAGGAGCAGTGGATCGATGCGCTGCTGCGCTCGACGGGCATGGAACCCACCTGCTTCAAAGAACGGGTGAAGTGGCACCTGCTGGCGCGGATGATTCCGCTGGTGGAGAACAACTACAACCTCTGCGAGCTGGGGCCGCGCGGTACGGGCAAGAGCCATATCTACAAGGAGATCAGCCCGAACTCCATCCTGGTGTCCGGCGGCCAGACCACGGTGGCCAACTTGTTCTACAACATGAGCGCCCGCAAGGTGGGGCTGGTAGGCCTGTGGGATGTGGTGGCCTTCGACGAGGTGGCCGGCATCAACTTCAAGGATCAGGACGGCGTCCAGATCATGAAGGACTACATGGCCTCGGGCTCGTTCAGCCGTGGTCGCGAATCGATCAACGCCAACGCGTCCATGGTGTTCGTGGGCAACCTGCCGCAGGGCCAGACGGTTGAGACCTTGGTCAAGACCAGTCACCTGTTCAGCCCCTTCCCAGACGTGATGATCGACTCTGCCTTCTTCGATCGCTTCCATGCCTATGTGCCAGGCTGGGAGATCCCGAAGATGCGGCCGGAGTTCTTCACGAACCAGTTTGGCCTGATCGTGGACTACCTGGCCGAGGCACTGCGCGAGATGCGCAAGACCAGCTTTGCCGATGCCATCGACAAGCACTTCAAGCTGGGCAACAACCTGAACCAGCGCGACACCATCGCGGTGCGCCGCACGGTATCAGGCCTGTTGAAGCTGCTGTGCCCACAGGGGGAGTACAACAAGGAACAGGTGCGCACCTGCCTTGAGTACGCGCTGGAAGCGCGCCGCAGGGTGAAGGAGCAGCTCAAGAAGATCGGCGGCATGGAGTTCTATGACGTCCACTTCTCCTACATCGACCTGGAGGACATGCAAGAGCGCTTCGTCTCGGTGCCTGAGCAGAGCGGCGGCGGCTTGATCCCGGAAGGGCGCTTGCAGCCCGGGGTGCTGCACACCATTGCGATGGGCGACGGCGGCATGCCGGGCGTGTACCGCATCGAGATCCAATCGATGGCTGGTGGCGGCAAGTTGTCAGTGTCTGGCTCAGTGGCACGCGAGCCGGTGCGTGTGGCCTTTGACTACTTCAAGGCGAATGCCACACGCGTCAGCGCCTCGATCCACCCGACGGAAAAGGACTATCACGTCCACCTGGTGGAACTGCAAAGCGCTGGTGCTCCTGAGGGCTTGACCTTGGCCAGTTGCATCGCGCTGTGTTCAGCAGCCCTTGGGCGGCCACTGCAAACGCAGATGGCCGTGATGGGGGACATGAGCCTGGGCGGCACTGTGACGCAGGCACGCAACCTGCAGGCTCTCAGCCAGGTTGCCTTTGATGCCGGGGCGAAGAGGATCTTGTTGCCGATGTCCAGTGTGACGGACATCCCGTCGGTGCCAGGGGAGCTGTTTGCGAAGTTCCAGACGAGCTTCTATTCGGACCCGGTGGATGCGGTCTTTAAGGCGTTGGGGGTGGAGTAGGCGTTGTCCACCAACGCTTAATTCGCTCCCCCAAGGGTGGACCTTGGGGATCGTTGCCGAGTGCACTTTGATGTGCATGGATAAGTTCAAAAATGGCTTTTTGGGCCTCAGCAATTTTGAGCAGACTTGCTGATCGATC
>CANBSV010000133.1 GCA_947372225.1 Burkholderiales bacterium | reverse complement strand
GTCTTGTAAGCTCGCCCGCCAATCACGTTGTCTTGAAAGTTCGGAACATGTCCAAACCCCAACGCGCGCTCATTCTCGGCGCCGGCCAAGGAAGCCGTTTGCTGCCGCTGACCGAGAAGATGCCCAAGTGCCTGCTCGATCTGTGCGGGCGCAGCATGCTCGAATGGCAGTTGCGGGGCCTGGCCGAAAACGGTGTCCCTGAGGTGGTGGTGGTCACCGGATTTCATCCGGAGTTGGTCGAGGCAGAACTGAACCGCGTCGCGCCTTCCGGCATGCGAGTGCGCACCCTCTACAACCCGTTTTACAAGTTGGCCGACAACCTGGCGAGTTGCTGGATGGCCCGCGCCGAATTGCAGGGCTCGTGCCTGATCCTCAATGGCGACACCCTGTTCGAGCCTGAGATCGCCAAGCGGTTGTTTGCCGCCCCGGTGGCGCCCATCACCGTCACCATCGACCGCAAGGCGGACTACGACTCGGACGACATGAAGGTCGAGACCGAAGGCGATCGTCTGCGTGCCATCGGCAAGACGCTGGCGGCCGAACGGGTGAATGGCGAGTCGATCGGCTTTCTGCGTTTCGAGGCCGACGGCGCGGCTTTGTTCGTTGAGGAACTCGAGCGCACGATGCGCACCCCCCAAGGGCCGGCGCTTTGGTACCTGTCGGCGATCAACCGTCTGGCCACGTCCGGCGCGGACATTCGGGTGGCCTCAATTGAAGGTCTGGAGTGGGGTGAACTCGACTACCCGGCCGATCTGTTGCAGGTGCGCGCTTTGGCGGCACGTTGGATCAAACGGGAGACTGCTGCGGCGGTCTGAACGGGCTCTCGAAGAGTCCCAGTCGGTGCCGGGGGGGCGCTACGCCGCTGCTTCGCCGCCCACCAACTGGCGCACCAGATCGAGGTCTTCGGGCTTGTCGACATCGATCGCCGCACGTCCGTCACTCATTTCGACGATGGCCAGGCGAGCGCCTCCGGCCAGTTCTCCAAGGCGATTGAGGGCTGCGCTTGAGGTCAACTGACCCAGGCGATAGCGCACAGCCAGGCTCCAGCCCAGTTTTTGCATCATGCGCAGCGGATCCTTTCGATCGCGCTCCAGTTCACGCCACAACTCCACCGCACCCACGGCCGCCGGCCGGGACATCAGGAACAGGTTGCAACCCGAAAAATGCCCGTCGGCGAAGCGCAGCCAGGTGCGTTTGGTGTGGGGCGCAGCCGCCTGAACGACATCTCGGCGTCCAAGCGCCAGGCAGACATCAGCATCTGACGGGCATGCGCCGAGAAACTCGATCACCCAGCTTGTTTGAAGCAATGCGTGATCTGCGGTGGTGACGAGCAAAGGCGCGCCTGCGAGGGCAAGCGCAGCCGCCACGGTGGCACTGGGCCCGGATGCCGGCGTCATGGTCGTCAGCGGTTTGCCGCATGCAGCCGGCTGCAACTCGGGCAGCTCGGCCAATAGCTCGGGCTGTTCGATGGCCACGACGATGCGAGCGACTTCAGGGACCGCGGCCAGCGCGCTCACCACCCGCTCGATCATGGTGCGGCCACCCACCTCGATCAGCGCCTTGTGGCTCACGCCCGCGTAGGCGGCCAGTGGATCGCCGTTGGCGCGTGTTCCGGCCAATACCAGCGCGGTGAGTTGCTTCATGTCAGACGCCTTGGATGCGTGCTGGCTGTGGCCGGTTGAAGGTCACAGGCCCAAGGCTTTTTCGTACACGCGGTAGGTCTTGTAAGGGTGAGCGCCCAGGGACTCGATCACGTGACGCATGGCGCGGTTGTCCTCGAGGATCCACGACAGTTCGACCTGACGCACACCCTTGTTGCGCAGCCCGTTGCGCAGCGCGTCGATGATGAGAAAGGGCGCCAGTCCGCCGGCCAGGCTGCCGCTGAAGCTGCGCCGGATGCCCATCAGCGGAACACGCGCCGAACGTGCACCGCGCCACAGCCGATACAGCAACTTGATCCAGTTGAAAGGCAGCAAGCGCCCGCCGAAGTCGGCCACCAGTTCGTTGAGGTTGGGCAACGCGATGCCAAAGCCGACCGCCTCGCCGTTCATCTCGACGATCGCCACGCAGTTCGGGTCGATCAGCGGCTTGAGGCTCTTGGCCATGTGTGCGATCTCGGCCTGCGTGAAGGCAATGAAACCCCAGTTCAACGACCACGCATCGTTGAAGATCGACGTCACCATGTCGAACTCTTCGTTGTAGCGCTTCTTGTCGAGCTTGCGCACGATCAGCGCTTCGGGCTTGCGTTTGTCGATCTTGCGGCGCGCCGCGGCGGGCAGTTCGTGCGCGATGTCGTACATGTAGGCGATAAGGTCCTTGGCCTTGGCGTAGCCCAGGGCCTCGATGCGCCGTCCGCTGTAGTGCGGGTCGTGACCCATCATCATCACCGGCGGGGTGTCGAAGCCGTCGACCAGCAAGCCGGTCTCTTCATTGATCGACAGATTGAACGGCCCGAGCACACGTGTCTTGCCGCGCTCACGCAGCCAGCCCTCGGCGGCGGCAAACAGGGCGGCAAAGACCTCGGCATCGTCTTCGGCAGCGATCATTCCGAAGTGCCCGACATCGGGTTCGGCCACCAGACTGTCGATCTGCGCGCTGATGCGTCCGACGTCGCGACCGTCGCGGCGAGCCAGCCAGAACTGCGTCTTGGCGTGCTGAAAATACGGGTTCTTGGCGGGCGAGAGCGCTTCACGACGCTCAACCAGCAGCGGCGCAATGAAGGCCGGATCCTTGGCATACAGGATGGCTGGCAGCTTGATGAATCGATCGAGCTGTTCAGGCGTGACAACCGCAATGACTTCGACGGTGCTCATCGGTCCGGTACGCAACTCAAGGACGCTCGCACAGCTGCAGCCGCACGAGTCCGATCAAGCCAAACAGCAACGGCGCTCCGAGCGCCGAGTACAGCGGAGACATCTGGCCGCTCGCACCCAGCGACGCCAGGATGCCGTCAAGCAGCAGGAAACCCAAGCCCAGCACCAGCGCCAGCAACATGGCGCCACCGCCACCCGATCCCCGCGTGAGTGTCGCGGCCGTTGGCAGCGCCAGCAGCAGCATGATGAACACGCCGAACGGCGCTGTGAATGATCGGTACAAGGCGGTCTGGTAATAGCTTCGGGGCTGTGATCCGATGCGCGCGCCGGCGATCACTTCGGCGAGCATCATAGTGGAGAGGTAGGGGCGGGCTACGTTCAGTCGCAGCACTTCGTCGGGCTGCAGATTGGTTCGCCACTCTCGTGCGTCGTCATGAATGCGCTTGACTTCCGAGTCACTGATGCGCAACTCGGTGACGTCCTCGAGTTGCCATGTCCGTCCGTCCCAATGTGCCGTAGAAGCCACCAGGCGGGAGGTGAGCAGGCCCGATTGGTGGACGTACAAATGAACGCCCTTCAGGTGATGGCCGTCAGGGCTGATGGTTTCAATGGAGACCGGCCCGCCCCGTGTGTGAACCCACAGGGGTGCCGGTGCTTCCTCGGCCGGAGCACTGGCATTCCACCAGCGCTTGAGCTCCACCTCGACGCGAGGCAATACCGCTTGCATCAAGGTCGCATGGAAGATCGCGATCACGAACAGCAGCGGCAACAGATGGCCCAGCATGCGCTTGAAGCTGACGCCACTGGCACGCATGGCCATGATCTCCAGGCGCCGTGCCATGGAGTTCATGACGATCATGGTGCCCAGCAGCACCGCCAAAGGAAGTGCCAGACCGAGCTCTGCCGGCGTCCTCAGCAAGGCGTAGTACATCAAGCCGCCCAGCCCTTGGCCGCGGTCAAAGATGTCGCTGGTCACATCGAGCAGTTCGAGCAGTTGCATCATGGCCGTGAGCACGGCCAGCAGCGCCAGGATCTGCAGCCCGACGCGGCGACGCAAATAGGCGGGCAGTTGGCCGCTCATGCCGCGCTCCGGGCGCCACTGTGTTTGGCGGTGCGCACGCGGACGCGGTCGACCAGACCTTCGACACCCATCACAGCGCGCAGCACCGGGTTGTCGCCCGGCCAGGCCAGGCTGCTGCGAAAGATCCAAAGACTCAACAAGGCAAAGATGGCGAATGGCGCCCAAATGGCCAGCGCGGCAGGCACGCGCTCGGTCCCGCCAAGACCTTGGCCAAACTGAATCGCATGGTCGATGGCGAGCAGAGCCAGCACGCCAAAGACCACCCCAGGCGCCCGCCGGCCCCGCTTGGACGCCATGCCCAGCGGTAACGCCAACAGCAGCAGGAACGGGAAGATCATCGAGCGTGCCAGCCGCGAGTGGAACTCGGCGGCTGGCTTGCCCTGTCCGCCGTCGAGGTGCATGTCTCTCCACAGTTCGGCCTGCGTCAGTTCTCGCACATTGGCCCCGCGAGCAGCCAGCGGTGGCGGCTTGGGCGAGAAATCATGGTCGGTCACTCCGTGCGTGAAGCGCGAGATCGTGATGGCCTCGCCACCCGTGCCCGGGTCATCGCGCAGGTGCACGACACGTCCGTCTTCCAGTTGCAACTGCAGGCCTTCGGGGGTAGGAACGATGCGGCCATGAGCCGCCGTCAAGACGGACTCCTTGCCCCCGCTGCGCCGATGCATGAAGACGCCGTGAACGCGCCGGCCGTCAGCTTCGATCACATCGGCGGTGAACGTCATCCCGTGGCCGATGTCGGTGAAGTGGTTTTCCTCGACACGCGCGTCCCAGCCCGTCTGCAGCACCTGATTGACCGCCACGTGATAGCCGTAACGTGCCAAGGGCTGCAGCTGACCGTAAAGGTAGAGACTGAACACGCTGAGCATCAGCGACAGCATGAAGTAGGGCGCGGCAATGCGGCCGATCGAACGGCCTGCCATCAACATCACATCGAGCTCGTTGTCATCGCACAGATGTGCCACCGCCATGAAGATCGCTGCGGTGAAGGCCATGGGCAGCGCCAGTCCCAGATAGTGCGGCACCAGGGTGGATGCCATGAGCACCACGCTCGCGGGTCCGGCACCGGCAGACGCGGCCAGGTCGAACAAACGCAACAGCCGCTCGAGCAATTGCGCCACCAACAGCGCCAACAAGGACAGCGCCATCGGCCCGGCAATCAAACGCAGGGCATAGCGGTCAAGCCGATCCAGGGTAAACCAGGAAAACAAGGTACGCGGTCCTAGCAGACGCAGCGCAGCAGGGGCGTGCGGCACTCGATTTGCGCCACGCGCGTGGCGGGATCGCCGAACCTGGTCTCAGTCGCGTTGGCCATGCTCGGGTTCATCAGGGAATCACAGCGGCGGATTATCGGCCGCGGTCCCTGTGGCACGCCGAGGCAAACACAACTCGTAGACGGCACCGGTCGTGAAGGCGTTCGAGTCGGTGGACCATCGCCGCACCGTGACCTCGGCGCGCAAATCGCCGCCGATGCCCAGCAGGCGCAACCGATGCCAGCGCGCGCCCTGGTCCTTGGGATTGGGCAGCGCCGAAGACGACGGCACGCACAGGCAGGGGATCGGCTCACGCGGCCCGGCGATGGCGTCCAGGCGAGCATCGCGGGCATGCCCATGCAGCACCAGCTCTGCGCCTGCGCTCTTGAGCACCGAACGCAGCGCCGGTCCGTCGGCCAGTGCCTTGCGCCAGCCGATGGCGCCCGCCGCAGCCGGGTGGTGGAGCACGACGATGCGCACGCGCCCCGCCTGGCCTTCATCCATCAGAACCTGCTCAAGTCGCTCAAGCTGGCGCGGCCCCAACCGGCCACGCGCCAGCAGCGGTGCGGTCGGCAGCGCCGA
>CANBSV010000132.1 GCA_947372225.1 Burkholderiales bacterium | reverse complement strand
GGTCAGTTCGTCGTGCAGGGGTCCATCGCCGAGGATGCGCAGCGATGCATCGTGACCGTCCTGCAGCACGCGATGCAAGGCGTTGATCGCCGTCGCAAAGCCCTTTTGCTCCACGAGTCGGCCGGCGCACAACAGCCGAAATCCACCCGAATTGCGCTGCGTTGCGGGCAGGGCATCGATCGCAGGCAGGCCGTTGTAAATCACGCTGCTGCGGCCGCGTATTTCCGGCACCATCCATCGTCCGTGGTCGAGCAGGGCCCGCGAACAGGCAGTGACCCAGGCTGCATCTCGAGTGGTCTCATAGGCCGGCCGCTTGAACATCACCAGTGAGGGCTCCAGCGGAACGTGCAAGGACACGAGCGTTGGGCATGGCCAGGCGCTTTCAGTTGTAAAACGGTGCACGAGCAGGCTCGGACCGGGCAGGCTGACGTGCACCAGGTCGGGCTCGAAGCGCTTCTTGAGCTTTGCGATGCGCTGCCGCGCCGGCAGGATCACGCCGAGGTCACGTTCGGTGGCAGCACGCTCGTCGACGTCGATCCGTTGCACCGGTACGCCTTGCCACTCATAGGTTGGCGATTCCTCAGCGCCACTCAGGCGCGTGACGACCTCGAAGGTATGACCGCGTCTGCGCAACCCCTCCATGAGCACGGCGGCAAACGTTTCCGAACCACCGATCGATGGCCAGAAGGATTCGCACCAGAACAGGATGCGCACGCGCCGTCGCTCAGGCCTTGACGGCGCGCGCCGTCATGACAGGGCCTCGGCAAGGAGACTGTCGACGCAGGCCGGAATGTCCTCGACGTGGCGGCCGATGTTCAGGCGAAAACACGGCATACGCGGTATGAACTCCGCGAGGTTGCTGAACCCGCTGTACCCGGCGTTGAGTGGCCCGCGCAGCGACGTGGGTGCCAGCGCAATCAGTGTTTGCACCTTCGACGCCTTCTGCCAGGTGCACAGACCGTCACCGACGACCCTTGGCATGACCACCGCTCGAATGCGTGTGGTCGCTGCGGTGCGAATGATCGGGATGCGGCTCATCAACAGCATGCTTTTGTGGTCCCATTCGCTGGTTGCCTTGATCTCCCACGGAGCAAGCTGCGGGAATCGCACCAGGTGATCCTCGGTGATGCGCGCCGAGTTGTAGATGCTGTGGCCGATGCATTCGCCGTCCGGCGTCAGTTCGAGCCCGTTGTGATCGTCGCCCAGGTATGCGTACCCCGCCAAAGCGCACGCCAGCGTGGCGGTCGACTTGCCAGAGCCGCTGGCACCGACAAAGATCACCCCGTTGCCATCTTTTGAAACCAGTCCGACGTGGATCTGCTGAACGCCTTGGTCGTAGTACCAGCGCGCGAGCATCATGTCGAAGGGCTTGGCTCGCTCGTAGAGCGCCAGATTTCCACCATCGGCTCTGCAACTGAACAGCTGGCTGCCCGCGCGGTCGAGCGTGGTGACATAGTGACCGCGCTCGTAGCGCAGTATTTCCTCGTCCGCGTAGCTGTTGATGATGCCGCCATCAAGGAGCGTCGTGCTGTCAGGCACGTAGGCGACACCGGGACATCCGATGCCCGTGCGCGCGCGGTCCCACATTTCGATGTGCAGAGCGGCCGGGGCGTCGTCGGGCTCATCGACGCGCAACTGTTCGAAGGCCTCGTTCATGTGCGCGGACAACTGTGATCCGGCTACGCGCAGACGAACCGATTGACCGGCGAACCGAAACCGCGAAATCGTCACCTGCTCCTGGTGGACTTGCATCGCGAGCTCGCTGGTACGGCGCGTCGGCTCGATCATCTGCGCCACTTCGTCGTCCTGGGGTACGCCGAGCGACAGCGCATCAACCTCGCTGAGCAACGCCATGACCTCGCTGCTTTTCATCTGGCGCGCCCCATGCACCACGTCGACCCAGTGCGCGCGATCCCACGTGTTCCCGCCATGGAAGTGATAGACGTAAATCTCGGGGCGGTCCAGCAACAACAACTTCCCCTGCTCCTGCAGGGCCTCGATCATCGGCGTGTCTTCCTTCTTGGCGAGCTCGGGGTAGGGCAACATGGCGTCCTTGCGGCACACGATGCTGCCTTCCCAGGTGCGGTGGCGTCCTATGAATCCGCGTCGACGCGGCACATCGAGGCAGATCCAGCGCGACAGCACGCAAGCTTCCAGACGGCTCGCAAGCAGCGCGCTCATCTGAGTGTCAATCCGGTCGTGGCGGTACCAGTCGTCGTCGTCCCACTGACAAACGTAATCGCCAGAACTCAATCTCACCGAGAGGTTGCGCAAAGCACCAAGGCTCAGCTTGGGCTCGATGGGCACCTCAATGGCGCGAATCCGCGGGTCGGTGATGCCGGCCAGGTAGTCCCGCGTGGCGATGTCGTCCGACTCGAACACGACCAGCAATTCGGCACGGGCCCAACTCTGGCTCAGAAAGCACTTGACAGCGCGACCCAGCAGACGAGGTCGGTTTCGGGTGACGCAAAGGCAGGAAACAAGCGGCTGTGTCATGGCATCACGGTCAGTGGCAGGAAGGGTCGCAAAACGGATTCAGTCGATCGCGACTTGCGGCAGAGGTGGATCCAGGGCGAGGACGTCGCCCATGTCGTCATACACATTGAGCGTCGGCGGCGCCCAGGACAGCTGGGAGATGGCAGAAAGATCGACCGCGGCGGTTGGCACCGTCGCGTCTTCGATCAGCGACACCAGACCGCTCGAGGCCAGTTGGTCAGCCAGATGCTGCAAGTCGGCTGCGATGACCGATGAATCCCCCTTGCAGGCCTGCGCCAGTGCGTCTGCCGCTGCCGCAATGCTTTGCCCAGACGCGAGCAGTTCCCACGCCGCAGCTCCAAGCTGATCCAGGCTGTAGTAAAGCCCGGACTCGAGATTGATGATGATGGCCTCGCCGTCAATCACGCTCGCCGTGACGTGGCGGTCATTCACCCGCAGACGGCTGGATGGGTTGAACATGGGTAGGTCCTTTCGAAAATCAATTTGGGCTCAACTGTGCAACAAATCGTATCGCTGGCTCATGGGCTGAGCCATAAGTTTCCAAGCACTGCCTGCAATAATGCCGCATGTTGGACACAGCACGCCAAGCTCTCGGACTGCTTGACCGCAAGGACCGCCGCCGATTTTTCTGGCTGCTGCTGTTGTCCGTGCTGCTCGCGATGTTGGAGATCGCTGGAATCGGCTCGATCGTTCCCTTCATCGGCGCCTTGGTCAGCACAAGCGACAACCCGGCACATCCCTACCTCGTGCGGTTGCAACATTGGACCGGGTTCGAGCAGGAACACGCGTTTCTGATGTTCCTTGGCGGCTGCGTCATCGCGGTCATGACGCTGCGCAATGTGTTTTTCGCCTTCTCCAACTGGCTGGTCGCGCTGTTCACCGCCCTGTGCCGACGCAATCTCGCGACGCGCTTGCTCGAGTGCTACCTGTCGCGCCCCTATGCGTATTTCCTGACGCGCAACACCAACGAGTTGCGGCGAAACGTATTTGAAGAGTCTGCGCATGTGATTGAGGGGGTCCTGATTCCCTTCACCCGTATCGCTGCAAGCAGTTGTGTGGCTCTGTCCATTTTGGTCATGCTGTTCATCACCAATCCGTCAGCGGCCGCCACTGCGTTTCTCACGCTGGGGAGCGCCTACGCACTGATCTACTGGTACACGGGTTCGCGTGTTGACAAGCTTGGGCGACTGGGGCACGAGTACCGGCAGCAGGCCCACCGGGTCGGCAGTGAGGCGTTCGGCGGCATCAAGGACCTGAAGCTCTTGAAGCGAGAAGCCCTGTTTGTCGACAGCTACCGGAGCATTTCCAAGCGCCTCACCGAGGTTGACATGCGTCGCAATGCCATCGGCTTGATTCCGCGTCACGCGATCGAAACGTTGGCGATTGCCGGTGTGGTGGTGTTTGTCCTTTCCATGGCTCAGGGCGGTGCAGCGCTTGGACAGATGCTCCCGGTGTTGGCGTTGTATCTGCTCGCGGGCTACAGGCTTCTGCCGGCCTTGCAGTCGATCTACAGCAACCTCGCGTACATGCACTTCAACCGGGTCGCGCTACAGACACTGCATGACGACCTCGCTGAGCCTGCGCCGCCTGCCGGGAGTCAATCGATAGGGCCAATGCTTAATTTTGAGCGTGCCATTGAAATCCGCGATGTGTCGTTTGCGTACCCTCAGGCCCAGACTGAGGCCCTGCGAGGTGTCAGTCTGCGCATCGCGAAAAACACATCGGTTGCCTTCGTGGGCACGACCGGCGCGGGGAAAACGACCCTGGTGGACATGGTGATGGGACTGCTGAGCCCTAATGCCGGGGCCATCGTGATCGACGACATAGAACTGACGGCTGACAACATCTCTGCTTGGCAGCGAAACGTAGGCTACGTGCCTCAGCACATCTGGCTGTCGGACGACAGCATCACTCGAAACATCGCCTTCGGGGTCCACGACGATGAAATCGACCACGATGCCGTTCGCGCGGCCGCGACCGCGGCCAGCCTGCACGAATTCATCGTGGCAGAGCTCGGGCAAGGTTACGACACCGTCATTGGCGAGCGCGGCATCAGGCTCAGCGGCGGCCAGCGGCAGCGCGTTGGCATCGCGCGGGCCCTTTATCACGGTCCGTCGGTGTTGGTACTTGACGAAGCCACCAGCGCACTCGATGGCGCCACAGAGAAAGCCATCATCGAAGCTGTGGACACGCTGTCTCGCAAGATCACGGTCATCCTGATCGCGCACCGGCTGAACACGGTGATTGACTGCGACCGCATCTTCGTTCTGGAGCGAGGTCGCATCGTTGACGACGGCGACTACGTCACGTTGCTGCGCGACAGCCGTGCATTCCAGCGACTGGCTCGGTAAGTTCTGAGTCGACCTGCCCTGAACGGCCCTGCCGTCGGCGCCCTCACGAGCCTGCGCCTAATCAACTGACCCAACCCGAGGCAAAACCACGGCCGCCCGGCATCACCGAAGCCAGGGACTGATCCGCTTGTGAACCGTGAGCGGGTCCAGCCCCAGGTTGCTCTGTATGACGAGAAACCAAGCATCGGACTTGAACGCTTTGCGTAGATGCCACCAGTTGAACCTTTTGTGCAGCCAGATGCCATCGCTGATCTTCCGGTCAGAGTCGTCGTAGAGCTCACGCACCAAGTCGTGCTCCATGAGATACAGCCAGTAAAGCGTGTACTCGGTCCACGGTATGCCGATTGACTCCATCAGCAAACGCTCCCAACTCGGTGCCGTGTTGCGAGAAGCGATGGCCTGTTGCAGTGCGACGCAGCTCGAGCGATGCAAAAACTGTGGCGTCACGTCCATGACGGGCGAATACTCGCCAAGTTTCACGTTCGATTTGAGGATATGGCTGCTCGCGCCCCACCAGTCCCAGTGGGTTGCAGCTTTCGCGAGTTGCGCCAGTGGTTTGCCGTTTGGGAACCAGTCCTGCAGGGAACAGGCGCGCTTGAGGATCACGTCGGCGTCCAGCACAAGGTAATAGGGCGAACCGGTGAGACGCGCCGCCGCCAGCTTCAAAACTTGCTGCTTAAACCATCCGTTGCCGCGAATTTCCGTCAAATCCGGACAAAGGTCATCTTCGCAAACCAGCACGATGTTGTAGGCCGGATTCGAAGGCAACTGACTGGCCACTCGATGCATGTCTTCGCGCGGCAAGATCAGGGTGAAACGCAGCGCATCGATGTCCGAGAAGAAACGATCGAACGACGGCAACAACAGCAGGTTGAACCGGTCAAGGTCCGAGCGGCCCAGCGG
>CANBSV010000131.1 GCA_947372225.1 Burkholderiales bacterium | reverse complement strand
GAACGGCTCAACTCGCCTTCGAGTCCACGCTGAAAGGTCAGGCGCTCCTGAAACTGCGTTTGGCCGAAACGCGCGCTGTCCATCAGCTCGAAACCGCCCACCGAAGCCTTGGGCAAGCCGGCCGACGCCAGTTTGAGCCGGGCGTCATGAACCTTGGAAGCCGGCACCAGGATCGCGGCACCGCCATCCGAGTGGCGATAGGGGATGTTCATCTGCGACAGCTGCGCAATGATGGCGCCACCGTCCTTGTCCGACAGATTGGCGTAGAGCACCTTGTAGTCGCCCTCGTTGCTCCACATGATCAGGCCCACCACCACCGCGGCCAGCGCCGCCAGGCCCAGGCCCAGATTGAATTTGCTCTTGGCCGGCAGTGCCGCCAGACGTGAGGCGAATCCGGTGTCGGGCGTCGTCGGTACGCCTGGAGCGTTCAGGGTAAGTGCGTTGTCCATCGTTCTCGTTCACGTCGGAAGCAAAGCCGAATACACCGGCCGATGGAATCGATTATTCGGAGGACTTGAGGGTCGCCAACGACCGAACAGCCGAGCAATCGCCCCCTTGTTCGCCCATTCAATTCGGGCCGGTCTGAATACGATTCCTCCCACTGGGTGCTGCGCGCCAGGTGCTGTTGCATCAGGCCGGCCCAATGGTCACCGGGGAACCGTCATGAACGTCACGCTCAAACCTTTCGACTTCGCTCAGGCCGTGGCACGCGCCGGGCTGAACACGCAAGGGCAGCCCCTGGGCAAGGCGAAACCCGTCGACGGTGGCGGATTTCAGACCGCCTTGACTCAAGCGCTGCAAACGGTGAGCAACAGCCAGACCGAAGTGGGTCGTTTGCAGCGTGAGGTGCAACTGGACAACCCCAACGTCAGCATCGAGCAGACCATGGTGGCCGCACAAAAGGCCCAGATCGGCTTTCAGGCGACCTTGCAGGTTCGCAACAAGCTGGTCCAGGCCTACAGCGAAATCATGAACATGCAGATCTGAGGCCTGCACCCGCGGGATCTCAGACCTTCTGATCGAGTTCCTTGCCGAGCAACGGAATCGTTCCGTAGGGTGAAGGCTGCTTCGAGGCGATATCGAGCTCACGGGTTTGCCAGCTCAGCCAGGGAAAACGCAGCGGCGCTTCGTTTTCGGAGGACAGCGTGGCGTGCCCGGGTGACTGCTTGTCGAGTTGCGGCTGCGGGACGGTCTTGTCGGGAGCCGACAGGGAAGCCGATGTGGGCAGGACACGTTCGACGCTGTCGGTGCGCTGCACGTTGTTGATGCTCATGATTCGCTCCTTACGACGGTGCGAGAGTGACGGATATTCAACTCTTCGGCTACCGGGGGGCGAACTTGAGGCGGCGCGTTGACAAAGGCCGCAGACGTGCATTAGTTGGCAAACCGCGCCTTGGAAGGGATCAGTCGAGCGCCATCATCCTGCGCTTTTTCTGAGTCCGATCGATGTAAAGCTGGAGCAAGCGCAGGCTTTCCATGCTCGCCTTGTGAAATTCGCAACCCAGCTTCATGCCCCGGCCCTCGACGGCCATCGACGACAGGTGGTGCAGGTGCAGCGGCACCACGAAGTGGGTGTCGGCATCGAGGTCGAGTTCGACCGAACCCAGCAGCACGCCCGGCTCAAGCATGGGCGCATCAGGCGGCAAGTGCAGCGCGCAACCACCGATGCTCACGTCGAGCACGCGCAGCGTGAGCTGCACGTCGGTCAGCACGGGGTGGTGGAACCGTGCCAAGGGCTCGTTGCGCAGCAATGGACGCACACGGAAGAAGTCACGACGCTGAAAGCGGAACATCTCGCCCGGCATCGCACAACTGATGGCAGAGAACTTGCCGTTGTGGACCAGAACCATCCCGCCCACTTCAAATTTCACCTTGATGTTGTCGAGGTAGCCCACGACCATCGCCTCGGTCGACTCGACCAGCGCTTGCAATTGCGGCGCGGTGGGATCCGCGCTGAAGGTCAGCAACCCCCGCTGGGTGTCCATCGTCCACAAGGTGCTCGACAGCGCAGCGCCAGAAGGCGTGCTCAGGTTGAGCGTGACGCCCGAGTCCACCAATCGCTTGAGCAAGGCAGCGACCTCAGCCACCGCGGTGATGCGGTAATCGTCGAGATTGCCGCCATCACCGGCCTCGGGTTTGCTCATCGACGGTGAGTCCTCAGTGCATGGTGGTCGATCGACCCGCCAACAGTTCGTCCAGACCTTCGAGCCAGGGCTCGGCGAGGACACGAACTTCAGCGTCATTGACCAGGATGCGTTGCATGATGCGCGACTTGAGTTGCTTTTCGGTGCTATCGAGCGAGCGATTGGACGCCGCGTGCTTGAGCTGGGAAATCAGCAGCGCACAAGCCCCTTCGAGCTTGACAACCGAGTCCCAGTCGCCATCGCGTGCGGCCGTCAGCATGTCCTGACTCGCGCGTTCGATGGCTTCATAGTAATGGATGAGATTGGAGCTCATGGATTTTTCGCTTGTTCGTGTGTTCATGTGTGTGTTCAAGCGTTGGCCACCATGTACGTTGATGAGTTGGCAGCCTGAGGACCAATCTGAGCCCAGGCGCTGCGAATCGGCTCCATGAGCGCCACGCATTCGTCGAGCGCAGATTCGTCATTGCGCATGTTGGCTTGCGTCAGCCGCAAAGCCACGTAGGTGTAGAGCTCGTCGAGTTCAGCTGCCAGCGGGCCACCTGCTGACAGGTTCAGGCCGGCATGCAGACCTTCGTCGATGATGGCCAGGGCACGGCTGATGGCACGGCCCTTGGCTTCGATCTGACGCGCGCGCAGCGCACCGCGGGCCTGCGCCACCGACTCGGCGAAGCCATCGAACAGCATCTGGATCAGTTTGTGGGGGTTGGCACTCGAAATGCCCGTTTCGTTGCCCACCTGACGGTACGCATTGGCGAGCATGGGAGCAGAGCGCGTGGCGGAGTAGGTGGCTGCAAACATGGTGTCCGATCTCAGTAGTGGTTGCTTTACTGAATATCGGCGGGGGGCACCCCGACTTTAGTGACAGGACTGTCAAATTCAGCCGTTTTCAGAGCGTGTTTCCGGAGCTCAGGCCCCGGTCTTGTTCCACTGCGTGACCTGCTGCGTCACGTAGCTTGACAGCCCGTTGAGCGAGGCCATCTGGGTGTCGAGCGCGCCGTATTGAGCCTCAAGCATCTTTTGCGTCTGAGCCAGTCGCGCATCCATGGCGTCCTGCGATTTCTGGTTGCGCTGGAGCTTGTCAGACAGCGCCGTGGAGCGCGAATTGATCGCACCTCCCGTGGTGAGAAGGCTGTACGCGGTGTCGTAGAACTGCTTGCCGAAACCTTCGCCGCTGGTGGTGGTGGAGGTGTTGTCCACGAACAGCGCCTTCATCTGGCTGAGGTTCGACAGCGCGTTGTCCATCTTGGTCGCGTTGATCGTCAGGCTGCCATCGCGTTGCAACTCGAAACCGG
This sequence comes from Burkholderiales bacterium, assembly GCA_947372225.1. GTDB lineage: Bacteria > Pseudomonadota > Gammaproteobacteria > Burkholderiales > Burkholderiaceae_C > PBB1. The sequence continues at coordinate 2,330 of CANBSV010000131.1, read as the reverse complement.
CGTCGGACATGCGGGCGAATGCCGATGACGCGGTGGACGTCGCGCCCAGCAGCGTGCGCATGCGCGTTTGCACGCCGATGATGGTGCTGTCGCCTTGCAGCGGCCCGGCCTTCTTGGTCGTCCCGTCGTACTTGGTGTCGGTGGCGATGAGACTGTTGAGCGCGGTGTAGGCGGTGGCGAATTCCTGCAGCTTGGTCTTGATCGCTGCGGTGTCATTGCTGACGGTCACGGTGGCTGCCGTCGTCGTCACCGCGTTGGCCGTCAGCGACACGCCGTCCATCACGTTGGCAAACGAGTTGGTGGTGGACGTCACGCTCACACCGTCGATGGTGGCCTTGGCGTCAGCGGCCGGCCTGGTCTGGGTGGCCCCCGTCACGCCGGTCGACGGGTCGTAGCCCATGGTCGCCACGGCACCGGTGGCACCACTGGTGGTGATGCGAAATCCGTTGGCCGCTCCCGACGTGGTCGAGCGCACCACCAGGCGGGCTCCCGACGCGTCGGTGAGGATGCTCGCCGACACGCCCATCTTGGCCGCATTGATCTTGTCGCGCAGCGACTCGACGGTGTCGGTTGAATCGACCGTGATCGCCGCAGACGATGGCGTGCTGGACGCTGCAAAGGTGGTTTGTCCCGTGCCCCAGGTTCCCATCTCGATGTTCAGTGTCCCGGAGCCCACGAGGGCCGTCGACGAGGCGAACGTCTGCCCCGCCATCAACGACTGCGAGCTGGCCAACTGCTGCACCTCGACCGAATAGTTGGCGGGCAGCGCAGTGCTGCTCGACGTGACCGTCACGGCCGAACTGCTCGAGCTGGCGGTGGTCTGGTTCCAGAACGTGTTCGACGAAAGCTTGGAGCTGAGGTCCCTCAACGTGGACAACGCACTGGTCACCTTGCCGACCTCGGAGATCTGGGTCTGGATCTTGGTCGCGGCTGCGGCGAGTTGATCCTTGGGCTGCTGCTCGATGGCCATCAACTGGGTGATGATCGACTTGACGTCGAGGCCGCTGCCGATACCGGCTGAACTGATGGTGGCCATGGAAATCTCCTAGCGCAACAAGAAACGGCGCCGGCGGACCTTGAACGGACCGGCGGCGCCAGTACGGACGCTCGAACAGCTCCGCGTTGTAGGCTGTATCGGCCATGTCGCTCGCGACTTGAGCCGCGTCGAGGGCCGGCGTCTCATGACGCCCGCCCTTCGGTGACAGCGCGATCAGCCCTTGAGCAATTGCAGAACCTGGTTGGGCAACTGGTTGGCCTGCGCCACCATCGCCGTGCCGGCTTGCTGCAGGATCTGCGAACGCGCCAGGCTGGCCGTTTCCGCTGCGAAGTCCGCATCCATGATGCGACCGCGTGCAGCGCTCTGGTTTTCGCCAGTGACTTGCAGGCTCGAGATTGCAAACTGGAAGCGGTTCATCACGGCACCGTAAGAAGCGCGATCCGTCGTGATGGTGTCGAGCTCCGTGTCGATGGCCGCCAGTGCCGTGGACGCAGCCGCCGCCGTCGTCAGGCCGCCCGCCACGGTGGTCACCGTCGACGTGGTGATCGTCAGTGTGTCGCCGTTGTTGGCACCGATCTGGAAGGTCTGTGCGCCGGCGCTCGCACCCACGATGGCGTTGCCGTTGAACTTGGTCTGCGTCGCGATGCGGGTGATTTCAGCGCTGAGCTGCTGATATTCCGTGTCGAGGTTGGCGCGGTCGGACGTGCCGTTCGAGCCGTTTTGCGCTTGCACTGCCAGCTCACGCATGCGTTGCAGCACATCGGTCACGGTGGACAGTGCGCCTTCAGCGGTTTGCGCCAGCGAGATGCCGTCGTTGGCGTTGCGGATCGCCACGTTGATGCCCTTGATCTGGGCGTTCATGCGGTCGGCAATCGCCAGGCCGGCTGCGTCGTCCTTGGCGCTGTTGACGCGCAAGCCCGAAGACAGACGCTGCATGGACGTCGCGAGCGCGCCCTGCGATTGCGCCAGATTGCGCTGAGCGTTCAGCGAATTGATGTTGGTGTTGATGGTCTGAGACATGAGAAGAACTCCTGAAGGATCCGATGACACTTCCGAGCCTGCGACCCGGCAACTTCAGGCCTTCCTCAAGTGCGGCCTGTTGATTGAATTCTTGGACATCCGAACCCCTCGCATTGCCCCGATAAGAGGCCCTTCTCGAGCTCAAATCAAAAAGCGTGGCCCATGAAAAAGCCGCCCCTCAGGGCGGCTTTGCGGTGACACGGACAGTGCCGTGACGTACCGGGATCAGCGCAGCAGCGACAGCACCTGGTTAGGCAACTGGTTGGCCTGCGCCACCATCGCCGTGCCAGCTTGCTGCAGGATCTGCGAGCGC
>CANBSV010000130.1 GCA_947372225.1 Burkholderiales bacterium | reverse complement strand
CGCTGCACAGCCAGGACCAGTCGGTGGTGATACCGCCGCTGCTGGGCGCACTGCTCAAGACCGAGCAGGACATGGCGCTGTTCGAAAAGCTGGTGTCGATGCAGCGTCAGCGTCGCTGATTGGTCGCGCCATGGATGTCGTGGACGGTCGTTGGCATGTCGGCGTGGGCGATCCGACGTTCGCGGGATGGCTCGTTTGCCTGCTGTATGCCGCATGCGCGGTGATGTGCTGGCGCGCGCACCGCAGCAGCCGTTACGGTCACATCGTGTTGGCGCGGTCGGCCCCCCGTGAGGCACAACTCCAGATGCGGCTGTCGATCGGCTGGCTGGGCTCGAGCATGGTGATGGCGCTTCTGGCGCTCAACAAGCAACTCGACTTGCAAACATGGGTGATCCAGGTGGGACGCGACCTGGCCCACGAGCAGGGTTGGTATGGGCACCGCCACGAGGCGCAGGCCGTGTTTTTCCTGGTGTTCGCGGCAGGAGGCATGGCGCTGGCAGGCGCCGCCGCATGGTGGCTGGCACCCGTGGCCCGGCGGCTGCGGCTGCCCGCCGGTGGGTTCAGCGTTCTGGCGCTGTTTGTGCTGATGCGCGCCGCCGAGTTCGTCCATGTGGGTCTGCGATCGAGTGCCGTGGTCGACCAATGGGGGTGGTTGCTCGAGGTGCTGGGGGCCGCGATGGTCGGCTGGGGAGCTCTTCGCGGCACCGTCACCACCGAGCGGGTGCGCCCATGACTGCCGCCATGCGTGCCTGGCTGCGCGCAATGGCGAGGCTGTTCGGGTGTGGCAGTGCCGCGCCACCCAGGGCGCTGCCCGTCGCAATGCTGTTGTGCTGTGCGCTCGGCAGCCCGGCCTGGGCGGACTCACCGCTCAGCATCGAGGCCGCACCAGCGGCCTTCAGTCCATTCGATTTCGCCCTGCTCGGCGACCCGCAGATCGGCTTCGGTCCCGGGGGCGAGTACGGCGACGCTCACCGGCTCGGGAAGATCGTAGACAGCGTCAATGCGGCGCGTTTGCCCCTCGTGCTTGTGGCGGGCGACCTGGTGCAAGACCGCAGCATCTGGCAGAAGTGGCTGTTCCAGTGGCAGGCGTCGCACTTTGGCGCACGGCTCGTGCTGGTGCCCGGCAACCACGATGTGACGGACGCGGCAACCCTGGCCGACTACCGCGAGCGTTTCGGGCCAGACTACTTCGACGTCGTGTTTCGGGACTGCGCCTTCGTGGTGATCAACTCGGAGACCGCTCGGGACCGACGCATCTCGCCGGCCGAATTCGACAGGCAGTGGGCCTTTCTGGAGCGCAGCCTCGCTGCCCATCACGACGCTCGACGCAGGCACATCGTGTTGATCACTCACCGGCCGCCCTTCGTCACCAATGAGTCGGAACCGGAAGCCGCAACGAACTGGCCACCCGACACGCGAGCCCGTTTGCTGGCGCTGGCCCGGCAGCATGGCGTCCACTGGATTCTTTCGGGCCACCTCCACGGCACCCACGACATCAGCACGTCAGACGGCGTGCACATCGTGGTGGTCGCAGGCAGTGCGCGAAGCTACGACCACTCACCGATCGACTACGGTGTGTTTCGTGTTGACCGGGATGCCATCAGCTACCAGCGCGTCGCAGTGGACGGCCCCACGGAGCCTCCGTATTCGGTGCCCGGGCTGCGTGGCTGGACGCCGCGACTGTTCGACTTCAGCGTGCGGCATTGGATCTTGACGGTCCTTTTCGTGCTGGCAGGCTTGTCGGCCCTGCGCACGTCGCGTGTGCTCGGCACAGCCGGTGTCTTGTGGCGTGCCATCGCCTTCGCGCTGTTCGCATTCGGGGTCAACATGCAGCTGGACCTGGACGAAATGCTGCAGGAGATCGCTCGCATTGCAGCGAAGGTCAGCGGCATTTACCCGATTCGTCACCTCGTGACCGCAGGAGCCCTCGTCGCACTGGGCACCCTGGGGGTGGCGATGATCGTGCGGCATCACCGCCGCACCGGCCACCGGTGGACGCTGACGCTGGCACTGGTGGCACTGATCGTGCCCAGCGCGTGGCTCAGCCTGAGCGTGATCTCGCACCACGATCTGGGCATGCTGTTCGACGAGGGGTGGTGGGATCTGCTCACGCTCGTGTCCCTCGGCACCGTCATCGTGTGTTCGCGCAGGGCTGTGCGTTGACCGGCCGGGCTGACAGCGGCCACACCGCCACCGCGTCCTCACCGGCCAGCCGTTCATGCTGATCTCCTTCTTCCTTGCCCTGCGCGCGGCCAAGCTGCCCGTGTCGGTGCCCGAGTTCCTGACGCTGCTTGAAGCGCTGCAGGCCGGGGTGCTGGAAGGCGATGGGGGCGTGCCCACGCTCGAGTCGTTCTATGCGCTGGCGCGTGCCACGCTGGTCAAGGACGAATCCCGCTTCGATGCGTTCGACCGCGCGTTTTCGGCGTACTTCAAGGGCATCGAATCGCTCGGCGATTTCAGCGCAGACATTCCGGCTGAATGGCTGCGCAAGGCGATGGAGCGCGAGCTGAGTGCCGAGGACCGCGCCGCCATCGCTGCCATGGGCTGGGACGAGCTGATGGACACGCTGAAAAAGCGCTTTGCCGAGCAGAAGGAACGCCACGAAGGCGGCAACAAGTGGATCGGCACCGGCGGCACCAGCCCGTTTGGCGCGTGGGGTGACAACCCGCAGGGCATACGCATCGGCCAGGACGCAAGCCGCATGCGCAGCGCGGTGAAGGTGTGGGACGAGCGGCATTTCAGGGATTACGACAGCGATGTCGAGCTCGGCACACGCGAGATCAAGATCGCACTACGCCGGCTGCGGCGCTTTGCCCGTCAGGGCTCGGCCGACGAGCTCGACCTCGACGGCACCATACACGCCACCGCGGCCAATGCCGGGTGCCTCGACCTGAAGATGGTCCCCGAGCGCCACAACCACATCAAGGTGCTGTTGCTGATGGACGTGGGCGGCAGCATGGACGACCACGTGAAGCGCGTCGAAGAAATCTTCAGCGCGGCCAAGGCGCAGTTCAAGCACCTGGAGTTTTTTTACTTCCACAACTGCGTCTACGACCACCTGTGGAAGCACAACCATCGCCGCTACGCCGAAAAGTTCTCCACCTGGGACGTGCTGCACAAGTACAACCGCGACTACAAGCTCATCTTCGTGGGCGACGCCACCATGAGCCCGCACGAGATCTTGCAGCCTGGCGGCAGCGTCGAGTTCCACAACGAAGAGGCCGGCGCGGTGTGGATGCAGCGGCTGACCGAGGCGTTTCCCAAGTGCGTGTGGATCAACCCCGAGCCTGCCGGGCTGTGGAGCTACCGGCAAAGCGTGGGACTGATGCAGCGCCTCATGAATCAACGCATGTTTGCGTTGACGCTGAGCGGGCTGGACGCAGCCATGCGAGCCTTGAACGCATGAACGCATGGCGCAACACCTGGGCAGCCGGCAGCGCAGCCGTCTTGCTGTGCCTGAGCGGCTGCGCCAGCGTGTCGGCGCTGTTTGACAAGGCCAACGCCGAGCCTGCAGCCGTCATCACGCCCACCGAGCCGGTGTACCGCCTGGAGGTCGATGCCCCCGGCGATCTGCGCGACCTGCTGACCACTTACCTCGACCTGTCGCGTTACCAGAATGCCCCGGTGGGCGATGACGTCACGCCCGCCGAGATCGACCGCCTGATGGCCGCAGCGCCGGCACAAGTGCGCTCGCTGCTGGAGACCGAGGGCTATTTCACGCCCCAGGTGAAGGTCTCGCGGGTGGGGTCCTCCAAGGTGGAAGGTCCGGCGCCGCAGGCCAGCGCGCCGGGAGTCGGTTCCGGGCCGTCACACCGGCATCCGGTGCCGAAGTTGCTGCTGCAGGTCGAACCCGGGCCTCAGGCGGTGATCGGCCACTTTGATTTCCAGGCCACCGGCGCGCTGCACGACGCCGCCGAATCGGGAGATCTCGCCGCTCGGGTGCTGATCGCGCAGGTGCGCAACGAGTGGAAGCTGCCGCCCGAGTGGACGTTTCGGCAGTCGGACTGGAGCAGCGCGAAAAGCGCCGCGCTCGCCAAGCTGCGTGCCGATGGCTATCCGGCGGCCATGTGGGCTGACACATCGGCCAGCGTCGATGAAGCCACCCACAGCGTGACGCTGGAACTGAGCGCCGAAAGTGGTGCGCTGTACCGGCTGGGCTCGCTGGACATCGACGGTCTCAAGCACTACGGCGCCAGCACGGTCAACAACCTGTGGACGCTCCCGGCGGGCACGCCCTACCGCGAAGCCGATCTGCTCGATTTTCAGGACCGGTTGCAAAAGTCCGGATTGTTCGAGGGCGCCTCGGTGGTGCTCGACACCGCGACCGAGACCTCGCAGGCCGCGCCGGTGACCGTGCGGGTGCGCGAGTTGACGCTCCAGCAGGCGACCTTCGGGGTGGGCGTGAGCGCCAACACCGGCCCGCGCATGACCGCCGAACACATCCACCGCCAGCCGTTCGGCTGGGAATGGATCGCCAAGAACAAGCTCGAGCTCGGCGCCAAGCTCAAGTCGTGGTCGGGCGAGCTGACCTCGTACCCGCTCGAGGGTCTCTACCGCAACCTGATAGCCGGCCAGGTGGAGCGGCTCGAAGCGGTCAGCGAAGTGCGCAGCTCGGCCTCGCTGCGCATCGGCCGCTCCCAGGACACGCCGCGCATCGAGCGATTGACCTTCGCCGAGCTGACGCATTCGAAGCTCGACACGGCGTCGAACAACGGCACCATCACGTCCAACAACGACGCGCTGTCGGGCAACTACCACTGGATCTACCGCGACCTCGACAGCGTGCTGCTGCCCACCGATGGTCAGACGCTCTCGACGCAAACCGCCGTGGGCTATGCGCTCAGCCACAAGGACACCAGCGGCACCGACCACAACGGACCGTTCGCCCGTCTGTACGGGCGCTACACGCTGTACCGACCGCTGGGCGCGGCCTGGTACGGCACCGCCCGCGTCGAGGCCGGCCAGGTGATCACCCACCGCAACGTGGGCATCCCCGACACGCTGCTGTTTCGCGCCGGTGGCGACGATTCGGTGCGCGGCTACGCCTACCGGTCGCTCGGCCCGACGGCCGACGGCGCGCTGCTGAGCGGGCGCGTGCTGCTGACCGGCAGCGCCGAAATCGCGCGGCCGGTTTCGGCACGCACCCCGTCGGTGTGGTGGGCGGCCTTCGTGGATGCGGGCAATGCCGCCGACAACTGGCAGCACCTGCACCCGGTGCTGGGTTACGGCCTGGGCCTGCGCTGGCGCAGCCCGGTGGGCCCGCTGCGCGTGGACATGGCCTACGGCGATGACGTGCACGCCTGGCGCATGCACCTGAGCGTGGGGATCGCGTTTTGAGCAACGACCAGCCCTCACCGCCGCCTGAGGCCGATGCCCCGCTCAAGGCTGTGGCGCCGCGGCGCCACACGCGCTGGCGCCGGGTCCTGGGCAGCACGGGCGGCGTGTTGCTGCTGTCGGCTTGCGCGCTCATCGGCACGGCGTGGTGGGGCATGGGCAGCGAAGCCGGCAGCGGCTGGCTGCTGTCGCGGCTGGGCGACTGGGTGCCTTGGGTGCATGTCACGGCACCGCGCGGTGCGCTGCTGGGCAACTTCAGCGCGCAACGCGTGCAGATCAACCTGTCGGGCAACACCGGCGAAGGCGACCGGGTCGTGATCACCGACCTGGGCTGGCGCGGCCTGAGCATCCGACCGGGCGACCTTCCCACGCTGTGGGCGCACCTGCGTTTTGCCGAACTGCACGCCGCGCGGGTGGACTTGCTGATCGCGCCCGCACCGGGGCCGATGACACCGCCTGCCGATCTGGCCTTGCCGCTGCAACTCGATGTGGACGACCTGCGCATCGCAGCGTTGCACTCATCCGCGCTGGGCACCGA
>CANBSV010000129.1 GCA_947372225.1 Burkholderiales bacterium | reverse complement strand
CGCTGTCCCGGCCCGCCGGGTCGGAACTCGACAAGATGACTCCGTCAGCAGCAGTCACTTTGACGCTCTCCAACGCAACCAGCGACCCGGTGTCGTCCAACGCCGTCGGGGCATGGTTTGGTGGAGGTGGCTCTACCGGTGGTGGAGGCGGTGGCTCGACAGGCGGCGGCGGAGGCGGCTCCACCGGAGGCGGTGGAGGAGGCTCTACCGGCGGCGGAGGCGGTGGCTCAACGGGCGGAGGCGGAGGTGGCTCCACCGGCGGTGGTGGAGGTGGCTCCACCGGCGGAGGCGGAGGCGGCTCTACCGGTGGAGGCGGTGGAGGTTCGACAGGTGGTGGCGGAGGCGGAGGCGCTGCCGCCACGGTCACGACCAGCGTTGCTGTTCCAGTGCCCCCTTGCCCATCACTGATCGAATAGGTAATGGAAGCCGGCCCGGAAAAGCCGTTGGACGGGGTGAACGTCAATGTGCCGTCGGGATTGACGACGACGCTGCCCTGGGTGGGATCGCTCACCGACGCGCTGGTGACGCTCAGTGTTCCGCCATCACGATCCGTGTCGTTGATCAGCACATCCGTCGTGACCGGCGTGTTGTGGGCGGTGACATTGGTGTCGTCGATCGCCGTGGGCGGATCGTTCACCGGGATCACGTTGATCGTGATGGTCGCCTCCTGCGAAGCGAGGCCTTCGTTGTCAGTGACGAAGAACGTGATGCCGGTCTTGCCGTTGAAATCAGCGGCAGGATGAAACAACAGCCCCTCGGCTTGCTGCGGCGTCAATGTCTGCCCCGCCAGCACCTGGGTCGTGCCATCGGCCAGAAGCAGGGTGCCCCCGGGAGGGATGGATGTGACGGTCACACTGACCACGCGCCCATCGCTGTCTGAGCCGTGCAGCGGCACGGGGAGCGTGACGTCTTCATCGCCGGTGACGCTGGCAGCGTCGGCCACCGGAGCGACGTTGCCCGTGCCCGGCACCGTGGTGCTCAGCCCCGTGACGTTGCCAGGGGTACCGTGAGTGTCGTCGCCAGAGTGCGCCGTTTCCTGCTCGGATGAGATGCGCAGGCCCGGCGTCACCGGTTCTGAAATGCGATCGACCCGCAGACCCGGAAGGAACTCGCCCCCGTCGCCTCCGCGCAGGCCGGCAGCCGGCGAGACGTCGAGATCGCCATCGTTCAACCCGGCGATCACCCTCTCGACATCGGTGCCGGCCAGTGGTTTTTTCGCTGCTGCGGCGATTTGCGCATCGCTTTCCTGGATGCGGACAAAGCCACCTTGCGTGGTCAGGATCACGTCCCCGTTTTTGACCTCGTCATCCACCTTGAGCACGCGCATCTTGCCGCTCGCGTCCCGGATGAGCGCGCTGCCCCAGATGGCGGTGACTTTTCCGATGAGGGTGTGGGTGATCGTGGGCATGGTGGGTACGCCTGGTTAGGCCGCAACACAACAGGTCAGTGCGGCAGCGACGGAAGTTTCAGCAATGGCCAATGAGCATAGCCAAATGCCATGTGCGTTAGAGCATCAAATGGGGGTGGATTCCGTGACGAACATCACCGCCAGTCTGATCTTCGGACAGATAAGGAATCCGGCTGGCCGCACCTGGGTACGGCGCATCGGGCAGGCCTCGCGCCTGACTCAACGCTCGCGAAGCGCGTAGGCACGGGCCTTGAGCACGGGTTTGAGCAGGTATGACATGACCGATTTGTGCCCGGTCAGGATGTCCACCTCGGCCGTCATGCCGGGGATCACCGGCAGTTTGTCGCCAAAGCTGGCTTGTGTCGTGCGCACACGCACCAGATAAAAAGCGTTGCCCTTTTCGTCGACCACGGTGTCGGGACTGATGTTTTCCACCTTGGCAGCCAGGCCGCCGTAAATCGAGAAGTCATAGGCCGTGAACTTGACGGTCGCATCCTGGTTGGGGTGGATGAAGGCGATGTCGCGCGGCTGCACCTTGGCTTCCAGAATCAGTTGGTCGTCGAGCGGCACGACCTCGACGATGTCCTTGCCCGGCTGCACGACGCCACCCACGGTGTTGGCCAGCAGCCGCTGCACCCGGCCGCGCACCGGGCTTCTGACTTGCGACTTGTCGACCTTGTCGGCCAGTGCCACCGCACCTTCATTGAGCGCGTTGAGCTTGCCCATCACCTCGGCCATGTCGCGGCGCGCTTCATTGCGAAACGCCAGTTCGGTCTCTTGAATCTTGCGCTGGGCCTCGCCGATCGACGCCTGCACGCGGGCGATCTGGGCGGTGGCCTGCTCGATGTCACCGCGGCTGCGCGACACCTCGCGCTCCAGTCGCAGGATGTCGACTTCGGACACCGCGCCGCCAGCCAGCAGCGGTCGGGTCTTGGCCAGTTCCTGCTGACCCAGATCCAACCCTCGTTCGGCGGCCGACTTGCGCGAGCGCATCTCGGCCAGCTCCTGCTCTCTTTGCTGCAACTGCTGCTGGTTGATGGCGATCATCGTGCCGAGCTCGGAGCGGCGGGTTTCGTACAGCATGCGCTCTTCGCCGAGGATGCGAGCCTCCTCGGGATTGGTGCTGGCGGGCGGCTGGAACGGCGCACCCTCGGCCAGCGCTCGCAGCCGCGCCTGACGCGCCCGCAGCGAGAAGCCCTGAGCCGCGCTTTCGCGCACGCCGGAGGTGGCGCGCGTCTCATCGATCTTGAGCAGCAACTGGCCGGCTTCGACCACCTGGCCTTCGGCGACCAGGATCTCCGAGACCACCCCGCCATCCAGCGACTGCACCACCTGCAGCTGTTTCGAGGGAATCACCCGGCCGTCGCCACGGGTGACTTCCTCGATCTGTGCAAAGCACGCCCAAAGCACCAGCAACAGCACCACAAGTCCTGCGGCTCGCACGATGAGTTGCGCGCGCTGCGTGAGTGCGCGCGACATCACCACCTCGGCTTGTTGCTCGAAAGTCTCGAAGCCGGCGGAGCGGCCGGCGCTGTCCATCGGGCCGATACGCGCCAGAAGTTGGTTCACGAAAGACTTCATGCTGCCTTCGCGATGCGCCCGCTGGCCAACGCTTCCATGATGCGGTCACGCGGTCCGTCTGCCACCACCTTGCCACCGTCGATGACGATCACCCGCGTGGCCATCGCCAGCATCGAGGTGCGGTGCGTCACCAGCACCACGGTCTTGTCCGCGGCAAATTCGGTGACCCGGGTGGTGATCTGCGATTCGGTGGAAAAGTCCATGGCGCTGGTGGGTTCGTCGAGCAGCAGCAGCGGTGCGTTGTGCAGCACCGCGCGCGCCAGCCCCACGCCTTGGCGTTGACCGCCTGACAGCGACTCGCCGCGCTCGCCCACGGGCATGTCAAAGCCGCGTGGATGCCGGTTGATGAACTCGGTCAGTCCAGCCACCTCAGCGGCGGCCACGACTGCACCATCGTCTGCGTAAGGCAGGCCGAAGGTGATGTTCTCGCGCAGCGAACCCTGGAACAAGGTCACGTCCTGCGACACGCAACCCAGGTTGCGCCGCACATCGGCCGGGTCGATCTGCCGGATGTCGATGCCGTCAAGCAGAACCGCGCCTTCGGTGGGTTCATACAGCCCCATGATGAGCCGCTGGATGGTGCTTTTGCCCGACCCCACCCGGCCGATCAGCGCCACGCGCTCGCCGGCAGTGATCTTGAAACTGATGCCGTCCAGGGCCGAATCCGTGCGGCCCGGGTAGGCGAAGCGCACGTGGCGGAACTCGATGTCGCCGCGCAGTTGCGGCCGGTGGATGAAGACTTCGCTGGCCGGTCGCTCGACAGGCTGGCTCATGATCTTGTTGAGCGAATCGAGCGCGGTGCGCGCGCCCTGGTACTGCATGAGCAGGCCCACGATCTGACCGGCAGGCGCCAGCGCGCGGCCCGACAGCATGTTGGCGGCAATCAGCGCGCCCATGGTCAGCTCGCCCTTGGTGATCAGGTACACGCCGATCACGATCATGGACACCGACACCAGTTGGGTGAGCGTACTGGTGGCATACATCGCCCCGGACGACAGCGCGCGCATCTTGACGTTGGTGCTGGCCAGAAACACGTTGGCGCGTTCCCACTTCGACTGGATCACGCTTTCGGCGCCTTGCGACTTGATGGTCTCGATGGCCGAGAGGCTTTCAATGAGGATGGCGTTGCGCTGCGCGCTGGTCTTGTACGTGGTTTCAGCCAGCGCGTGCAGCCGATGCTGCAGCGAATACCCCATCACCACGATGACGGCGAACGCGAGCACCACCGGCACCACCAGCCACGGCGAGATCCACCCCAGCACGCCGATGAAAAGCAGCGCAAACGGCAGGTCGATCAGTGCGGCCACCGTGCTCGAGGCGATGAAATCGCGCACCTGCTCGAAGCCGCGCAGGTTCTGCGCGAACGAGCCCACCGATTCGGGTCGGTGCTCCAGCCGCAAGCCCAGCACCTTTTCCATCAGCGTGGCCGACAACGCCACGTCGACGCGTGCGCTGGCTTCATCCACGAAGTGGCTGCACAACAAGCGCATGAACAGGTCGGCACCCAGCACCAGCAACACGCCGATGGCCAGCGCCCACAGCGTCTCGATGGCGTGGTTGGGCACCACGCGGTCATAGACGTTCATCGAGAACATCGGAAAAACCAGCGCAAACAGGTTGATCAGCAGCGCGGCCCACAGCACATCTCGATAAACGAAACGCTGGGCGAGCAGGGCGCTCCAGAACCAGTGCCCCGGCGCGGCATCGGCACGCGCGGCGGCGGTCCCCGTGCCGCTGAAGCGAAAGTGCGGCCGCACGAACAGCACCAGTCCGCTGTAGCGCGCCTCAAGCTCGGCGCGTGGCAGCAGCACCTGCCCCTGTCCGGTTTCGGGCAGCAGCACGCGCGCCATGTCGCTCTCCCAGCCGATCAGCACGCAGGCCTGGTTGCCATGCAGGATCAGGATCACCGGCAGCGTGTTGTGGTCGATGGCAGTGAGCGGCAGCCGCTGCAAGCGGGTGACCATGCCCGCGCGCGCGGCTGCCCGTTCGGCCAGGTCGAGCGGCAGACAGCCCCCGGTGGCCGAGCTGATGGGCAAACCTGTCGACAGCGCGGCGCGGGTGGTCGCATGGCCGTGCAAACGACAGATCTCGACCAGACAGTCGAGCAGCGGGTCGGGGTGGATCAGGTCTTCGCGAAGACGTTGCAACATGCCGCGGGTGGGTGGGGCGTCGGTGAGCGACGGGTTCATATCGGTCGGTGCGCCAGTGGAGCTGTGCGCTTTGCCGTGTGACGGATCACTCGATATCGGCACAGTGGAAGCCGAATTGACCTTTGCGTCGATCGTCGAAGTAATGCTTGAGCGTCTCGTGGACCGTGCGGAAGGCCAGGTCGTCCCAGGGAATTTCGTGTTCGTGGAACAGTTGCGCCTCGATGGTTTCGGGGCCTGGAGTGAACACGGTGTCGGACAACGCGGCGATGTAAAACACATGCACCTGGCCTGCCCGGACCACGTTGAGCAGGCTGAACAGAGACTTCAGTTCGAAGTTGGCGCCGGCTTCTTCAATGGTTTCTCGAATGGCGCCCTGAGCCAGCGTTTCGCCCATCTCCATGAAGCCGGCCGGCAGCGTCCAGAACCCGTGCCGGGGTTCGATGTTGCGCCGGCAAAGCAGCACCTGATCGCCCCAAACCGGCACCGTGCCGACCACGTTGAGCGGGTTTTCATAGTGGACGGTGGCGCACACGGAGCACACCGCGCGGGATCGGTTGTCGTCGGCTGGAATCCGGTATTCAGTCGCTCCGCCACAGGAGCGGCAATGCCGGTAAGTGCGCTTGGGCTGCATGCGCTTCAGTGTAGCGGTGGCACTGCCCGTGACGCCCGGTTTCACGGGGTGCGCGTGGCATCATCGCGCGCCCTTCCTCTCATGCGCGACCAGCACGTGCAACACCGGCTTTCATGAGCCCATTCCATC
>CANBSV010000128.1 GCA_947372225.1 Burkholderiales bacterium | reverse complement strand
GCGCTGACACACCCAGACATTCAGCAAACGGTCATCAGCGGGCCGAAGGTCAACAGTTTCATGCTGAACCTGTTGGGCAACGTCGTCGAGGTAACCAACGACGCCTGGATGGCGAACTACGCGCTGGTCGACCAAGCCATCTTCGGCGGCGTTGGCATCAACAAAGCCGGCACCGATCCAGGCAAGGGCAGCGGCTACCTCGCCATGAACGCCCGCGTACGCGAAGCCGCGGCGAAGCTCACCAAGCAAACCGGCGAGGAGTGGACCCCGGCGGAGGTCCAAGAAACCATCTGGTCGTGGGCCAAGACGCTCTACGAGCTGGCGAACTCCGCAGGCGAAACCCGCTCGGCGGTCGACATCGTTCGCGAGCGCGGGTTGTCCAACGAGCTGATAAACTCGACCCCCGACTTCGGCACGTTGTTCCACGCGCCAGAGTACGCTTCAATCCTCAAGGACGCCGGCTATGAACGAGAACTCAATTCAATCTCTGAGCGACGTAATGCTGCGCAACCTGACCAAGTCGCAGGAGCTGGCGGCGAAGCAGGCCCGTTTGCTGGCAATACTCAAGTCAAACTTGAACTCGCCGCAGCCCGACGACTCGACAGACTCGCCGCCCAGCGAGCCGCAGCCAAAGCCGCAGGAGTAAGCGATGTCGGAAGAAACGCGCCAAAGGCTGATCGACAGCAAGCCCAAGCTGGAGAATTTCAGCAGCGAGGAGGAGTTCCTGGAGGCGACGGACTATTGGATCAGCCACGTCGGCAGGATCCTTGCGCTGACGAAGCCCGCGAGGGCTCAACCGATGAGCGACCCGGTGCAGACCGACCCAGAGATGGCCGAGCAACAGGTCATGGCGGATGCGGTAGCGCGGTGGTTCGCATCATGAGAAAACCCCCAAAAACTCAATCGCCCTCGCCAGAAACGAAGGAGTCAGCGAAGAAGGAATCGCCGACGCTGTTAGCAGGGCTCGATCCGACGTTGAGGATTGAAGACGCGCAGGACGAAGCGGACGAGGAGCTGGAGACGTACTTGGCGATGCTGCGGTTGGGCCTCGTGACAATGCCGACCGACGGCAGCACGCTGCACTAGAAGCGCGCCAGGAGGGCCGATCGGTCCCGCAGGCACTTCGGTATTCCCGGGGTGACGATCGGGCCTCCTGGGCCCGCGTTTCAAGTCAGTGGGCCCGGCCGATCAACTCGATGCGGCCCTTCAGCCGAAGGATGAGGCGGTCGACCGTTGCGGCCGGCAGCCCGGCGAGCTTGGTGGTCCCGCAGGCGACCAAGATGTCGGCGCGGATGGCCCACGCTTCGTCGCCTAAATCGGCGAGCCAGCAGATCAATGCCTGGACGATCGAGAGTTGTGCATCCGAGGGCATGGAGGTGCGGTTCATGAGTTTCTCCAGGTGGTGGAGATCACATCCTGCCGGTCGAGGTGCTGCTACGGCAATAGCAAGCATTTGCTACAGCGCCGGCGGTGGTAAGTCGGGCGCCGGGTGTCCTATGAAACTGAACGGATTAACCTGACGGTGTGCTTGGGTATTCGCTTGAGCTGTCGACTGTCTGGCGGGCTACAGCGAGGGGTTAGGCATCACTGCGCGTCAATTAGCGCGCGGGCGCGCTGGACTAGAGCATTCACCGCAGCTAAATAGCGCGGGTACCCTTCGTCGAAGGGTGCGGGGTCCCATTCAGCAATAAAGGCTGCTCTGCTCTTCATGTGCTTTAGTCGTTGTTCATTGATGAATTGGAGCAACGGAATGTGAGCCTGTTGAATTGCGAGCAATTCCTGATGCAGTTCTGGGAAGTGCAGACCTTGAATCATTCGTGCGACATCTAGCGGATTGGGCGGATCATGATCTTCGTTTCGAAAGACCATCTTGTTCTGCTTCTCCTCGATCCACTGCGCGTGGTCGTAGATAGCCTTCACAAGTGCTTCAATTCTCTCCCTTCGGAGCTTGATTCGCTCTCGTTTATCGGTGAGACGGTGCACTAAGAATTGGCTTCCGACGCCACCTGCAGCGGCAAGAAGTCCGCCGACGAGGATAGGTATTGCCTTTGCGAT
This sequence comes from Burkholderiales bacterium, assembly GCA_947372225.1. Classification (GTDB taxonomy): domain Bacteria; phylum Pseudomonadota; class Gammaproteobacteria; order Burkholderiales; family Burkholderiaceae_C; genus PBB1. The sequence continues at coordinate 3,975 of CANBSV010000128.1, read as the reverse complement.
CTCTGTAAGGACAACAGAATCGGTCATGTGATGCCTAACGTTCGAGCAAAGCGGGCGACGACGGTAGGGGCGTCTCGTGAGACTAGGTGGTCATGGTGTTGCAGGCGCAGACTTTCTGGGCTGCGAACCGCTCGGTTGATCCGGCACTGAGAACGAGACGACGCACTTGGGCAACTCAAGGCAGTCGTGATAGATATCAATGGCAGGCAACTGCCAAATCGCTCTTTTTACCTGAACGGCGGCGCCGAAAGCGTTCTGCTTCCGCAATACTGACAAGCTCGTCGGGCGCCCGAATCGAGCACCGATAGACTCAATTACCTTGTCTTGTTCCGATGGCCCTTCAGTGGAAACGGCAATCCGCGTGATCGATCCATCGGGGCCAAAGTCGACATGGACAATATCTGTTGCTACCCAACTTGGGACGGCAAACTCGCTTGCAACTGGCGGCGGCAGAAGCATGACCGACGTGTAACGGAGTTTGCTGCTTCGCTTGTAGGTTCCGGTCAGTCCGCAGTAGTCCATCACTTGCTTGTTGGAAGTGGGACACCTGGCTATGTCTCGATCGAGTGGCTTCCCAAATGGGAGGCTGAGGACGCGATCAACCGACTGCGCGCTCGCGCCAGTGGCCGCCAATAGCAGGACGATGAGCAACAGATGCGGCACGGGGTTCCTGTCGGGTGCGACGCCATGGTACTTGAGACGCCTACCTACTAGGTTAGGCAGCACGCGCTACTGCTGAACTCGGCGGGCCGCCGCTGCAACGGTGGTTTTCGCTTCACCCAGCGGGGACAGTCATGTTGAACTGTCCATCACCTCGATGCCGTCCAGGTCATCCGCTTCGCACCGGGGCGCATCGACCTCCAAGCCTTCGACGTGGGCCCAGGTCGCGTCGCTCATCCGGGTGGGGCGCTCGACCGTCTGGACACCCAGTCGCTCGGCCTCGGCGGTCAGTTCCTGGCGCTGTTCATCGGCGAGCTGATGCCAACGGCCCAAGCGCACACGGAAGTCGCCAAGGGTTTCATCGTCACGACGGCGCGGTGGTTGACCCAATCCGGCCAACAAGTTGATCGTCTCGGCCGGTGGGACCAGCAAGGGCTCGAAATAGACGTCCAACTCTTTCGCGGTGGCGCCGACGTCGGCATGACCAGCGCCTTGCCATTGAACAACCACTTCAGCGCCGGCGGCCTTGGCCTCAGCCGTGCGAGCGGCGATGATGGGGTCAACGTGCTCGCGCCAGCGGGCCACCCACTCGGTGAAGTCTCGGTGCGACATGCTGGGTTCCGGCTCGGGCGGTGGATAGAGGCCCTCGACGACGTTCACCGGCGGCACCGCGGGCTTGGGCTTGATGTGGGCCAGGGCGCCGCCTTCGGTGGCGTTCGCCACTGGTCTGGATCCGCTGGGCCACAGCGCCGCGGCGAGCTTGGCCTCGTTCAATGCCAGCTCCTGTGCTGCCGCTGCAGCTCGTCGAACAACTTGGCCGACATCTCGTGGGCGTCTTGAATTAGCTTGCTCCTGACGGCCGGGGCCAGCGGGAGCTTCTTGATCTGGCGCAGGCGATCGGCGAGTGCCGATCGAATCATGCTGTCCGTGAGTCGTGGCCCGTTCATCGGCGATGGGCCATCGGGTCGTAGCCGTTGATGTCGAACGGCTTCGATTCGTCTCGGTGCGTCAGCTCGCGCAGGTGCTCTTCAATCCCTTGAAGCTGCTGCGGCACCGGGGCGGCAGGAGCTGCAGCCGGGGGCGCCGGTGCGGGGTCCGGTGCGGTGGCCGCGGGGGCGTCCGGTGAAATGTTCTGGCTGGCGAAGGGTGTTCCGCGCCAGGGGTCTGCGGCCGGCCGCTGCTGGATGCCACGCAGCTCGGGAGCGTTTTGGTCTGGCTTCGGCACCCCCGTGACGATGAGCCAGCGCTTTCCTGGCTCGGGCGTTTCGCCGAGGTGGGAGATGACCGCATAGTCACGCTTGCCGGTGCGGGCAGCGTGTACATCCTCGGCCTTACCGAGGCGGCGCTTGATGTCGTTGGGCAGAGCCATTTCATGCTCCCGGCTCGTTGTCGATCACGTCGGCCGGCTTCACCAGGACGTGGCCTGCTTCCACAGCCGCGAGTCGCGCCTCAATCTCGTCTTGCTTCACCGCCCGGCCGTAGATGTCCAAGCAGCGCAGGAGCCGCTCGCCGGCCTCGGCCGAGATCGCACCGCCGGCGATGGCCTCGAGAACGGCCGATGCCTTCTGCTCGAGGGTGCCCGCGGCGCTGAAGCCGGGCACGATCGTGCGTTCCGAGTCTTGCTTGGCGATCGGCGCCAGCCGCTCCAAAACGAGCTGGGCGGACTTGCCGTCGCCGAGCTTTGCCAGGGAGATCATCTTGTCGAGGATCTCCTTTGCGTGGGGCTCGATGTAGTCGCTGATGACCTCGGCGCGTGATGGGCCCGGCCGTCGGCCGCCCTTCGGCGGCTTGAGCCACTTGCCGGCTTTGTCGCGCTCGACGATGTCAGTCACGACGTTGTCTCAACTTCCACACGCGGGCGATCAGGGCCAGTTTCTTGGCATGCCGCGGTTCGGCATGTGCGATTCGATCGATCAGGTCATTCAGGCCCGGCGCGATGGTCTCCAGATGGACCGCGAAATCTGCGCAGATGTCCACCGTGTCGGGGTGCTCCGGTTCTGCGTCCCTTGCCTCAAACATCCACAAGCGCATGCCGCGGGGTTGGTTCATGTTGACCTCCGTTTGAAGCTGAAGCGCCACGCGGCGAGCCAGATCGCCAGGGCAATGAACAGATCGAAGATGTAGCTCATCGAGTGAGTCTCCCGGCAGCGCGCAGTTGGGCTGCCTTCCTTGCCATGGACATCACGACTTTGGGGTTGTTGCCCATGCCAGATGACTCGAGCCACGCCTTCAGCCGGGGGTGCTTGTCGACAAGTTTTCGAGCATCGGCAAGCGCGGCGTCGGCACGGTCGCCAAATTCGCTGCGCAGTGAGGCCCTGGCATCGCCGGCCCAGCCGTCGACCGTCTGTTCTGGGATCGTGCCTGCCATCACCGCGATGCCGATGTCGGTCAGCGCTTGGGCATCAGCAGGTGCTACAGCGAACTCGGTGAAGACCTCGCCCCACACCTTGCTCGACACCCGCGCGTCCGCCGGGCTCATGTTGAAGCGCTCGGTGGCTGCCGTTTCGATCGACCGCATGGTTGAGCCATGCACCTTGACTGCCTGATCGGCGTCGGGCTGACCTTCGGCGAGGGGGTCGCTCGGGCCGTCGGCGTAAAGCGTCTCGGCGATTTCCGACTCGGTGGTCGGGGCAGGCTGCCTTGATGCCGGCGGGGGTGGGGCTGCCGGCGCGGGGGTGGGCGCACCGTACAGGGCGTGGAGGCGTGCTGCGTCGTCCATGTCAGTTGGCCTCAATAGCCGCGAGGGCAGCGGCGCGGGCCGCTTCGAGCTGGGCGAGCGACTCGTCCAGTCGCTGCTGCCGTGCGGCGGCCTCTTTGGCGATGCGCTCGAGCTGACGGCGACCGGCAGCGAGGTCGGCTTCGGCCGAGGCGCGGGCCGTGGCGACCGCGTTGGCGTGCTGGGATTCGACTTGCTTGCGCCTCGCGGCGCGCTCTTCGTCGCGGGCCCACTCGGCCCTGATCTCCGCCTGACGTTCGGGCGGGAGCGAGTGGAGCTTGGCGCGGATGAATTCAATGTCGGCGTCGAAGGCCGGGTCGGGTGTGGTCTGCATGGTTTTGTCCTTTGCGCGGCTCATGGTCAGGCGACCACGAAGGCCGGGGCTACGAACAGGCTGTTGGCCTGTCTGCTGGTACTCAGGAAGCCCCAGATCGTCCCGCCGGTCGGGGTGCCCGTGCAGGTGAACCGCAAGCCGAGGTAGCGCTTGTAAAGCTGCAGCCCGCCTGGGAGCTGAATGGACATCAGGTCTGTGTTCGCTCCGATGCTGGACGCCACGAAGGTCGGGCTCTGGACCAGCACGGTCGACGAGGCAAGGTTCG
>CANBSV010000127.1 GCA_947372225.1 Burkholderiales bacterium | reverse complement strand
TTCCATCGACCAAGGGCAGCCTGTGAGCAAGACCGTGGCCGGGGTCGACTACGGCATGGGCAATCTGCGCTCGGTGTCGCAGGCGGTGATCCACGTGGCGCAGGGCTCGGGCTACGAGGTGCTCGTCACGTCCGACCCCGACGTGGTCTACGCCGCCGAGCGCATCGTGCTGCCGGGGCAAGGCGCCATGCCCGATTGCATGCGTGAATTGAGCGACTCCGGTTTGCTGCCAGCCGTGCTGCACGCGGCGGCGCACAAGCCGCTCCTCGGCGTGTGTGTGGGGATGCAAATGCTGCTGTCGCACAGCGAAGAAGGCCTGCCCGGTGCCGGCACGCCCGGTCTGAACCTGATCCCCGGCGAGGTGATCCGCTTCCGCCTCGAGGGACAGTTGCAGCCCGATGGCAGCCGCTACAAGGTGCCCCAGATGGGCTGGAACCAGGTGCATCAGGCACATCCCCACGCGTTGTGGGCCGGGGTGCCCGATGGTGCGAGCTTCTATTTCGTGCACAGCTTCCACGCCCGCCCGGCGGATTCATCGCACAGCGTGGGTGAAACCGACTACGGCCAGCGCTTTACCTCCGCCGTGGCGCGGGATAACATTTTTGCGACCCAGTTCCACCCTGAAAAGAGCGCCCAGCACGGGCTGACCGTGTACCGCAATTTTCTGGGCTGGAAACCGTGAGCACGGCGATGCACCTGCCCGATTCCCGACCGATGCTCGTTCCTGACCGCGGCTTACCGAGCGGGTCTCCACTTTTCAACTGTTCGTCCCGGCCATGCTGCTGATTCCTGCGATCGACCTCAAAGACGGTATGTGCGTGCTCCTCAAGCAAGGCGACATGAGCAACTCAACCACCTTCGGCGAAGACCCCGCCGCCATGGCCAGGCGCTGGGTCACGGCGGGCGCGCGACGTCTGCACCTGGTCGACCTCAACGGCGCGTTCGCCGGCAAGCCGGTCAACGAGCCTGCCATCAAGGCCATCCTGGCCGAGGTGGGTGACGAAATCCCGGTGCAACTCGGCGGCGGCATCCGTGACCTGGACACCATCGAGCGCTACCTCGATGACGGCCTGAGTTACATCATCATCGGCACGGCCGCGGTGAAGAACCCGGGCTTTCTGCGAGATGCGTGCAGCGCGTTTGGCGGTCACATCATCGTCGGACTCGACGCCAAGGACGGCAAGGTCGCCACCGACGGGTGGAGCAAGCTGACCGGCCACGAGGTGGTCGATCTGGCGAAGAAGTTCGAGGACTACGGCGTCGAAGGCGTGATCTACACCGACATCGGCCGCGACGGCATGCTCAGCGGTATCAACATCGAGGCCACCGTCAAGCTGGCGCAAGCGCTGACCATTCCGGTGATCGCCTCGGGCGGCCTGAGCAACATCGCCGACATCGAGCGGCTGTGCGCGGTGGAATCCGAAGGCATCGACGGCGTGATCTGCGGCAGGGCCATCTACTCGGGCGACCTCGACTTCGCCGTGGCGCAAGCGCGGGCCGACATCCTCAACGGCGGTCTTTGATCGCCCCTCCTTTCCCCTCGCCCTGACGCCCTGCGACTGCAGTCGGCGACTCACCATGCTTGCCAAGAGAATCATTCCCTGCCTCGATGTGACCGGCGGCCGCGTGGTCAAGGGCGTCAATTTCGTCGAGTTGCGTGATGCCGGCGATCCGGTGGAAATCGCCGCACGCTACAACGACCAGGGCGCCGACGAACTGACCTTTCTCGACATCACGGCCACCAGCGATGGACGCGACCTGATCCTGCACATCATCGAAGCCGTGGCCTCGCAGGTGTTCATTCCCCTGACGGTGGGCGGCGGCGTGCGCAGCGTCGAAGACGTGCGCCGGTTGCTCAACGCCGGTGCCGACAAGGTCAGCTTCAACTCGGCGGCGGTGGCCAATCCACAACTCATTCGCGATGCCTCGCAGCGCTATGGCGCCCAGTGCATCGTTGTAGCGATCGACGCCAAGCGCCGCGCTGGCGGCGACCTGGCCGCGCGCGGCGAGGGCTGGGACGTCTACACCCACGGCGGGCGCAAGAACACCGGTCTCGACGCGGTGTCCTGGGCGCAGCAGATGACCGAGCACGGCGCGGGTGAGATCTTGCTGACCAGCATGGACCGCGACGGCACCAAGATCGGTTTCGACCTGAAGCTCACTCGTGCTGTGAGCGATGCGGTCAGCGTGCCGGTGATCGCATCGGGCGGCGTGGGCGCCCTCGAGCATCTGTCTGAAGGCATACGCATCGGCGGTGCCGATGCGGTGCTCGCGGCCAGCATATTCCACTACGGTGAGTTCACGGTGGGTCAGGCCAAGGCGCTGATGGCGCGCGACGGCATCGCGGTTCGCCTGTGAAAAACAAAGACGCCCCTCAGTTCGGCAGCCGCGCATTTGCGGAGCCGCCGCAGCGCAAGACGGCGGCCAAGAAATCCGCGATCAAGCCCGATGCAGCCTTGCCGCGCGAGGTGCGCATCATCGGCGGCGAGTGGAAGCGCAGCAAGCTGCCGGTGGCCTTGATGCCCGGCCTGCGCCCGACGCCCGACCGCGTGCGCGAGACGGTGTTCAACTGGCTGGGCGCCGATCTGAACGGATGGCGCTGTCTCGATGCCTTTGCCGGTAGCGGCGCTCTGGGTTTCGAGGCGGCATCGCGCGGTGCGACTTCGGTGATCCTGCTTGAGCGCGAACACCGGCAGGTGCGCAGCCTGGTCGAGTCGAAGCTGCGGTTGAAAGCGGACGCGTTGCGCGTGGAAGCCGCCGATGCGTTGTCGTGGATGGGACGCGGCCCGGCGAAGTCGTTTGAACTGATCTTCATCGATCCGCCGTTTGACAGCAGCCTGCTCGAACCCGCCTTGCGCGCAGCGACGCGACTGCTTGTTCCTGACGGGTTCATTTACCTTGAGGCGGCCAGCGCCCAGACGGACGAGACGCTGGCGACGTTCGGGTTGAAGCTGCATCGGCACTTGCGTGCCGGCCATGTCCACGCGCATCTGCTGATGCTCAGAGGCGAGGGCTACACTTCGTCACAATCCGAAATCTAGGGAAAACCCGATGACTTCTGTGACCAAGCTCACTGCCATCTACCCTGGCACCTTTGATCCGATGACCCTGGGACATGAGGATCTGATGCGTCGGGCCAGCCGGTTGTTCGAGCGGTTGGTGGTGGCAGTGGCCGCCGGACACCACAAGCGCACGATGTTCACCATCGACGAGCGTCTTGAAATCGCCCAGGAACTGGCGGCCAAGTACCCTAACGTTGAGGTCATCGCCTTTCGCGGCTTGCTGCGCGATTTCGTGGTCGACATCGGCGGCAAGGTGGTGGTTCGCGGCCTGCGCGCCGTCAGTGACTTCGAATACGAATTCCAGATGGCAGGCATGAACCGCCAACTGATGCCCGATGTCGAAACCGTGTTTCTCACGCCCAGTGACCAATACCAGTTTGTCTCTGGCACGTTCGTCCGCGAGATCGCCACTTTGGGCGGAGATGTGTCGAAGTTCGTTTCTCCCTCGGTCCTCGAGCGCCTGAGGTCCCGGGTGATTCGTACTGAAACCTGAGGCGCAGGCGAAGATCCCATGGCACTGATGATCACCAGCGAATGCATCAACTGCGATGTGTGCGAGCCGGAGTGCCCGAACGATGCCATCTTCATGGGCATCGAGATCTATGAGATCAACCCCGCCAAGTGCACCGAGTGTGTCGGGCACTTTGACGAGCCTCAGTGCGTGCAGGTTTGTCCCGTGGACTGCATCCCGACCCACCCGGAGCATGTGGAGTCCAAGGAATCGCTGTGGGTGAAGTACCAGCGGCTGCAGGATGCTGCGAAGTCGGGCGCTACGGCCGCCTGAGCGTCATGACGGCGTGCCAAGGCGCGCCGGGTGAACGGGTTCGATTCGCAGCACTTTGGGTGACCCGGCCGGCGCGCGGGTGGGCCGCATTTTCTTGACCCGGTGAGCCTTCGAAGGCACCGCCTTCTTGTTCAACTGCGCGGTCACCGGTGAGCTCAGGCTGCCCGCAACCGCAGCACGAAAGGCAGCCTCCTTGTCCAGACGGGCACGCTCCATGTCGAGGGCTTCGTCGCGGGTTCGCTCTGCCAGAACGCGTGCTTGCATGTGCTGCTCGGGCGTTCTTGAGTCGTCGACCTCCATGCGCTGCCCGTCGGGGCAGGGTGTTTGCGAGTACGCATGACCGCTCGGCCCGCAGCGGTAGAGCGTGGCGGCGCTGCTGATGTCACAGACCAGTGGGAGCAACGTCAGCAAGGCCCAGACTGCAAGCGTTCGCATGTGGGATCTCCTCGGGGTTCAGCGGCCCGGTTTGTCGTTGGGAGGGGCAGGGACGGCCGGCGCGGCGGGTGACGCTGCTGCACCGTCTTGAAGTCCCGGAACCTTGGCGATCGCCGATGCCACCGCTGACAACGCGGGTGGTCGTTGCGTGGCGGCCGGCTTGGGCTGCGCTGGCCGCGCGTGGATCTTCATCATCGCGCGGTCCATCGGGCCGTCGATCAGCAAGTCGAGCGCGCCCAGCGCCTGGGTGATGCATTCATCGACCGCCATGCGTTCGCTCACCGGCGGTCGGCGCAGCACGTAGCCCGAGACCTCAGATTTGATCCCCGGGTGTCCGATGCCCAGCCGCAAGCGCCAAAAGTCGGGCGTTCCCAGTTGCGCCTGGATGTCGCGCAGCCCGTTGTGACCAGCGTGGCTGCCGCCGAACTTCATCTTCATCTGGCCGGATGCCAGATCCAGATCGTCGTGGGCGACCAGGATCTCGTCGGGTGCGATCTTGAAAAAGCGCGCGAGCGCCGATACCGACTTGCCCGACAGGTTCATGAAGGTCATCGGCTCGAGCAGCCACAGCGGCCCGTCGGGACGGCTGGTCCGCGCGACCATGCCGAAGTAGGCCCGGTCCGGGGCGAGTGGCGCCTTCAATTGGCGAGCCACTTCGTCGACGAACCAGAACCCGGCGTTGTGCCGGGTGCCGTCGTATTCCGCCCCGGGATTGCCCAGGCCCACCATGAGGCGAATCATGAGATGAATTATCGAAGTGCGCAGCCCAGAAAAAAGCCCCACCGAGGTGGGGCTCCATTGGGGGGATGGACATCCGCCCGATTTACTTCTTGTTCTGCTTTTCGGTCTTCTTGCCCTTGCCGGCGGCCGCAGCGGGGGCTGCCACCACGATCGGAGCGGCTTCTTCTTCGGCAGACAGCGCCGACACCGACACGATCACGGGGTTGACCTTGCCCTGTGTCACGACCTTGATGCCGGGTGGCAGTGCAATGTCATTGACGTGCAGGGATTGGCCACGAGCCAGCTCGCCCAGATTCACGGTGAGGAACTCTGGCAGCTCGGAGGCCAGACACTGGATGCGCAGTTCGGTCACGACGTGATTGACCACGCACTTGTCGATCTTCACCGCAGGAGATTCGTCTTCCTTGATGAAGTGCAGTGGAACCTTCTTGGTGACCTTGGTGGTGGCGTCCACGCGTTGGAAGTCGACGTGCAGCACGATGGGGCGGAACGGGTGGAACTGGTAGTCACGCAACAGAACCTGTTCGCTCTTGCCTGCCAGTTCCATCTCGAGGATGGACGAGTGGAAGGCTTCCTTCTTGAGGGCGAAGAACAGTGCGTTGTGATCGAGTTCGATCATGGCCGGCGTGCTACCCGCGCCATAGACGATCCCTGGGACCTTGTCGGCGTTGCGCAGGCGGCGGCTCGCTCCGGTCCCCTGCAGCGTACGCTCATAAGCGACGAATTTCATGTTGACTCCAATGATGGTGAAGCCCCGCGACCAGGTGCTTCGAAAAAGGCCTTTCGGCCCGGTGGACGACCTGCCCGAAGGCGGATCGCTTGGCTCGCCGCTCAGAAATTGCTGTTCTGTTCGGCGAACAAAGACGTGACCGATTCGCCGTCGGAAATGCGACGGATCGTCTCGGCAAAAAGCAGTGCGACCGACAGCTGACGCACCTTGGGGCACATCTTGGCGCTGTCAGTCATCGGAATGGTGTTGGTGATCACGACCTCATCGATCTGCGAGGCGCGAATGCGCTCGATCGCCGGGCCGGAGAACACCGCATGC
>CANBSV010000126.1 GCA_947372225.1 Burkholderiales bacterium | reverse complement strand
CGGCTGCGGTGGCTCATCTCCATCACGCTGACACCGCTGCCACGCCAATCCAGCATCTCGGCTGCAGCTTGCTCAAGGACCTCAGCAGGAAGAGTCGCCGGCCCCGCCGAAAAATTGAACGGACGTGGCATGAATCCGTTACTTGGTCGCGGCCTTCGCCGGTGGCTTGGCGGCCGGCGCGGTGCCTGAAGGAGGTGCCGACGATGATCCAGAGCCCGTGCTCAACAGCGTCGCGCGAACGTTCTCTTCGAGCGTCTTGAGTTTTGGCTCGATCACTGGACGTGCGTCTGCCACCAGCTTTTGCATGAAATTGCGCTGAATTTCAGGCGCGACTTGCTGGTACTTCTTGAACGTCGGCGATTCGAGCCAGGCAATCAGACCTTTGAGTTCTTCTTCAGTGAAGCGCTCGTCGAGAGCGACTCCAATCGTCGATGGAGCCAGCTTGATGGCGCGCTCTCGCACCAGCGGCACGGCTTCGTCCACGTACTTTCTGGCGCTGGCCTCCAGCGACCGCGCGACGGCGTCGCGCTTGTCTTCAGCCACCTGGCTTTGGAGCACACGGCCAGCCTCTTGAAGCATGCGTCCGGCCGGCTCCTGGGCCAGATTTTTGGCCAGCATTTCAACGTCGGGTTGCTGGAGAACCAGGATCTTGCTGACCAGATCCTTTTTGGCCTGCGAGGTGGGCAGGGCGGTTTGGGCTTGTGCGCCGATGGCAAGACACAGCACGCTGAGTGCAAGGATTCGTTTCATCAGAGGCTCTCGGTAGATGGCGACTCATCATCGTCGCCGGTGGGGGTGTTGCTGTCGTTGGCGTTCACGTCGTTCTCGACGATGCGCTGCAGGCCGCTCAGCGTCGATCCCGCATCAAGTGCAATCAGCGTGACGCCCTGGGTGGCGCGCCCAAGTTCGCGAATCTCGGACACGCGGGTGCGCACCAGAACACCCTTGTCGGTGATCAGCATGATTTCGTCGTCGGGTCGCACCAACGTAGCCGCCACGACCTTGCCGTTGCGGTCGGTCTGCTGCATGGCGATCATGCCTTTGGTGCCGCGGCCGTGTCGGGTGTATTCGACGATGCTGGTGCGCTTGCCAAAACCGTTCACCGTGGCCGTCAGGACGCTTTGGGTCTCGTCTTCGGCCACCAGCATGGCAATGACGCTGTGGGCGTCTTCCAGCGCCATGCCGCGCACGCCGCGGGCGTTTCGGCCCATCGGACGCACATCGTTCTCGTCGAAGCGCACCGCCTTGCCTGCATCGCTGAACAGCATCACATCGTGCTGACCATCGGTGATGGCCGCGCCTATCAGGAAGTCACCTTCGTCAAGATCGACCGCGATGATGCCGGCCTTGCGCGGGTTGCTGAAATCATCCAGCGGCGTCTTCTTGACGGTGCCCTTGGCCGTGGCCATGAAGACGAACCGGTCGGCCGGGAAGGTGCGCGCTTCGCCGGTCAGAGGCAGCACCACGTTCACCTTTTCGCCGGGCAGCAGAGGGAACATGTTGACGATCGGCTTGCCGCGCGAGTTGCGCGATCCTTGCGGCACCTCCCAGACCTTCAGCCAATAGACGCGGCCCTTGTTGGTGAAGCACAGGATGTAGTCGTGCGTGTTCGCGATGAACAACTGCTCGACCCAGTCGTCTTCCTTGGTCTGTGTGGCCTGCTTGCCTCGGCCTCCGCGCTTTTGCGCACGGTATTCAGCCAGAGGCTGGCTCTTGAAATAACCGGTGTGGCTGAGCGTGACCACCATGTCGGTGGGCGTGATCAGGTCCTCGGTCCCCAGGTCTTGCGCGTTGTGTTCAATGACACTGCGGCGCGCGCCGATCTTGGTCTGACCGAACTCCTGCTTGATGGCCGACAACTCGTCGCCAATGATGGACGTCACCCGCTCAGGGGTTGCGAGGATGTTGAGCAGGTCGGCGATGGTGGTCATCACCTCTTTGTATTCGCTGATGATCTTGTCTTGCTCGAGCCCGGTCAGGCGTTGCAGTCGCATCTGCAAGATCTCACCAGCCTGATCTTCGCTGAGTCGATACAGGCCATCGGCTTGCAATCCAAAGCTCTTGGGCAGACCTTCCGGGCGGAACGCGTCACGTCCGCCCGGGGCTTCACCCTCAGCGCGCGAAAGCATCTCACGCACCATGGGCGAGTCCCAGCTCTTGCTCATCAAGGCGGCCTTGGCCACCGGCGGCGTGGGCGACGCCTTGATGGTTTCGATGAACTCGTCAATGTTGGCAAGTGCCACGGCCAAGCCTTCGAGTACGTGGCCGCGCTCGCGTGCCTTTCGCAACTCGAACACGGTCCGGCGCGTGACGACTTCCCGGCGGTGCTCAAGGAACACCGCGATCAGGTCCTTCAGGTTGCACAGCTTGGGCTGGTTGTCGATCAGCGCCACCATGTTGATGCCGAATGTGTCTTGCAACTGCGTTTGCTTGTAGAGGTTGTTGAGAACCACCTCCGGCACCTCGCCGCGCTTGAGCTCGATGACAACGCGCATGCCGTCCTTGTCGGACTCATCCTGGATGTGGCTGATGCCTTCGAGCTTCTTTTCGTGAACCAACTCGGCCATGCGCTCGAGCAGGTTCTTTTTGTTCACCTGGTACGGAATCTCGTCGACGATGATCGACTGGCGCTGACCCTTGTCGATGTCTTCGAAGTGACACTTGGCACGCATCACCACGCGTCCGCGACCCGTGCGGTAACCGTCGCGCACGCCGTTCAGGCCGTAGATGATCCCGGCCGTTGGAAAATCAGGCGCCGGCATGATCTCCATCAGTTCATCGATGGTGGCTGCTGGGTTCTTCAGCAGGTGCAAGCAGGCGTCGACCACCTCAGTGAGGTTGTGCGGCGGAATGTTGGTGGCCATGCCCACGGCGATACCGCCTGAGCCGTTGACCAGCAGATTGGGCAGCCGACTTGGCATCACGAGCGGCTCTTTTTCGCTGCCGTCGTAATTGGGGCCGAAGTCGACGGTTTCCTTGTCGAGATCGGCCAGCATTTCGTGCGCGATCTTGGCCAGCCTGATTTCGGTGTAGCGCATGGCGGCCGCGTTGTCGCCATCGACCGATCCGAAGTTTCCTTGGCCGTCAACGAGCATGTGTCGCAGCGAGAAGTCCTGCGCCATGCGAACGATCGTGTCGTAGACCGACTGATCGCCGTGCGGGTGATATTTGCCGATCACATCACCGACGATGCGGGCGGACTTCTTGTAGGGCCGATTCCAGTCGTTGTTCAACTCGTGCATGGCAAAGAGCACACGCCGATGAACCGGTTTCAACCCGTCCCGCGCATCTGGCAGTGCTCGCCCCACGATCACGCTCATGGCGTAGTCGAGATAAGACCGCCGCATTTCCTCTTCGAGGCTGACGGGCAGTGTTTCTTTGGCGAACTCGCTCATGCTGGGGCTTCGCGCAGAGCGCAGAGTAGGGATGGGACCAAACCGCGGCTTGGCGGCGTCTTAACCGCTGCGATTGTAGGGGGCCGTACTTGTTGTGCTGAAGCGACAACCGATCGACGAGGACGTCAGGTTGAGCCCTGTCACGAATGGCTTGAAACCCCTATGGCACAATCGAAAAGTTGGCAATTTGATGCGTTTCGGCCCGTTGCTACTCGTATTCGGTGGCCGTTCGGAAGATTTTTGCGGAATTGATTGCACCTTCGCTGAAGAGGAAAACCATGAAGAAACTGAATAAGGTGGTGTCGCTGTTTGCGGTCGTTGCAATGGCCTGTACGGCCTTTGGCGCAACCGCTCAAACCGCCAAGGTTGATAACTGGGTTAACCCGAATGGGCTGCCTTGGAAGAATGGCACCAACGAGTTGTGCTGGCGCGATGCCAACTGGACTCCAGCGACCGCCCTGCCAGGTTGCGATGGCGCGCCGAAGGCAGCCCCCAAGGTTGCAGAGGAACCAGCGTCTGCCCCGGCTGAAGCCGCACCGGCAGCCCCTGTGGCCGCTCCAGTGATTGCTTTCCCGGTCAGCCAGAAAGTGACCTTCGCGGCCGATGCGTTCTTCGATTTCGACAAGTCAGTGCTCAAGCCAGAAGGTAAGGCCAAGTTGGACGACGTCGTCAGCAAGTTGGGCAGTATCAATCTGGAGGTGATCATCGCTGTCGGCCATACCGACTCGGTGGGCACGGATGCCTACAACGACAAACTGTCTGTGCGCCGGGCCGAAGCCGTGAAGGATTACCTGGTGGCAAAGGGCGTTGAAAAGAATCGCGTCTATACCGAAGGCAAGGGTAAGAAGCAGCCTGTGGCTGATAACAAGACTGCCGAAGGCCGCGCCAAGAACCGTCGCGTGGAGATTGAGTTTGTGGGAACCAAGAAATAACGGGTTCCATCCAGCGTTTGAATAACCCCGCTACGGCGGGGTTTTTCTTTGGAGAGCGAGAAAATGGCAGACAACGTTGACCCCCAGGAAATCGCAAAATTCAGCGAACTGGCCCACCGTTGGTGGGATCCTGAAAGCGAGTTTCGACCGCTGCACCAGATCAATCCCTTGCGTCTGGATTGGATTGATCAGCGGGCATCCGTTCGCGGAAAGCGTGTTGTCGACATCGGCTGCGGCGGCGGAATTCTTTCTGACGCCATGGCCCGCCGTGGGGCTGACGTTCTGGGAATCGATCTGGCATCCAAGGCTTTGCGGGTGGCGTCCTTGCATGCGCTGGAGGCAGGCACCGCAGGTATCCAGTACCGAGAAATTTCGGCCGAGACGTTGGCTGGGGAGGCACCGGGCGCGTTTGACGTGGTCACGTGCATGGAAATGCTCGAGCATGTGCCTGATCCGTCGTTGGTCGTCGCGGCTTGCGCCAAGTTGGTCAAGCCCGATGGATGGCTGTTTTTCTCGACCATCAACCGCAACCCCAAGGCGTTCTTGTTTGCCATCGTGGGCGCGGAGCACGTACTCAAACTGCTGCCCAAAGGCACGCATGAATACGCCAAATTCATCAAGCCGAGCGAGCTTGCGGCTCACTGCCGTGCTGCGGGCCTGGTCGTTACCGAGGCGTGCGGGCTGGAATACAACCCGTTCACGAGGCGCTACTGGTTGTCTGGCGACACCAGCGTGAACTACATGATCGCTTGCCGTAAACCCGCATGAACCCGGTCGTTCAAGCGGTGCTATTCGATCTTGACGGCACGATCATCGACAGCGCTCCCGATCTTGCTGGCGCTGCCAACGACATGTTGCGCGCCCGTGGTTTGCCCGAAGCTTCCTACGAGCGGTTGCGCGCGGCAGTGGGCTCGGGCGCGCGCGGGTTGGTTGGCGAGGCCTTCGGGGTCGTGCCCGGTGATGCAACCTTCGAGTCGCTTCGAGACGAGTTCCTGACGCGCTACGAATCGCGCATGACGCGCGACACCCGGATTTTCGATGCCGTGGATCAGTTGTTGCTGTCGCTTGAATCGCGATCGTTGCCTTGGGGCATCGTCACCAACAAGTCGATCCGGCTGGCCGATCCCCTGTCGCGCGCTCTCGGGTTGTTCGACCGCGCCGCGGTGGTGATCGGCGGCGACTCGACGCCGCACGCCAAGCCGCACCCCGAACCCCTGCTGGAAGCCGCACGACGCATGCAGGTCGATCCCACGCGCTGTTTTTATGTGGGAGACGACCTGCGCGACGTGCAGGCCGGTCGCGCCGCCGGCATGAGAACCGTCGCCGCGAAGTGGGGCTACATCGGTCTGGGCGAGCCGGTGCATGCCTGGGGCGCACATCACATCGCCGATACCCCACAAGACCTCTTGCAATGGTTGGCAATGGCCTAAACTGCTTCCTTCTGGGACCGACCTGGTTTCGACGTGGGTTCGGATTTGGACTAGGGCATGCCGAGCACCAGTTCGCTCGTAAAACCACTGGAAACAAAGTAACTGCAAACGACTCTACGTTCGCACTCGCCGCTTAAAACCGGTGAGCTTCGCAACAGTTGGCCGATGGGCTGGGTTTGAGGGGTAATACCCGAAAGCTGCGAAGTCATACACATGGGCTCGTCCTGCGCCGCGTCATTCGGTGCAGGATCAAACTAAGTGAATCGAGGTGGTTTCAGCGTGCTGCTGCGCGGTGATCACCTTTAAAACCAAATCAGTCAGCTACGCATGTA
>CANBSV010000125.1 GCA_947372225.1 Burkholderiales bacterium | reverse complement strand
GTGGCAATCGGCGCCACGCGACTGCTCTCCGCCAGGCGTGCCTGGAGCGTTCGGTGCGCTGCGAACTTGTTGAGCAAGCTCACGAAAGGCTGCGCTTCAACCGCACGATACCGGCGCACAGTTCATTGATGGAGCGGGCCTGCGCCGTGGTCTCCACGGGGATGGACAGGTCCAAGCGGTCCTCGATTTCCATGATCAGGTCCATGACTTCTGCCGAATCGAGGTCAGCGGCCTGAGCGAGGTCCTCATCACCGCCCAGAGCGGCGGCTCCGGGACGAATCACGGCAAGCGCCTCGCGCACGGTTGCCTCCACGGAAGCAGTCAGATCGGAGTGGCCATCCCGTTCCACGCCGTTGTTTGCCGTGGAGTTCAAGACGCGGCCCTTTCCGCTACCACCTGACTGCGACGAGCGTCTGCAGGCAAAAAGCTGCGAAGCGCTTCCTGGGCCTCCAGGCTGCGACGTTCGAGAAATTCCTTGCGCGCCGTGCTGCGAGACAACTTGCCCGATGACGTGCGCGGCAGTGTGTGAGGAGGCACCAGTTCAATCAGGCAGTGGATACCGAACTCGGCATGAATGGCTTGCTGCAAACGTTCGGTGAGCTTCATCAGCTTTTGCGGATCCGACTCGCGGCACTGAACGACCAGCACCGCCGTTTCTTCATCGTCCTCGTCAGGGATCGAAAACGCCGAGGCGTCGGTGGGTCGCACCTCAGGCTGTTGTTCGGCCAGGTACTCGAGGTCCTGAGGCCACATGTTGCGCCCCATGATGATCATCAGGTCCTTGGCTCTTCCGGTGATGTAGAGCGAGCCGTCGACCTGATAGCCGATGTCACCGGTGTTCAACCAAGCGTCGGACGAAAGCACCTCGAGCGACGCCTCGGCATTGCCGAAATAGCCCGACATGATGCTGGCACCCCGCAGATGGATGCGCCCGCAGCGCCGCTCTGGCAGCGGCTGACCCGACTCATCGCGAATCTCGAGCTCGTAGCCCGGCAGGGGACGGCCACAATCGATGAACGCCTTGCCCTTGATCGTCAAATTGCCATCGGGGACAGGTAAGGCCTCGCCATCAAACGCCAGCCTTTCCATGTCGACCACATCGGTGCGTGCGCCACGTTCGAGGGGCGCGAAGCTGACTGCGAGCGAGCACTCTGCCATTCCGTAGCAGGGAAGAAAGGCGCGGTCATCGAAACGCGCCGAGGCCACTGCGGCGGCGAATTCCTGAAGTGCTTCGGGGTGAATCATTTCCGCGCCGATGCCGGCCACACGCCAAGCCGACAAATCCAACTCCTGCGTGTCCGCCGGACGCAGACGCCGGGCACACAAGGTATAGCCAAACGGTGGGCTGAAAGAGATCGTGCTGCGGTTCATCGACATCAGCTTGAGCCAAAGCCGAGGGCGCATCGCGAAGTCGCGGGTGGGCAGGTAATCGACGGAACGCTGCGTGGCCACGCAGCCCAAAACGATTCCGACCAGACCCATGTCATGGTAGTACGGCAGCCATGAGCAAAAGCGGTCGAGCGGCGTCAGGCAAAAGCCATGATTGAAGATGCCTTTGAGGTTCGCCATCACCGCCGACTGCGTGATCATGGTGCCGCGCGGAAAGCGGGTACTGCCTGAGGTGTACTGCAGGTAAGCCAAGTCGCCAGGCAGTGAACGCGCAGGTACACCGTCGGTTGCCGGAAGGGCCAAAAACTCATCCAACGTCCCCGCGAGCGTCAACGCAAGACCGGCGCTGGCCTCGCGCAGGAAGCCCATGAATTCCGGCGGCGCGAATGCTGCGACAGCCCGACAGTCGGTCATCAGTTGGCGCAGGTGTCGGCTGTAGGCATCGCGCCCGCCCAGATGCACCGCCGCTGGAAGCGGCACTGGCACCAGTCCAGCGTACTGGCACGCATAGAACATGACAGCGAAGTCGGGGTGCGTGTGTGCCACCAAGGCCAGACGCTGCCCACGCCCCAGCGGAGCCAAATGGCGCGCCATCTCGACAGCGCGCTCACGAAGTTCACGGTAGGTCAGCACGGCAATCAACGCGCCGCGACCGTCGTAGTAATTGAAGCCCGAGTCGCCATTGGCGGCGTAATCAAGGGCATCAGCCAGAGTCGGAAAGTCGGCGCTGAGCAACGCCACGCCGCTCGCGGTAGGAGTTGGGCTGGCTCGGGAAGATTCGGTCACGTTCACTCGACGCGCCCCCGACGGCCATTTCGGCCTCGCAAATAAGCTTTCAACCCTCACCCTTTTTTTGCAAGATTTCTACTGACCGGGACGGTAGATCGGGAGCTCTCGGCAATGCCATCAAACCGTCATTTTACGGAAAATATCTCGGTACAGGCTGGGAAACAAGGCTTTCGCGGGGAGCGAATTTTCCGAAGCACCTGGCCTTCACGCACGCGGGGAATCGAGAAAGTCCGCCAGCCGCTCGAGCGTGGGGTATTCGAACAGATCGGTCACTTCAATGCGTTGCGGAAATTCGCGGTCGATCGCCTCGTGGATGCGCGCCAGGTTCAGCGAGTTGAGGTTGATTTCCAGCAGGTTGGTTTGTGGCGTCACCGGGCGGTCCGCGACAAAGGCCGCGCAGATGTCTCGCAGACGGCGCGCCGTCGGTGTCCCGTCTTGCATGTCGGGCTGCGCAGCCACATTCACACCAAGCAGTGCAGAGAGTTCCGCCAGGGGGCCATCGAAATCCCCCTGCTCGAACGCCTCAGCCAATGCAAACCGCTGAAGCTTGCCGCTGCTGGTTTTGGGAATGTTGCGCACTGGCACAACGTACGAGACCGCCAGACCGGTCTGCAAGGAGATGGTGCGACGCAGCTCCAGAACCAGCGGGACGAAGTCGACGAGCGCGCCACGGTGCAGCACGAACACAGCCAGCGCTTCGGTTTCATCTGTCGGGCTGCGCACACCAGCTGCCACCACGCGATTGGCCTCGACGCCCACAGTCTCCTGCGCGATTCGCTCAAGGTCGTGCGGGTAATGGTTTTGGCCGTTGATGATGATCAGGTCCTTGGCCCGGCCGGTGATGATGAGTTGGTCGTCCCACAGCAAGCCCAAGTCCCCTGTCTCCAACCAGCCGTCGGCCGAGCGCAACTCGGCAGTGCGTTTGGCGTCCTTGTAATAGCCTTGCGTGACGTTGTCGCCGCGGATGTGCACATGGCCCAGCATGCGTTCACCCAGCACGATGCCGGCATCGTCCACGATGCGGACTTCGACGCCCGGCAGTGGCGGGCCGACCTTGACAAATTCGACGGACCGGCCGCTGTGCGCCACGGCGTCGCGCACCCGCTCACCCACGTGCAGGCTCGAGCGGTCGAGCAGCACTGTTTCAACCGGAACCTCCCGGCGAGGAACGCTCACCGCGAGGGTCGCTTCGGCCAGACCGTAGACGGTGAACATGGTGTGCGCCTTCAGGCCGTGCGGCGCCATGGTGCTGACGAAACGACGGCACACCTCGGCCGAGATGGGTTCAGCGCCGTTCATGATCATCCGGATCGAAGACAGATCGAGACCTTGCGGCGGCTTGATGGCGTACTGTCTGAGGTAGTGCTGAAAGCCGAAGTTCGGCGAGCAAAGAACCGTCGAGCGCCG
Source organism: Burkholderiales bacterium (assembly GCA_947372225.1). Classification (GTDB taxonomy): domain Bacteria; phylum Pseudomonadota; class Gammaproteobacteria; order Burkholderiales; family Burkholderiaceae_C; genus PBB1. The sequence goes on along the minus strand of CANBSV010000125.1, from coordinate 2,706 downwards.
CTGGCTGGCCAGCTCGAGCCACAGCAAGGGCCGCCGCGCGAACAGCTCCGTGCGCATGATTGCGTGGCTCGCGCCGGCCGACAGCAAGGTAAGGTGGAAACCGATCAGGCCCATGTCGTGCGACAAGGGCATCCAGCTCAGGACCGAATCGCGGTCCGTGTAGCCCGCACCCGCGGCGAGTTGCGCGGTGTTGATGGTGAGATTTCGATGCGTGAGCAGCACGCCCTTGGGATCGCCGGTCGAGCCGGACGAGTACTGGATGAAGGCGATGTCCTGCGGGTCCGGCTGCACCGGCTGGCCCGTCTCGCCGGCCAAATCGAGGCCGCCCACGAGGACGGTGCGCGCGTGCAGCGCATCACCCATCGCACCCATGTCCCGCGCGACCACAAAGGCATCGAAGCGCTCGAGCGAGGACGCATCGATGCACACCGGGGCCTGACCCTGCTGCGCGAACACGCGCAGCAGCTTGAGCCAATGTTCGTCATTGCTGCCAGGAGCCAGCGGTACCGGCACGATGCCGCCGAGCAGGCAGGCCCAGAACATCTCGAGGAAGCGCTCGTTGTCGCTCAGATACAGGATCAACGTATCTCCGCGGGAGAGCCCGAGCCGCTGCAAAGCGCCGAGCGCGCCGAGCGCGCGCTGTCGCAGTCGCCTGAAACTCAACGTGCGCTGGTCGCGTTCACCATCGATGAACGTGATGTGGCGATCGTCGCGTGCATCGGGAGGCAGCATCGCATTGAGCGTCTTGAATGGGGACATCGTTTTCTTTGTTCAGCGCGCCACGAGACGCATGTGAAGGTCTTGCCGCGTGCGCAGGTTGATCTGGAACTCAGCCAAAGGGGGTTCACTGCCTAAATATTGAAATTGGAATCGTTGCGCCACCATGCTCAGGTGCATCGTCATCTCGGCCATCGAGAATGTGGTGCCGATGCAGTACCGAGGCCCCGCCGAAAACGGCAGATAGGCGAACCGGTCGCGCGCCTCGACGGCCTGGGACGTGAAGCGTTCGGGGTCAAAAGTCTCGGGCTGATCCCAGTGCGCCTTGTGCCGGTGCAGCAGGTAAGGGCAAATGAAAACCTCGGTGCCGGCCGGCACGTGATAACCACCCAGTGTGTCGTCGCCGACGGCGCGGCGGCTGAGCAACCACCCCGCCGGGTACAGCCGCATGGATTCCTGCAGCACCTGCTCCACGTAGGCAATTTCAGTCTCGGGCTCTTCCGGGCGTAGCGCCACTGAATCGGCTATGGCCGCATGCAGCCGTGCCTCCACGTCAGGGTTTTGCGACAGCAGGTACCAGGTCCAGTTGAGCGTGCTGGCGGTGGTTTCATGCCCGGCGACGATCAAGGTCATGATTTCGTCAACCAGGGCACGGTCGGGCATGGGATCACCGCTGTCACGGTCTCGCGCTTCCATCAGCGTGGACAGCAGGTCCATCTCGATGCGGTTTTCTTTGCGCCTGGACGCGATCATGGCGCGTACCAGGTGCGCCAGGGCCCTGAACTGGGCAGCGAACGCGAGGTCGCGTCGGGTTTCGCGTGTCAGCAGATCGAACGGACTGGACCCCTGAGCCTCGATCAGCCGTTCGAGGTCCGTGCTGAACAGGGCCCGCAGCACGATGTTGAGCGAGAGTTCACTCAAATCGCGCGTGAGGTTGATGGGCTCACCTCGGGTCGCGTGATCAGTCCACCGTTCCATGAGTTCGACGTTGGCACGCTGCATCATCGGTGCAAAGCCGCGAATCACCTGGGTCTGAAAGGCCGGTTGCACCATGCGGCGCTGCCTCGTCCACAACTCACCTTCGCTGGCCATCAGCCCGTTGCCGAGCAGCACGCGAACCCGGTTCAAGGCCAGACCCTTGATGTAGTTGCCGCGATTGCCCAGCAGGACATGGCGGATGTCGTCGGTGTTGTGGATGACCAAGCTGTCGTGGGCACCGCTGACCGATGTCACTCGACAGGTGTCGCCATAGCGCTGCATCAAGTCTTGCAGCACTGGCAGGCTTTCGTCGTTGGCGTCCAGGTCGTGGCGCTGTTGCGGGCCGGGGGCCAACACTTGCTGAACCATAATGTTCTCAGTCTTGAGAGCCGGCGAGTGTCTCACGCGACGACACTGAGCAGCGTCCATGTCCGTACAGGTTTTGATCGCAACGGAGTTCGTTGTCTCCCCTCGGCTTGAAGCCCGATGGATGTCCGATCTGCCGCCGCCGCGGCAAGCCGAAATCAGCGATTGGCCAGACGACCGGGACCGACACCGCTCCCTGATCGCAAGCCGGCTTTTGATCGCCGGGCTCGTTGGGTTGGGCTACACCGCGAATGCTCTGGCCTCGCTGCGCTATCGCCCGCAGTCGCGACCCGCCCTCGATCTGCCAGTCGACTTCAGCATCTCGCACAGCGATGGACGCATCGTGTGTGCCGTGTCGTGCTGTGGTTCGGTGGGCGTCGATGTCGAGCGCCTGGGCCGCATGGTGGCGAGGGATTTCCGTTTGTATCTCAGCGAAGCCGAGCGGATGTGGTCAGGCCGAAGCGCACGACGGTTCTATGAGGTGTGGACGCGCAAGGAGGCCGTGGTCAAGGCGGCCGGCAGCGGTGGTTTGCGTGATCTGGCTCGTGTCGACACCACGCTTGCGCCCGATCTGTGCGAACTCGACGGTCGGCATTGGCGCACCACGAGCATCCCGGTCGGCCGGGATCATGTGGCTCACCTGGC
>CANBSV010000124.1 GCA_947372225.1 Burkholderiales bacterium | reverse complement strand
TCGTGTCGGGCGGCTCGTCGTCGGGCTCGGCCGTGGCGGTGGCGCTGGGGCTTGCGAGTTTTTCGCTGGGCACCGACACCGCAGGGTCGGGGCGCGTGCCGGCGATGTTCAACAACCTGATCGGCCTCAAGCCCAGCCTGGGGCGCTTGCCCAGCACCGGCGTGGTGCCGGCGTGCCGCACGCTGGACACCGTGTCGGTGTTCGCGCTCACCGCGGCCGATGCCGCCGCGGTGCTGGCCGCCGCGCAAGGCCCCGATCCGCAAGATGCCTATTCGCGCAGCCTGCCGCCGCACGGGCGCAACTTCGGCGCAGGCGCGTTTCGCTTCGGCGTGCCGCGTGGGCACGATCTCGAGTTCTATGGCAACGCTCAGGGCCTGGCGCATTTCTCTCAGGCGGTGGGCCTGCTGATCGCGCTGGGCGGCACGCCGGTCGAGATCGACCTGACGCCGTTTCGCAGCGTGGCCACCTTGCTCTACGAAGGCCCGTGGGTGGCCGAGCGATATGCGGCGATCCGCGAATTCATCGAGACCCGGCCCGAGTCGCTGCACCCGGTCACGCGGGCCATCACCGAGGCCGGCGGGCGCATCAGCGCGGCCGATGCCTTTGCCGCGCTGTACCGCCTGAAGGCGCTCGAGCAGGCGGCGCGCGCCGCCTGGGGCGACATCGACTGCCTGGTGGTGCCCACAGCGCCGACCATCCACACCATCGCCGCGGTCGAGGCCGACCCGATCGCGCTCAATTCGCAACTCGGCCACTACACCAACTTCGTCAATCTGCTCGACTTGTCGGCCGTGGCGGTGCCGGTGGGCTTTGCGGTCGATGGACCCGCGCGCGGCTTGCCGCACGGCGTCACGCTGATCGGTCGCTGCGGCCAGGACCTACCGCTGCTCACACTGGCCGCACGGCTGCACGCGGGCAGCGTGTCCACCGTGGGCGCCACGCCACACGCGCCGCATCTGGCGGCGGTGTGGCCTGACACCACACCGTTCCCTTCGGGGCAGGTTCAGGTGGCCGTGTGCGGCGCCCACCTGAGCGGCTTGCCGCTGAACTGGCAGCTCACCCAGCGTGGTGGAGCGCTGGTGCGCACGGTGCGCAGCGCGCCGCTCTACAAGTTCTATGCGCTGCCGGGCGGCCCGCCGTTTCGTCCGGGCATGGTGCGTGTGGCCGAAGGCGGTGGCGCCATCGAACTCGAGGTGTGGGAGCTGCCTGCGCGCGAGTTCGGCTCGTTCGTGGCCGGTATCCCCGAGCCGCTGGGGATAGGCACCGTGCTGCTCGAAGACGGCACGAGCGTGCAGGGCTTCGTGTGCGAGAGCCACGCCGCGGCCGACGCCCGCGACATCACCGCGCTGGGCGGCTGGCGCGCGCATCTGGCCACGCCGGGCTGACGCAGAGCCTGTGGCGCGTTGCCGGCGCGTGCCGGCCATGCGCGCTGCGAGCGGTTAAGGTGCGGCGCCCCGCCTCGACACGCCCGAAGCATGACAACCCCCGCACCTTCGCGTGCCCTGATGATCGGCAGCACCCTGGAACTCGCGCTGCCGGTGCTGCGCGTTTTGCGGTCCGCCGGGTTCACGATCGACTTCATCGGCAAGCGCAAGGTGTTGCGCGGCCACCCGGCCATCGAGCGGTTTGTCTGGGCCCGCGATGCGGCCAGCGTCGTGCAGCACGCTGCGCTGGCCATCCGGCAGTGCGCGTATCAGCTGGTGGTGCTCACCGACGACCAGACCATCCGGCAGATCCTGGAGTCCGCTTTGTCGGACGAAGAAAAGTTGCGGCTGCTGCCAGTGACCAGCGCGCTCGACTTTCGTCACCTGTCGTCCAAGATCGGGCTGTCCGAAACCTTGGCCGCGCATGGCATCACGACACCTGACTTCGCGCCGGTTCGCCATGCGGATGAGCTGGCGATTGCCGTGCGCAAGATGGGCTTTCCGCTCATCTTGAAAGGCGATTTTTCAAACGGTGGCTCGCAGACGTTCAAGTTGCTGCACGAGCAGCAGTTCCAGGCGCTGCCGCAGCCCTTCGGCTTTTTCCCGGCGGTCTTGCAGCGACACGTCGAGGGGCGGCTGATTGCGATCGAGGCCTTCTACCAGGACGCCAGGCTGGTGCATTTCGGGTACGCCAAGGCCCTTCGGCTGCAGCACGACGGTGAGTTCTCGCCCTCGAGCGTTCGCGAGTTCAGCCCGCGCGCGAGCTCCGATGCGGCCATCGTCGATGAGCTGACGCGGCTGGGTGCCGCTTTGGGTGCCCATGGATTCGCCAACATCAGCTGCATCGAATGCGCGGCCGATGGCAAGCGCTACTACTTCGAGGCCGACATGCGCCCCACGGTGTGGGTCGACTACCCCAGGTACTACGGCGATGACCCTGCGCTGCGGATTCGCCACCATTTCGGCGCCGGGCCGACGTCGCTTGCGTCTGCCCACGTCGGCGAGCAGCCACCCGAGCGCATCACGCTGGCGTATCCCTTGCGCCTGCGACTGTGGGAGGTGCTGACCAACCGCTACGCCTGCTGGCGGGTCTGGCCCGACGATGCCTGGGTCCTGCGCATCTTGGTGCAGCGTGCCAGGCACCAGTTGCTGGACCGATTGAACCTCCTCGGTCCGTTGCGATGGATCAAGCGGCGCTCCCGTGGCCTCACGGCGCCCTGACTCGAGGCTGACCCCCCGAGCGCCGCTTCAATGTGGTGCGGCGCGGGGCCCGCGCAGCTGGCACGTGGCTTGCTCGGTACTGCGTGCAGGTGGAGCGGTTTCGTGTGTTTTGTTGCATGCGCATCTCCTCTCACTCAGGGTCACTAGGGTTCCGATCGGCAGCGATGCCGGTGCTGGTCCGAGAGTGACCCGGCTCAGGCGGTCGTCGCGCAAGCGGTGGTGGCCGGGGCTCCACGGAGGGACAAAAGCCCGGGAGATTGACGCGTTCGACACGTCTTCTCCTGCGCCCGTTTCTCATTCACCTGGAGCCCTCGCCATGACATCTGCCTTCGTTCGCGCGTCCAAGTCCCCATTCCGCACGTCACAGCCGCTGTTGACCCGCCTCGGAGCTTCCCTGAAGAAGCCGCTGGCGGGCATTGCGCTGGGCGTGTTCGCCCTCACCAGCCAAGCCGCTGGTGTCACGTCGATGAAGATCGGCACGGTCGTGTGGATCGGCTACGGCCCGTTCTACGTGGCTGAAAAGCTCGACCTGTTCAAGAAGCACAACCTCAAGGTCACGCTGCAGATGTTCACCGACCCGGCGCTGATCCCGTCGGCCATCGCCAGCGGCGCGGTGGATGGCGGCATGCTGACCTACGACCAGGTGGTCGGACAGGTGGCTGCCGGCCACGCGCAAAAGGTCGTGATGCCCATCGACTACTCGAATGGCGGTGACGCCATCGTGGCCGACAAGAGCATCGCCAAGGTGGCTGACTTCAAGGGCAAGAAAGTGGGCTTCAACCCGCTGTCGCCTTCGGACTTCCTGCTGTCGTATGCGCTCAAGACCAATGGCCTGACCGACAAGGACATCGTGGCGGTCAACATGACCCCAGAGGCGGTGCCTGCTGCGATGGCCTCGGGCCAGATGCTGATCGGCGTGACCTACGAGCCGAGCCTGTCGCAGATCGTGAGCCAGGGCGGCGGCAAGAAGTTCAAGGTGGTGTTCTCCTCGAAGGACGCGCCCGGCCTGATCGCCGACGTGCTGGTGTTCGACGAGAAGGTCATCAAGGCCAAGCCGACCGAGATCGACGGGATCATCCAGACCTACCTCGATGGCATGGCCTACATGAAGGCCAAGCCTGACGAGTCGGCCAAGATCATCGGCAAGGTGCTCGGCGTGTCGGCCAAGGAAGTCAAGGAGCAGATGACCGGCGTGTACAACATCCCGCTGGCCGAGATGCCCAAGGCGTTCGTGAAGTCGACCGAGACCACCTCGTACTACGGCAGCGGTGAGGTCATCGGCCAGTTGCTCAAGGCCAAGGGCCAGATCACCACGATCCCCGCCACCGAAGCCACCATCGACGCCCAGTTCGTCACCGCGCTGACCAAGAAGTGAGCCGTTGATGTTCCGTACCCCTGACGGCGCCGCGCCGAACATCGCGGCACTGGCCTTCACCCTGCTGGGTTATGGGTTCGGCGTGGTCGCGCTGACCTCGCCGTCATGGGTGCTCAACGCCATCGGTTTCTTGCTCGTGACGCTGACGCTCATCTGGTCGGCGTACTACATCCACGAGTTCGCACACCTGGCGATCTTTCGCAGTGCCCCGGCCAACGAGCGCTGGGGCACGCTGATGACCTGGATCAACGGCAGCTGCTACGCGCGGTTTGCCGATCTGCGGCGCAAGCACATGCGCCACCACGTCGAGCGCGCCGACGTGATCACCTTCGATTCGCGAGCCTTCCTGCTGGCCGCACCCGCGTGGTTTCGCGGCAGCGTGGTGGCCCTGGAGTGGGCGTACTTTCCGGCGGTCGAGTTCCTGATGCGCGGGTTCGTGATCGCCAAACCCTTCAAGAGCGGCGACGTGGCGTCGTCGTGGCGCATCGTGGCCATCGCCGTGCTGCGCGTGGGAGCCTTCGCCGCGCTGGGCTGGTATTCGCCCAAGGCGCTGGCGCTTTACTTCGCCGCCTACCTGGTGTTTGTCACCGTGCTGCGCTTTGCCGATTGCTTTCAGCACACCTACGACTCGTACCCGATCCTCGGCGACGCGCCCATTCCCGACGACAAGGTGCGCGACCGCGCCTACGAACAGGCCAACACCTACAGCAACGTGTTCGGGCTGGACAACTTCTGGCTCAACCTGATGTGGATGAACTTCGGGTACCACAACGCCCACCACGAGCGCCCCACGGTGGCGTGGCACCGGCTGCCCGCCTATCACCGCGAGCTCTACGGCGACGACTACCGGCAGGTGGTGCCGGTGAGCCAGCTGCTCAAGGCCTATCACCAGCACCGCCTCACCCGCGTGCTGTCGGGCGACTACGGCCAGGTGCTTGATCCGAGCGTGGCCGGGCGGGCCGATGGCTTTGTCGGCGCGGTCGGCGTGTCCTTTCTGACGGCGGTTTGACATGGTCGCCGCTGCAGGCTTGCCGCGTGCGTCCAGCCACGGGCTGAATGGTCTGGTGGTGGTGCTCACCGGCGCGGCCGGTGGCATCGGTCGCGCGCTGGCCGAGGCCTTCATGGCCCAGGGCGTGCGGCTGGTGGTCACCGACCGAGACTCCGTCGCCCTGTTTCGCCTGGCCGAGGCCTGGGCCCAAAGCGCCGACGTGACCGCGCTGCCGTGCCATCTGGGCCGCGACGACGATGTGCACACGCTGGTTGAGGCCGTCCGCGCCAGCCACGGCCGCGTCGATGTGCTGGTCAACAACGCCGGCGTCGAATACCCCACGCCGCTGGCCGATGCCACGCCCACGGGTGCGGCGCGCTGGTCGGCGCTGCTCGACAACAACGTGGGCACCATGGTGCGACTCACGCGCGCGCTGCTGCCGCTGATGCCCTCGGGCGCCAGCGTGATCAACCAGTCCTCGATCTGGGGCCTGACCGGCGTGGCCGATTTTTCGGCCTACGTGGCCAGCAAGCACGCGGTGATCGGCCTGACCCGTTCGCTGGCCTGGGAGCTCGCGCCGCAGGGCATCCGCGTCAACGCGGTGTGCCCGGGCTGGATCCGCACGGACGCCGCGCTGCGCTCGCTCACCAGCATGGCGCTGACCCAGGGCCGCAGCGAGGCGGACGTCGAACGCGACATCCTGTCGCGGCAGGCCAACCCGACCATGCTCGAAGCCAGCGACATCGCCGGCGTGTTCTTGTTCCTGGCCAGCCACGACGCTCGCTCACTGACCGGCCAGGCGATCAGCGCGAGCCATGGCGAGGTGATGAACTGATGGCCGCTCCAGACACTTCCCCCGGCGCCATGACGCTGTCGCTCGCCGGCCGTGTGGTGTTGATCACCGGTGCGGCAAGCGGCATCGGACGCGCCACCGCACTGGCGTGTGGCCGCGCCGGTGCGACCGTGGCCGTGAATCACCTGGCGCGTGCCGACGAGGCCGCCGAGGTGGTCGCGCTGCTGCAATCGCGTGGCGCGCGCGCCCAGGCCTTCGAGGCCGACGTGACCCGCGCGGCGGATGTCACGCGCATGGTTGCCGACGTCGAGCGTGAGCTCGGCCCGATCGACTCGCTGCTCAACAACGCCGGAATCATCGACGACCGGCCCTTCCTCGAAACCACCGAGGAGCACTGGGACCGCATGCTCAACACCGACTTGAAATCGGTGTTCCTGATGTGTCGCGCCGTGCTGCCGGGCATGGTGCTGCGCGGCGACGGCGTGATCGTCAACATCGCCTCCGATCTGGGCCTGTTGGGTCGCGAGCAGTTTGCGCCGTACTGCACCGCCAAGGCGGGCGTCATCGGCCTGACGCGTTCGCTGGCGCGCGAGTTCGCCCCGCGCATCCGCGTCAACGCGGTCGCCCCGGGGCCGGTGGCCACCGCGATGCTGTCGATCGAACACATGAGCGCCGAGTGGATCGAAAAGGAGCTCGACATCCCGCAGCACCGCTTTGCCGCGCCTGAAGAGATCGCCGCGACGGTGCTGTTCTTGATGTCCGATCTGTCGCGCTTTTATTGCGGCCAGGTGCTGGGCCCCAACGGCGGCTCGGTGATGCCGTGAGCGGCGCCGGCACATGAATCCACCTCGAGTGGGCGGCACGGCGGGTGTGATGGCGGCACCCTGGCTGCCGGTGGCGGTGCTGC
>CANBSV010000123.1 GCA_947372225.1 Burkholderiales bacterium | reverse complement strand
TCGCCACTTCCGGAGAACCAACATGAAACTCATTTCAACCCTCGTTTTGGGCCTTGCCTCCTTCGTGTCGCTCCACGCCAGCGCGCAGTCGGTCGATTTCGTTCAACCTCAGGATGGTGCTCAGTTGACGAGCCCTTTCAAGGTGGTGTTCTCTGTCAAGGACATGGCTGTGGCACCCGCGGGCGACATGACTCCCAACACGGGACACCATCATTTGCTGATCAATGCGGCGTCAGTGCCTGCGGGGGAACGCATCCCGGCAGATGAAACCCACAAGCACTTTGGCAAGGGGCAAACAGAGACCGAGATTTCACTGCCGCCCGGCACCTATCGGCTGACCCTGCAATTTGCCAACGGGGCACACCAGTCCTATGGCGAACAACTCAGCAAGACCATCGAGGTGACCGTCAAATAGCCAAGTTCAGTCTGCAGGAATCCTGGATGGGCGTTCGGGCACGAGGCGCAGATCGTTCCCGGCAAGGTCATCAACGTTGAAAATGAGACCGCCCTGACGCCCGCGGTCGTTGGCATCCTCGTGTGGTTCTGGCGCAGGAGTCGAAAGGCGGCGGCTGAACCCAAGGCCTAGGCAAAGACGTCCCGAAATGCGTGGGTCACCTTGAAGCTCGTCCCACGCCTTCGGGGCGGGTCAAAACCGCAGCGCTTCACATCGCCCGCAACGCAGACACTCCAGAAAACGGGGCTTTGGCAAACCCGGCTTGCAGCCCTGCCCGGCGTGTCCGTTTGACCGCTTCGAGGCAGGGAGCACGGCCGCAATCAACCCCGCGGTGCGACGTGGCGCTGCACCTTCAGAACGACTCCCAGTCGTCGGTGCCGGTGTGGACCGACGTGCTGGCAGACGGGGCGGTCTGTGCGAGTGCAACCACCGGCTTGGCCTTGAACTGTGGTCGGGTGATGTTCTTGGACCGATCCGGGCTGCGACGCTCGAGCTTGGGTGCGTTCGCCGCTGCGGCCCCGGCACCTGAGCGGCTGCCTGAACCCTCCTGTCGCGACAGCTTGAACACGGCCACGGCTTGCACCAGTTGCTCGGCCTGGGTCTTGAGGCTTTCAGCGGCGGCCGCGCTTTCTTCCACCAGCGCCGCGTTCTGCTGCGTCGCCTGGTCCATCTGGCTGACGGCCTCGCCGACTTGCTGCACGCCCGAGCTTTGCTCGACGCTGGCCGCGCTGATCTCGCCAACGATGTCGGTCACGCGCCGGATCGACGCGACGATCTCGCCCATCGTCTGGCCGGCCTGATCCACGAGCGCCGTGCCCTGCTCGACCTGCTCAACGCTGCGGCCGATCAACGTCTTGATCTCCTTGGCGGCTTCGGCGCTGCGATGGGCCAGGCTGCGCACTTCGGAGGCCACGACCGCGAAGCCCCTGCCCTGTTCGCCGGCTCGCGCGGCTTCCACTGCAGCGTTCAGCGCCAGGATGTTGGTCTGGAAGGCAATGCCATCAATCACGCTGATGATCTCGCCGATCTGGCGGCTGCTGTCGTTGATGCCTTGCATCGTGGTGACGACCTGCCCGACGACTTCGCCGCCACGCGCCGCCACCACCGAGGCGCCCTGCGCCAGCTGATTGGCCTGCCTGGCGCTGTCGCTGTTGTTGCGCACGGTCGAACCCAGTTCTTCCATGGTGGCTGCGGTCTGCTGCAGCGCGCTCGCCTGTTGTTCGGTGCGGCCGGACAGGTCCTGGTTGCCCTGGGCGATCTGGGCGCTGGCCGTGGCCACAGACTCGGAATTTCCGCGCACGGCGGTCACGACGGAGACCAGGCTGTCGCGCATGCGGGCCAGCGCAGCCAGCAGGCTGTGCGTGTCCCCCGGGCGCACCGCGATGTGGAACGTGAGATCGCCCTGAGCCACTGCGTCCACAGCGGCCGCAGCCACGCTGGGTTCGGCGCCGAGTTGGCGGAAAACGCTTCGTGTCAGCACCAGGCCGAGCGCACCCGTCATGGCAAACAGGACCAGACCGCCGAACAGCAGCGTGGCGTCGGTGGCCGACATGGTCGAATCGAGTGCGGCCGAGCGCACGACCAACAGATCCTGCTCAGCCTTCGCAAAGTCGGCCACCTCGGCGCGAAAGGCGTCCATGGCGGCCTTGTCCTTGCCGGCGCTGAACTCGCGCAGCAGATCGTCCAGCGGCTCCTTGCCCACAGTGACGTTGCGGCGCACCGTGAGCAGGTTGTTGGCGACGTCCATGAACTGCTTGTGACTGGCCAGCATCTTGTCCAGGCGGCCTTGCTGCACCGGGTTGTCCGAGGTCAGCGACTTGGCCTTGTCGAAGGCCACGTTGAACGCCTTTTCTCCCTGGGTGAAGGGCTCCAGGAAATTCTCGTTACCGCCAGCCACGAAGCCGCGCATGCCGGTCTCGATGTTGACCATGTTCAGCAGCATGCTGTTGGACTCGGCCAGCACCAGGTAGGTGTGCGTGTTCCAGTTGACCGTCTCGCGCAACTTGCTGTTGTTCAACAGGGCAATGCCCATCAGCACGCCTGTGAGCGCGAGGATCGCCGCGAACGTCAGCGTCAAGCGCTTCTTGAGGGTCCAGAGGTCAAACATCGCGGTACTCCTTCGATGGGGTTGAGTGGCGGGCTGTGCGCGGGCCACGGGCGGCTTGGCCCTGTCCTCGCTGATCACCATGGATCTATCGGTCAGCCACCGGCGCACCTGAGCAGCTTCGGCCAGGTATTTGCGGCGGTTGAAAATTCGCGAGCCGGGACGGGATCAGCGTTCGCTCTGAAGCCCTTCGAATGGGCCGAAGCCCATGTCCGCGCGCGGCGCGACGTGGCCCCCGATGCGCAAGCCGTCGCTCAGAAGAACGCCATGGTGCGCACCTCGATGCTCTCGCGCTTGGGTGCATCCGGTGGCGTCGTCGGGTCCTCAAAGGCGCTGTGCCCCATGAAACGCGCGCGTCCATCGGCTTCGGAGTCGTAGGTCTTCAACAGCAGGGCATCGCTGGCTTCCATGCGGGGAAAGTAGGACCAGCGGTGCCGGGGCGAATGGCGCATCACGTAGATCTCGCCGGTGCGCTCGCGGTATTTGAGGTCCATGCGCAACAGGTCGGCGTCATCCTGTGTCTGTGCTTCGATCATCGCCAGCGGCAACTCCTCCACGCGCTGGGACAAGGGCTTCCAGACATTGAAAAACGCGACCCGCCCTTCGAGCAACTCTTGTGCGTCCCCGGGCAATAAATCGCGCACGCGCTGTGGCGCGCTTTGCGGCGTGTAGTCGCTGTGCACGAGCATCACGGCAGGGCGTTGCACAGTGGTCTGCCGCTGCAGGTCGGCGGGCAAACGCTTGCGGATCGTGTGGTCGAACACCACGACGCGCCGCGCGCCGGTGTGCTGTTTCACGAAATCAATGACCTGCGGGTAGAAGCCGGCCCGGATCGATGCGCCGTCCTCGAACCGCTCGAAGCGCACCGCGAAATCGTGCAACTCGAACCCCTCGCGATCGACCGACAACCCGGCAACGCGCGGCCATGCGTCGTGAATCTCGACCTCACGCAGGTCGGTGCCCGGTGGGTTCAGCGTGACCGACGGATCGGGATCGTAGAAGTAGTAATCCGGCGCGACGCCGTTGTCCACGGTGTAGCGCATCGTCGCGCGCACGGACTTCTGACAGGTCTTGCGACCAACGCCGGTGATGGGATCGGTGTGCATGTGAACGCTCATGAATTTGCCTGCGGGATTCGGCGGTGTTCGAGTGCTTCACTCTAGGCGTTGACGCGAGAAAAGGCAGCTGCTCCAATGCGAACGCTTTGTATCCAATTTGGAAACAATGACCATCTCATCGGACATGCTTGCTGCGTTCGTCAAAGTGGCCGACTGCGCCAGCGTCAGCCGTGCGGCGTTGGAACTCGACGTGAGCAAGAGCATGGTGAGCAAGCGCGTGGCGCAGCTCGAGCAACTGGTCGGTGCGACGTTGTTCGCACGCAGCACGCGGCGCATTGCGCTCACGCCGGCGGGCGAGGCCTATGCCGAGTTCGCGCGACGCGCCCTGGCCGAGATGAGCGCGGGCGAAGAGCGGCTGCGGGCGCTGCGCTCAGAGCTGACCGGGCGCATCCGCTTGTCAGCGTCGGTGTCGTGGGGACAGCGCGTGCTGGCCGTGAAGTTGCCCGAGTTCCTGCTCATGCACCCGGCGATCGAAGTCGAACTGCAGCTCACCGACCGCATGGTCGATGTCGCCTACGAACGCATCGACATCGCGCTGCGCTGGAGCTCAACGCCGCAGCAAGGGCTGATGAGCGAGCCCGTGGCGATGGTCGAATGGGCCCTGGTCGCAGCCCCGGCCTATCTGGCCAACGCCGGGACGCCGCAGCGGCCTGCCGATCTGGTTCGACACAACTGCCTGAGCTACTGGCGCGAAGCCTCCGACGACCTGTGGGCGTTGGCTCGCGCCGGAAAAATCGCCAGGGTGCGCGTGCAAAGCCGGTACCACGTCGACAACCCCGAGGCCGTGACCGCGGCCGTGAGCGGCGGGCTGGGCATCGCCATGCTGCCCGACTACCTGTGCCAGGACGGTCTGGCCGAGGGAAGCCTGGTGCGCGTGCTGCCAGCCTGGGCGCCGCAGTCCAAGTTCGGCTCACTCATCAGCGCGGTCGCCACCTCTGAGCGGATGCGACTGCAGCGCAACCAGGTGCTGTTGGCATTTCTGCGGCAGCACCTGGCCACAGGGTGATGCATCGCACGGTGCCGCTCGATCAGCCGATCTCGACCATCTCGAAGTCAGCCTTGGACACGCCGCAGTCGGGGCATTCCCAGTCTGCCGGGATGTCTGCGAAACGGGTGCCGGCTGCGATGCCGTGGTCAACGAGGCCTTGGGCTTCGTCGTAGGTGAAACCGCAAACAACGCATTGCCAAACTTTCATGGTGTTCTCCAAAAAATTGAATCTGTGAATCAGGGTGAGCGGGCTCAGGAATTGATGGCGTCGAGTGCCTTCTGGTAGTGGCCGGCGTGACGCTCTTCGACCTTGGCCAAGGCGGCGAAACGTTTGGCCGCCTTTTCCAGCACGGCCTTGAACTGCGCGGCGTGGGCCTTGGATTCGCCGATCTGCCCATCGATCTCGGCCACAGCGGCGGCTTCGCCTTCTTCGACGGCGGTCTTGCGAAAGCCGGGATACATCTCGGTGTACTCGTAGGTTTCACCGTCGATGGCAATTTGCAGCGCCTTGGCGGGCGTGATTTCAGCGGCCGGGTAGAGCAAGTCGAGATGGCCGAAGGCGTGCATCACTTCCTGATCGGCGGTCTGCTCGAAGATGCGCGCCGTGTCCTCGTCACCCGCAGCGCGGGCCAATTTGGCGAAGTAGCGGTACTTGATGTGGGCCATCGACTCGCCGGCGAAAGCGGCTTCGAGGTTCTGGTAGGTCTTGATCTCGGGACGTGCCATTTTTCAGCTCCTTGGGGGTTGGGTGGGTTGCGATGGAATGAATTCTTATGCTCGTCGATCAATCGGTCTAACGGATAATTTCGATCAATTCAATCTGAAATATCGATCAATCATCTGCAAAGATAGATCCGATGGCCGCCCTGCCCTCGCTCAAACAACTGCGCTATCTGCTCGCGCTGGCCGAGCATCTGAACTTCACGGGTGCAGCCGAAGCGTGCTTCGTGAGCCAATCCACGCTGAGCGCCGGGCTGAAGGATCTGGAGTCGACGCTGGGCGTCCAACTGGTGGAGCGCGACAAACAGACCGTGGCCCTCACTGCGGTGGGTATGGAGGTGGTGACCCGGGCAGGCCAGGTGCTGGCCGCCGCAGAAGACCTGAGCGAATTCGCGTCAGACGCCTCACGTCCCATGCAGGGGCAGTTGCGACTGGGCGTCATTCCCACGATTGCGCCGTTCGTGCTGCCCACGGTGATGCCGGCACTGCGTGAGAAGTTTCCCCAGGTGCAATTGGCGCTGCGCGAGGACCTGACCGCTCGCCTGCTCGAGCGGTTGCGCAACCGGCAGCTCGATTTCGCCTTGATCGCGCTGCCGTACGAAACCGATGAACTGCGGGTGCTGCCGCTCTACAAAGACAGGTTCTGGCTGGTGGGACTGGAGCGAGACCCGACCATCACCGGCCGCGCCATCCAGCTCAGCAGCGAATGGACCGAGCGTTTGATGTTGCTCGAAGAAGGGCATTGCCTGCGCGATCACGCCCTAGCGGCGTGCGGTGCGAGGGAAGTGGCCAGCGTGGACGGCATCGAGGCCACCAGCTTGCTGACCCTGGTGCAAATGGTGGCCTCCGGCATGGGCGTGGCCCTGTTGCCGGAGTTGGCGGTTCACAGTGGATTGCTCGACAACCTGGCCTTGAAATCCCGCCCGCTGGCGCCGCCCGCGCCCGAACGCACCATTGCCTTGGTCACCCGATCAACCTGCGCGCACATGGCCGAATTCGAGGCCATCGCGAAGGTGATCGCGGCAGTGCATCGCTCGAAGAAGTAGGTGGGTCAGGGTCGGGCGCTCGTCACGCAGACACTGTCGCGGCCGTCATGTGCAGGCCCGAAAAAAAGGGCCCCTCACAGGGAAGGGCTCTGTCTGACTGGAGGTGGAAGCAGTCACGAGCGAACCGGTCTCGGTGCGGGGCCTGTTAACAGGGGAATGTCAGGGAATGAGCACCGGCCTCAGAACTCGATGGACTCCGGCCACAAAAAGTACGGCCCGAACCGGCTCTTGTCCACCTTCACCGCCCCAGCAGCAATGGCCCGCTCGGTCAAGACATGCTCGTCGCCTTGCTCGACGAGATAGCCCGCTGACACAAGGCGCTCAAG
>CANBSV010000122.1 GCA_947372225.1 Burkholderiales bacterium | reverse complement strand
AAGCTGGCGACCCCGTGGGGAGCCATCGGTGGCAGTGTCGGGTTGTCGTGCCGGAAGCGATTGAGCTGGTCCACGAGCTGCACGTATTCCTGCGACTCGACCTCCTCAGGCAGGTCTGGCCCGGAGTTCTTGCGCACCACGCCCTGGCCGCCGTCGGTCAGCCGACGAAAGCGATTGGCGATCAGCGAGTCGAACATCAGGAACGGGACCTCGCCCCGCTCCGGATGGAAGTCGTCGTAGACGATGTAGGCCTCGGACACCGACAGCACGTCGGCCAGGTGCAGGTAAAGCTGCGTCACGGTCTCCGCGTCGCGCGCCTGGAAGCGCCCTTCATCGACGACATCCTCCGACGCCGTAGCCCGGTTCCTGGCTTCCGGCTTGCGCACGGCCGGCAGCATGGCGATCGTGCGTGTGGTGATGTACAGATCGGTCAGGACCTGCGACAGCTCCCGGGCCTTGGTTTCGGTGGCGCGACGTGCGTCGGCTTCAAGGCTTTCGACTGCGCGGTCACGGTCGCGGTTGATATCGCTGACGATGAGACCCTCGACGATGAGCAGGAGCAAGGCTGCGACGAGCATGATTCCAACGCCCGCCGAAGCGGGGCGCAGTCTGCGTCGAATCTTTTGCAGCCAGGTGGATTTCATCGGTGTTCCATGCAATTGAACGGCCCTTGCACGTCGGTGTATCGGACCGGCGCAGAAACACTTGAATATTTATCGCGAAAGCCGGGCCACAAATGCCCCACCCAGGACACCTGTGCCGCAAGGTGGCAGAACCTTCTGTGGGCCGCGCCTGTAGAAAAACCAGCCCTGCCTGGGCCAGGGCTTGGTCCGGCTGAAGCTGTGAGCGGTCACGCTCGAACCGGCCTCGATGCCGTGCCTGTTGGCTGTGAGATATCAGGGAATCGGGAGTACTGCCGACTGCAGCGTGCGGGCTGCCACTTGAGCGGGAGGCGTCGCCGGGTGCGAGAAACCCGCAGGACTTCATCAGTGCCACCACCCCATGTGCAGGGCGGTAGGTATCTCGTGTTGACGAAGTGGAAGTCGCGTGTGCGAGAGAGTCTGCACCACGCCAAAGCTCGAAGCGATGCTCCTGGCGCAGGCGCTCAAGGCGTCCGACGCAGGGACAAAGGACAAGCCCTCAGGAATTCAGCTGGTTCAGGAATGGCGCAGCAAACGCTTGCGATGCGCGAGGGGCATCCAACGGGCTGGCGCCTGCCGGGGGTACCTGCAAACACGGTGGGTTCCATTGGGCGTGGGTGACGCCGCAATGAGCCCGCCGTGTGCAGCCGATGGTGGCCCGAGGCCACCGGTCACGATTGACCGTTCGCAGTGAAGTCAGGATGCTGCTAACGGGGTTGGGAACACCACCTTTGGCGGCTGGGTGCCGTCGGACTTGCGGCGCTTCCTGCCGCTTGCTGTCTTGCGAACTTGTTTGGCAGAGATGGTTCTCTTGCCTACGCGCTTCTTCTTTGCCAGTGCCATTTCTATCTCCTGAGTAAAGAGGCAGAGGATACCCGTGGAGCGACCTCGGCTGACGGGTTCCGGTGCCATTGGTGGTGAGGCCGGCAGGCTCGCCGGTTGATCCAGAACCGATGCGCCATCCGGGGAGAGATCGAAAAGCCCAGACCGGACCCCTGCCCGCAGCCCGGCGTGGCGCGGGCGTGTTCACAGGGCAATATCAGGGAACGGGCCGCGACCTGTTCAGCCCCGCATGTATACGCAAGCCTGTGCGCCAGAAATCAACACGCCTCGCAGCAACTCCCACCATTGCCAGACCAGCCAGCATCAGAGCGTAGGTTTCGGGCTCGAGAACAGGCATGGTCATGTCAAAGGGCACGGGTGTTCAGTGCAGTGCACCGGCCGCCGAAGGTAAATCCGAATACAAGAAGCACAGCCGCAAGGCGTGCAGCGAAGGCTTGGCAAGGCTGGCCGAACTGGAGACACTCGGCACAACGTCGGAGATGATTGCCGGGCCGAAAGCACGAAGGCCGAAACCCTAGGGTGAAGCAGACGCTTTAAGGACCCAGCCCAAGCGCTCATGTGTGCGAGAACCAGATCGATGCGCGCATGCTGAGACATCAACGACCAAAGCCATTGTGTCGAGCTGACGCGCCCTGCCGTTTGCAAATAGGGCGTAGCCAAGCAGACCGTCAAAGTCCAACGAATGCCGGAGGCCGGATGAGTCGCACAAACAAACGTCACATTTCGTCGTCAGTGCGCTTCTCGCTTTCAGGCTTGCGTTTTGCAGCTCACGGAAGCGAGTCGGTGTGGGGCGACCTCAAAAGAGCCCTCGAGTCCGCTCGGCAAGAGACCATCTGAACATGTCGGTCACATTCAGAGCGAGGCAAAACGTGTGCTCGTTGCTTTTGCGGTCGCACATGTACGGATGCGGCGTTGTGGCGTCATTGGCATCCTTGCTGAGGTGGCAAGCGCCAGGCTCCATCCATGAACGAATGACACGTGTTGCCAAACAGCGCCTGCGGCGGGCCTTCCTTTGCTGTGTCACGCTGTTATCTTGCGGTGCGGCTGGGGCGCAGCCGACACCGTCACCTCGTCACCTGTACCCCGTGAACCGCATTGTCTGGAACGACCCCGAACTGGGACTGCGGTTCACGTACACACCGGACTGGAAGGTAGCCACCGCGACGCAATCATCGACACGCGTGGTCATCAATTGGCGGTTGAGTAAATCCGCCTCGCTGCTCGCAGCGTGCCACATCGAAGTCCACAAAGGAACGGCGTTAGCCAACGCGCCGAGTTCCAGCATTCATGCCAAGTCCGACTCTGTTGCAAAGTCGTTGCTCCAAAGCCTCAAGGTGCATGCGCCTGATGCACGTCTGATCGAGGCCAGGCCCGCGATCCAGGATGGGCATCCTGTTCTGTACGTGGTTCGTCAGGGAACCGTTGAAGTTTTTGACCGCAAGGACCCATCGAAGGTCTATTCGATGGTCACTTCCTGGCGCAAGAACGAGATCAACTTTGAGTGCGGCACCAGCGTATTCGGCACGGAGTACGCATCGCTGCCAGACGGACAAAGACTGATCGATCAGGTTGAGGCTGGAATCCTTAACCTGATGCGAACGCTGCAATTCGATAGAACGCAGGACTGAGGCCAGACCGGTTGTCGGCGATTGAAAGCTGAGCCGAGTCAGTGAACTCACCCAGAGCCGCCGTGGAGCCATCCCTCCCGACCCGAGCCGCATGGCCATGCGTTTCCAGAGTCGATGCACGGAGCCTGTCGGTCTGTAGCCGAATCACTTCTCGCGGGTGCGGACTCGTTGGCGGTGGCCTGGCTGGGTCAGCACATCACACGAACCCCAGTGGCGCAGTTCCAAAATTGGCAATGTTTGGAAGCGCGCCCGGAATTTCTGCCGCACTCACGCCAAACCACTGAGCCAAGGTGGACGCGTACTGGTCCACCGACGTGGTCGGCAACAAACGCCCTTGCCCAACGTGCCAACGGTTCTCGGGCAAGTAATTGCCCATTGAGTCTTTGGCATCTGAAACGCTCACTGGTGGAGCGGTGCCATAAAACTTGGCCCCGTTCACTGCGCCACCAACAATCAGGTGGTGACTGCCCCATCCGTGGTCAGAGCCATCCCCATTGGAAGTGAGCGTTCGACCAAAGTCAGAAGCGGTAAAGCAGGTAACTTTGTTTGCGATGCCCATGGCCACAGTGGCGTTGTAGAACTGGGTTAATGCATCGTTGACTTTGGTCATCAGTCTTGGCTGCTGGCTGATCAAATTGTCATGGAGGTCAAACCCGCCAAGCTGGACAAAGAACACCTGGCGCCTGAGACCCAGTGCGGCACGCACTGAAATGAGTCTGGCAACGATGCGCATTTGGTTGGTAAGCGAATCGCTCGATGTGAAGAGGCTGGCGGCGTTCAGCGTTGACGTTGCCAGTGCAGCGGTGACAACGCTCTCGGCAGAAGCCGAGCGCGCAGTGACGGTGTTGTAAGCCTTCTCCAGCGCGTGCGTTCGACTTTGGGTCACGAGTGCCTTCATGAAGGTTGCAAAGCTTCCTGAGTTGCCGTAAACCGAGCCATTACCCGCTGAGATCTTGATCGCTCCGGCGGAGGCATCGTTGCCGGATGAGACCACCTGGTATTGCAGCGCCTGGTCGCCCGACAAAAATACGGTGTTTCCAGACGGGGAGATGCAAGTGAACAGGGAGTTGACGCTACTCGCACCCTGGTTTGAGCTCAGCGACAGGTCTCCTATATTGCCTCCCCATCCAATCTTGCTGCCCTCGCCCTGGCTGGATTGCCAAATGGACTGTTGGTCGTTGTGAGAGAAGAGCTTGGGCGGACGCGGATATGTCTGGTGGTCCCTGCTGTCGTACTGGGCTCGCGTCAGCGGCTTGACCAGGGGGCCGACATTCAGCAGCACGGCCGCTTTGCCGGTATTGAAAAGGTTGGCCACGCCTGCAAGGTTGGGGTGCAGTGCAAATTGCCGGGGAACGCCCAGGCTGTCGACCGGGACGTTGGCCGGTGCAGGTGTCAACAGGCTGGGGGTTAAATCGCCTTGTGCCAGTGCAATGCCACCAGCCGTGCGCCCGGGGCCCCCTCCTCGAATCGCGCTGTACTGGTCGTAACTTGCGTTGTCATAGGTGACCACCGTATTGGCGTAGTCGTTGGCCCCTTGCAAGAACACGCATACCAACGCCTTGTAGTCGTTGGGGTCGGAAATGTTGACACTGAAGGCCGCAGCATCTGAGATTGCAGCCAGATTGAGCCCCATGGGCATGGCCACGCCGGCCATGGCCATCTGGCCAGCGCGCTTCAAAAAGTGCCGCCTGTCAAGCGCCGTGACGGACGCTGCAGATGCCTCGGGTGTGGCCTGTTCTGAAGAATTGGTTTGCAATGGAACGCTCATGCAGTGGGGTTCCTTACTTTTGAACGATGTACTCGGCGCTTGCCATCACCATCAGGATTGCGGCGTAAACACGATTGCTTTTCAACGCTGCGCTGCTGCTCTCGGTCAGCGGAAAAGAACTGGTGAGCTGAGCAACAAAGCTGTCGCGCGTGCCCTGCGAAAGCTGGCCCGCACACAAAAGCAGATTGAGCCGGTCGATGAGCCCTGCCGGGTCCATCACCAGATTGAGTTCGCTGGTGTAGTCCGGCGCGATGTCCTGAACTCCTCCGGTGAGCACTGGCAAGCCTGGCGGGTACGCTTTTCCAATGGCTGCTTTCATGAAGTTGAGGTAGCCCGACACCGTCGTCTCGTTCACGATTTGCATCTCGGGAGCTACATTGCCCGCAGCCAGCGTGGTCGCTGAGGGTGCGTAGCCCGGACGGAAAAAATTAAAGACGGACGGCGAGCGCATAGGGCTTTGGCCCAGCCGGTAACCGGGGTCCGACAAGTCACTGATTTTCCAGGTGCCAGTACTGGAAGTGGCTTTGAAAGTTTTCGCCCACTGGGTAAAGCGAACGATGGGCTCTCTGATCTTTCCAAATTGCGGGTCGGTGAGGCCCGCTGGGCTTCGGGCTTCGTCGTCCAACAATATGGCGGCAAAGACGCTGGCCAGGTCACCTCGAACCCCGGCGGTGTTACTCACAAACACCTGCGCCACACGCTGCACATAGGCGGGACTTGGGTTGCTGGTCACCAGCCGCTGAATCATTTGTTTGGCAAAGAATGGCGCCGTGTTGGCGTGGTTGAACAGCAAGTCCAGGGTGGTTTTCAGGGCCTCGGCCGCCGAGGTGGAGCCAGAGATGGTTGTGTTCAGGAAACTTTTATCGGACTGGGAGAAGTTGTTCCCGACCTGCTTCATGGGCAAGGTTGTGTAGGAGGTATTCGAGGTGGTGTCGGTCTTGACGTAGCCGGTGTAATCAAAGTCATAGCCTGTAAAGACCTTGGCCAGGTTACTGATGTCGGACGCATCGTAGGTGTCAATGGGGACCCCGCCTTGTAGCTTTTGGGTTCCATCCATATTGAGTTCGCTCAGGCCAATCGTGAAGAGCTGCATCACCTCGCGCGCGTAGTTCTCATCGGGCAGTTGCCCCCTGGCCGGGTTCTCTTTTTTGTTCCCCTTGGTATTCAGATACCAACCCATCATGGGGCTCAGGGTCACCGCTTCGATGAGGTCCCTCCAGTTGCCAAAGGCGTGAACCGCCAGGGTGTCCCAGTAAAAGGCGATCGCATGACTGCGCCAGTCGAAATCAAGCGACCCATTAAGGGACACCACCATCATTTCAGAGAGGGCCAGCGTGATGCGTTTGCGTAGGCCGTCGCTGGAGGCGAGCAGCTGATTCCACATGGCGTAGTCAGCCGGGTAGTACTGAAAGTAGTACTGAGAGCTGTTGACCTTGTTGTAGCCCTGGGCGTTGAGCCACTGCCAGGCCGTAGCGTTCGGGTTCATGCCAGTGGCCATTTGCTGGCCCAGCCAGCCTTTGTAGCCCAGGCTCATGACAGCAGTGATTTCTGCGTCGGTTGCAGAAAACTGCGCTTGGAGCAGGAAGCGAGCTGCTTCAGCCTGCGTCACGGGGTTCACATAGGCGTAACCGCTCGGGACGTTGATTCTTGCGTCGCCAATGTTGGACGTCGTTCCGCCGGACGAGGATATCGAGCTTGCTCCGCCGCCCCCACCGCCGCACGCGGACAGGGCGGCGCTAAGCACGGCGACTGTGCTGGTGCGTGTGACATTGGCAGCCGAATCAAATGTGTCTTGTTCCCTGTTTTTTATAGACGCAATATTCATGCATATTCCAGTTCACTGATCTCACACTGTTCGCAGGCTATTTAAATCGCCAAACTGTTTCGGCTGTCTTTTGGTAGGCGAACGATCT
>CANBSV010000121.1 GCA_947372225.1 Burkholderiales bacterium | reverse complement strand
AGGACTTCGGGTAGCTCGCGAACACGCTCGAGTGACCGGCCTTGTCGATCAGAAGCACGTCATAAGGGTCTTCGCGGCCGCCGACGTCCATGCCCGGCGAGCCCGGCGGCATGCTGGGCACGGCCAGGCCGATGGCCACAGGTTTGCCGGCCAGCAGCCGCTTGACCTCGGCAGCCGGCACGTGCCCTTCGAGCACGTAGCCGCCCACGCTGGCCGTGTGGCAGCTGCCGTAGGTGTCGGGCATGCCCAGGCGCTTGCGCGCCGCGGTGGTGTCTTCCACCAGATGGACCTCGACCGCGAACCCGGCCGTCTTCATGTGATCGACCCATGCGCCACAGCAGCCGCACGACGGGTTCTTGAACACCTGGACCGGCGGCGGCGACGGCGCGGCCTGCAGCGGTAGCGTGGTCCAGCCGGCTGCGGCAGCCAGGGCTTCGAGCAGGTGTCTGCGCTTCATGGGAATCTCGCTTTCAAAAGCTTGATGGGCGGCTGCCGCATACCGCACAGCCGGGTCGAGGAACGGTCCATTGTTGTCCCGGCGCGACCGCGCTTGCCTGCTCTCGCTCAACTTGCGGCCGTACTCAAAACATGCGGAGCGTGCGAATCCTCACGCGGCCTGGTCCGTTCAGAACACCGCGTGGTCGCCCCGGTCCGGGGCGATCTCGCCACTGACCAGACCCGCGTAAAAGTCGAACAGCGTTTCGCTTCCGCTCGACGGCGTGGCGGCGGCGTCGTAGCGACCGGTGACGGGGTCGAGCACCAGCATCGATTCGGTGGCGTAGTAGCGGCCGATGCGAGCCAACTCGGCCTTGGCTGCCAGTGCGGGCACCAGCCGCCCGGCAAAGCCGAGCCCGGCGATGATGGCGTCGAGCAGACCGACGGGCACCTGCTTGAAGCGCGGTGGCCGTCCGAGCAGCGCAAACAGGTGCTCGCCTTGCTGGCGCGGCGTGATGGCATCGCCGGGCCCGCCGATGGGCAGCACGCGGTTGTGGCGGGTGGGGTCGTTCAGACAGTCGGCGATGTAAGCGCCCAGATCGCCGTCGCTGATGGGTTTGCACGCCGTGAGCGTGCCGTCGCCGAACACCAGAAATGGCTTGCCTTGCCTGACGCGTTCGATCTGGCCCGACAGCGATTTGAAAAACGCGGTCGGCCGCACGATCGAGTAGGTCAGCCCCGATTCGATGAGCGCCTTTTCGAATGCCAGCTTGGCGTGCTGAAAGGCAAGCAGCGGCTTTTGCACGCAGATAGCCGACAGCAGCACCATGCGGGTCACGCCGGCCTGCCGGGCTGCGGCCAGTGCGTGCAGGTGCGCCTGGTGGTCGATGGCCCAGGCGTCCTTTGGCGCGCCGGTTCGCGAGGCCAGACACGACACCAGTGCGTCGAAGCGCTCGCCACGAAAACCATCGCGGGCCAGCGATGCAGGGTCGCTCACATCACCCCATCGCACGGTGGCGCCGGCGAGCAACCGGGCGGTGTCGTCGGGGGCGAGGGCGCCTTTGACCCCGGCACGCGAGCGCACGAAGCACACCACCTCATGGCCACGCTCCACCAGCGCGCGCACCGTGGCGCGGCCGATCGTGCCGGTCGCGCCGATCACGAACACGCGCTGCGGTGCCGTATTCGGTGGCGTTGCGGCACCGGTCTCGGTCGCGTGTGCGGCAGGAGTGGGGGCCTGTGTCATGGGGCAGCCTTCGAGTTTCAGGCGATCTTAGCCACACGATGACGCTGGCCTCGGGGCGGGCGCGGGTGCCCTCCAGCGCCTACGTCAAATGGCGTATTCGTGCTCCATGAGCGTTGCGGGACACTTCGTCCATTTGCAAATTGACGGCAATCTTGGCGGAGGCCACCCCTTGAAGAAACTCTGGTGGATCGGACTGGCTGCCTTGCTGCTGAGCGGCTGTGGCGAGATCTCGTACAAGCGCGGCGCGAGCCCTGCCGATCTGGAATCGGCCCGCAAAACGTGTCGCGCCAGCGGCGACGAAAAGTCGGTCGACAAATGTCTGGAAGAGCAGGGTTGGGTGATCCGCAAGCCTGACGACATGGACCTGTTCGCCACCATCGTTCCGAGCAACGACGCTCGTCTCCCGGCGGCTGACCCGGCCAAGCCGTTTGCCGTGCCGGCGCCGGCAGGTGCCGTAATCCTGCCGGGTGCTGCTGCGCCAGCCCAAGGCAAGCCCTCGGGCAGCGAGCCGGTCGCCGCAGCGCCCAAGCCGCCGCCCGGCCCGATGGACCTCTACACCGTGGCTTCATGGTGGAAGATCGGTGCCGGCCGTGAGGCCCTGGAAGCCGACATGGGCGCATGCGTGAAGGACCTGGGCGAGGCCCATCAACCCAACGCCAAGACGCAGCAAGTCACGCGCGGCCTTGTCATCTGCCTGCACGACAAGGGCTGGAAGGCCTTGCTGCAAGGTTAGACGCCACCGGTTTCACGCCACCTGGCCGAGCCGGCCCGCGCGGAAGTCGACAACCGCCACCGCGATTTCCTGCTGCGTGTTCATCACGAACGGACCGTGCTGGGCGATGGGCTCGCCCAGCGGCTGTCCCGCGATGAGCAGCATGCGGGCGTCTTCGCCAGCCTCGATCACCACGCCGTCGGCTTGCGCGTCGTTGGCCAGGATGGCCATGCGTTGTGCGGGCACCGTCTGACCGCCAATCGTGACCTCACCGCGATACACGTAGACAAACGCGTTGTGGCCGGCAGGCAGCGGCTGCTCGAATCGACCGCCTGCGCTGAAGTGCACATCCAGGAACAACGGTGCCGTGACGTCACGCGTGACCGCACCGCCCAAGCCGTGGCTGGCTCCGGCGATGACCGTGACCGCCGCGCCATCGGGCGTGGCGACCTTGGGCAGCTCGTCGGCCTTGAAGTCGCGGTACCAGGGCGCGCTCATCTTGTCGCGCGCAGCAAGGTTCAGCCACAGCTGAAAGCCTTCCATGCGGCCGTCTTGCTGCTGCGGGATCTCGGAGTGGATGACGCCGCGCCCGGCAGTCATCCACTGCACGCCGCCGTTTTCGAGCAGGCCTTCATGACCGGCGCTGTCGCGGTGCAGCATGCGCCC
Organism: Burkholderiales bacterium; assembly: GCA_947372225.1. Lineage (GTDB taxonomy): Bacteria > Pseudomonadota > Gammaproteobacteria > Burkholderiales > Burkholderiaceae_C > PBB1. The sequence goes on along the minus strand of CANBSV010000121.1, from coordinate 3,977 downwards.
GGCGATCATGTAGGTGATGGTTTCGAAGCCGCGGTGCGGGTGGTCCGGAAACCCGGCGATGTACTCGTCGGGGTTGTCGCTGCCAAAGGCGTCGAGCATCAGGTAAGGGTCGAGTCGCCGCTGCAGGTCCTGCGTGAGAACGCGGGTGAGCTTGACGCCGGCGCCGTCAGCGGTGGCCCGCCCGGCAATGAGCCGCTCGATGCGGCGAGGTTGATTCACGCGGGTTGTGTTCATGGTGCGGGCCTCGTCTGATGGGTGTGGACAGTGCGTGTGTCGTGTTCGTGGCGCTCAGGCCAGCGCGGCGTTGAGGTCGGCCTGGGCCTGCGCAAAGCCTTTGGCTGCGGCCTCGGGACCCATGGCCAATCCCTCAGCGTAGATGAACTTCACGTCGGTCATGCCGAGAAAGCCCAGAACGCTCTTGAGGTACGGCACCTGCGAATCGTTGGCCGTGTCACGGTACAGGCCGCCACGCGCGAGCGCCACGTACACCGTCTTGCCCTTGAGCAAACCTTCGGGGCCCTGTGCCGTGTAGCGAAAGGTCACGCCGGCGCGGGCGATCGCGTCGATCCACGTCTTGAGCTGGACCGACACGCCAAAGTTGTACATGGGCACGCCCAGCACCAGCGTGTCGTGTGCCTGAATTTCGGCGATCAGCGCGTCATCGAGCGCCACGCGCTGTGCCTGTGCGGCGCTGCGCTGATCGGCCGGCGTGAACAGCGCCGCCAACGCCACCTCGTCGAGAACGGGGTGCGGGGTCGCGGCCAGATCACGCAGGGTGAACTCGGCTTCAGGGTGGTCAGTGCGCAGACGGGCCACGACGCTGTCGGCCAGGCGCGTGGAATTGCCGCCTTCGCGGCGGGCACTGGCGTTGATTTGCAGGATCTTCATGGGGGCCTCTTTGTGGGTGGGTCAGGGAGTGAATGAACTCTATGCGCCTCCAATTAACCAGAGAAGACCGTTAAATGGATATGATTGTTTCTATGGTGGAACAATATGCGCTGAATGTGGACCCCAACGACCTGTTGATCTTTGCCCGTGTGGCCGAGGTCGGCAGCTTCAGTCGCGCCGCCGAGCAACTGAGGCTGCCCAAGTCCACGGTCTCACGCCGCCTGGCCGCGCTGGAGTCGCGTGTGGGTGAGCGGCTGCTGCTGCGCACCACCCGTCGTCAGACCTTGACCGAATTCGGCTCGCTGCTGCTTGAGCACGCCCGGCAGGTCGCGGCCGAGGTGGCGGCGGTGACGGCCCTGAGCGAGCACCGCCAGGCTGCGCCCGGCGGGCGCTTGCGTGTGTCGATGCCCAGCGAATTCGCCACCTTGCTGCTCACCGATGCGCTGGCTGCATTCGTGGGCCGGTACCCCGGCATCGCGCTGGAACTTGACTTGTCGGCCCGGCGGGTCGACCTGCTCGGCGAGGGTTTCGATCTGGCCGTGCGCATCGGCGATCTGCCGGACGACGCGCTGCTGGCTGCGCGCCGGCTGGCGGTTTTTCCGGCCGGCCTGTACGCATCGCCGGGCTATCTGGCCAGTCGCGGCGAGCCGGCGCATCCGGACGATCTCAGCGGGCACGATGCCGTGCGGCTCCTGCGCGGCAACGGTGAACCGGCGCCGTGGGTGCTGAACCAGGGCGAACAGCGCTGGCAAGGCGTCCCCTCAGGGCGCGCCAGCGTCAATTCGCCCGAGTTGCAGATCAAGCTGGCCCGTGCCGGCTGCGGCATCGTGGCGGTGCCCGATCATTTCGCCTGGCCCGATGTGCGCGCGGGCCTGCTGCGTCGGGTGCTGCCGCAGTGGTGTTTGCCCAGCCACACCGCGTGGGCTGTCTTCCCGGGTCGCAAGCTGATGCCGGCCAAGACGCGGGTGTTCATCGACGCGCTGCAAGCCGCGCTGGGCGAGATCGAAAATGCGCAGTCATAGGAGAGCCATCCCGTGTCGTTTCTGATCATCCTTTTGTCGCTCGGCCTGCTGATGTGGCTGGCCTACCGTGGCCACAGCGTCATCCTGTTCGCGCCTGTGGCAGCGCTGCTGGCGGTGCTGCTGACCGAGCCCGCACTGATCGCGCCGGTGTATGCCGGGGTGTTCATGGAGAAGATGGCGCAGTTCGTGAAGCTCTACTTTCCGGTGTTCATGCTCGGTGCGCTGTTTGGCAAGCTCATCGAGATCTCGGGCTTCGCCAGATCCACCGTGAAGGCGGCCATCGCGCTGGCGGGGCGCCAGCAAGCCATGCTGTCGATCGTGGTGGTGTGCGCGCTGCTCACCTACGGCGGCGTGTCGCTCTTCGTGGTGGTGTTTGCCGTGTATCCGCTGGCCGCTGAACTGTTTCGCCAGCTCGACATTCCCAAGCGGTTGATCCCCGGCACCATTGCCCTCGGGGCCTTCAGTTTCACCATGGACAGCCTGCCGGGCACGCCGCAGATCCAGAACATCATCCCGACCACGTTTTTTCACACCACCACCTGGGCCGCCCCGTGGCTCGGGGTGATCGGCGGGACGCTCATTTTCGTGAGCGGCATGACCTACCTGGAGTGGCGCCGCCGCGCGGCGGCCGCTGCCTCAGAAGGCTACGGACAGCATGTCCTCAACGAGCCTGCGGCGGTGGGCGACGCCGAACTTCCCAAGGCCTGGCTGGCCGTGGCGCCGTTGCTGGTGGTGGCGGTGTTCAACAAGCTCATGACCGGTTGGATTCCCGCCGCTTACGGCAAGGCCACCACGGTGTCCCTGCCGGGCATGGCCCATCCCGTGGTGGCCGATGTGGCGCCGATGGTGGCCATCTGGTCGGTCGAGGCCGCCTTGCTCGCGGGCATCTTCACCGTGCTGGTGTTTGCCTGGCGGCGCGTGTCGCAGGCCTTTGTCGAGGGCAGCAAGGCGGCCGTGGGCGGCGCGCTGCTGGCGGCCATGAACACGGCGTCCGAATACGGCTTTGGTGCAGTGATCGCGGCGCTGCCGGGGTTCGTGGTGGTGGCCGATGCGCTGCGCGCGATCCCGAATCCGCTGGTCAACGTGGCCGTCACGGTGACGTCGCTGGCCGGCATCACCGGCTCGGCATCGGGCGGCATGAGCATCGCCCTGGCGGCGATGGCCGCTCAGTTCATCGAAAACGCTCAGGCCGCGAACATCCCGCTCGAGGTGCTGCACCGCGTGGCCGCCATGGCCAGCGGCGGCATGGACACGCTGCCGCACAACGGTGCGGTGATCACCTTGCTGGCGGTGTCGGGGCTGACACACCGGCAGGCCTATCGCGACATATTTGCCATCACGTGCATCAAGACACTGGCGGTGTTCGTGGTCATCGCGGTGTACCTTTTGACGGGTATCTACTGAGTCCCGTCAGCCTCGTTCTGGTCCGTCCCGCTCGGTAACATGAAGTCCATGGAACCACGCCCCTTGCTGTTCGGAATGCCTGATGCCAAGCGCCGGCTGATCGGGCGCTTGCTGTTGGCGGGCACGGTGCTGCTGTTTGGCGGTGGCCTCGCCGTGGGATTCGGCCCGTTCTTCTGGGCGTCGCGTCAGTTGCCCACCTACTGCGCGTCACTGGCCACCGGAACATCTACGAGCGACGTGCAGTCGCAGGCCGAATCTGTAGGCTACGAAGTCGAATTCGCCAACGACAAACGCATGCTGATCGAGGCGCCCCCCATGGCCGCACCGCAGGGCAGCCCGAGCACCTGCGAAGTGCGGTTCGGGCCGAACGGTCTGGAATCAGCGAAGTACGTCGACTCGCACTGAGCCTTGCCGCTGACCCTATTGGATGGGCCGCTTCATCGCGGCGCATCGCCGGGAACGACCTCAACCGGAAAGGCCGAGTGCGTGCGGGTCGATGAACCGCACGGTGGCTCGTGCGGCTTCGTTCAATCGGTGAGCAACGAGTCGAGCACCCGCAAGTCGGGCTCGGCGAGTGTGCCAGCGGCCGCGCGCAGTTGCAGGCCTGAGACCAGTGTTTTGTATCGCGCTGCGGCGAGGTCCTTGCGTGTGGCGAACAGCTGC
>CANBSV010000120.1 GCA_947372225.1 Burkholderiales bacterium | reverse complement strand
CGGCTCGCCGGTGGCGCTGTACCGGCGGCTGCGTGCGCGCCAGCCAGTGGCGTTCGGTGCATTCATCGAGCTGCCGGCAGCATCCCACGGCCCAGCCCGCCACATCCTGTCGTGCTCGCCCGAGCTCTTCCTGAGCCATGAGGCGGGCGAACTCACCACCCGGCCCATGAAAGGCACCGCGGCGCGGGCCGATTCGCCGGCCGCCGATCTCGACGTCGCGCAGCGCCTGGCACTTGACCCCAAGGCGCGCGCCGAGAACCTGATGATCGTGGACCTGCTGCGCAACGACCTCGGACGCATCGCGCAAACAGGCTCGGTGCACGTGAGTGACCTGTTCGCCGTCGAGCCCTACGCGTCGATGTTCCAGATGACCTCAACGGTGCACGCCCGGGTGCGGCCCGACGTCGGCTTTGGCGATGTGCTGCGCGCGGTGTTTCCGTGCGGCTCGATCACCGGCGCGCCCAAGCGCCACACGATGGAATTGATCGCGCAACTCGAACGTTCGCCGCGCGGGCTCTACTGCGGCGCCATCGGCTGGATCGAGGCCCCGCAAGGCGATGCGCGGCTGGGCCGCTTTTGCCTGTCGGTCGCCATCCGAACGCTCACGCTGGGCGCGCCGCACGGCGGGCTGCGCGCCGCACAGCTCGGCGTGGGCGCGGGCATCGTGCTCGACAGCCGCGCCAGCGACGAATTTGACGAATGTGCGCTCAAGGCGCGCTTTCTCACGGGGCTGGATCCGGGCTTCGGGCTGTTCGAAACGATGCCAGCGAGCGCCAAGGGCGTGCCGCTGCTCGATCGCCATCTGGCCAGGCTGGCTCACAGCGCGCAAACCCTGGGGTTTGCCTTCGACCGGTCGGCGGCGATGGCGCTCATCGAGGGGTTTGTCAGCCACCTGCCGCCTTCGGATGCCAGCGGCATGGCCGCAGCCAGTGCGACGCATCGCCTGCGTCTGTCTCTCGCCCACAACGGGCAACTGACGCTCACGCATGGCGCGCTGGTCGCACTCGGCGTGGCCGCCATCACCTCGCCGCACCAGCTCAATGCGGTGAGCGGCGCCGTCGGCGTGCTGATCGCCGCGCAGCGATTGCCCGACAGCAACCCGCTGGCCGCGCACAAGACCACGCTGCGCCAGCATTACGACGACGGCGTGCGTGCCGCCGAGCAGGCCGGGGCCTTCGACAGCCTGTTCTTCACCGAAGACGGCCGCCTCGTCGAGGGCGGTCGCACCAGCGTCTTCGTGAAGCTCGGCGGCCGCTGGTTCACGCCCTGCGTGGCCGACGGCGCGCTGCGCGGCGTGTGCCGCGCCCGCCTCCTTGAGGACCCCGCCTGGCAGGCCGCCGAGCGCACCTTGCGACTCGAAGACCTCGCGCGGGCCGAATCGCTGGTGGTGTGCAACGCGCTGCGGGGGGTGCTGCCGGCTCAGCTTTTGAGGGACAACGTGCACAAGTAGTCATCCGCAGCGGTGAACTTCGGGCTCACGTGTGGGCGGTAACAGCCGATAAAGATTTCATGGCGGCGGCGCGTTGGCCGGCCCGCCCAGAAATGAATGCATCGACTGGAGTCCCCATGAAGCTTGAGAACATCGTGTTCGCCGTTGCCGCCAAGATCGACGTGGATCGGACCTTCGTCTTTGAATACGTGGTGTGCCGGCACATCCAGGCGATCTTGCTCAAGCACACCTCGTTGTCGCGACTGGTGATCGATGACGCCCGGCAGGAATACGCCAACTCGGTGGAACTTCAAGAGTGCATCGACCGTGCGGCGCACTTGTTTCTGGCCGACATGGTGCGCGCCAGTGAAATCGGCGAGGCCGCCATGGCCCGCTGGCAATTGCCGATCGCGGTCTGAACCACCGGCTCGCCGCTGGCGAGCCCGACCCGCGTCGCGCGTTCACTGCGAGCCTGAACCGCCCCCGTCTTCAGCATCGTCGTCGCCGGATGACTGCGGCGGCCCGGCCCACACCTGCTGCTCCTGCCCCGGCCTGAGTCGCGAGCGTTTGGCCGATGTCAGCCGCAACTCGGCCATCTGAAGCAGATCGGCCGCCTCCCACTCGTTGTGCGCCGGTCGCGCCGCGACCCCGATGCACACATCAATGGCACCCAAACCGGCGTGCACCTCGTGTGCACGCCCGATCAGGCTTCGGATCGCCCGCGCAAATTGCGTGGCCGTGGCCAGCGAGCTGCCGGGCAACAGCATCGCGAACTGGTCACCCGTCAGCCTTGCCACGGTTTCATGCTCGTGGGCCGAACGGCGCAGCGTGTCGGCCAGCGCCTGCAGCGCCACATCGCCGGCGGGACGACCTTTCTCGTGGTTGATGAGAAACAGGTTGTCCAGATCGACCAGCAGCAGCGACAGCGCCAGATTTTTTGCCTGTGCCGCGTCGGCGGCCTCGCTCAGGCGGTCCAGAAAGTAGGCCCGGTTGTACAGCCCGGTGAGTCCGTCGAGGAACAGCTCGGATGCGTTCGTCATGGCTTGACTCTACGCCGCCGGTCCCGACGTCAGAACCGGTTTTCCGGCACTTCGCTCGCCGAGCCTGCCCGCGCGGGCAGGGGCACGGTCGCCGCGTGGCGCCGGGCGCGCTCGGCATCGGTGTACGACAGCGTGCTGTCGCCGAGCGCCGGCTGCCGGTAGACGAGCCTCATGCCGTCGGCAAACGCCCAGTCGAAGGTGCCGCGCGGTGCAAAGCGTGCCGCGAAACCCGGAAACGGCCGCCGCGCGCCCTCGGCGGTGTAGGGCAATCCGTACTTTTGCACCAGCAGCTGGCGCAAGGCCTCGTTGTCCTGGCCGTAGGGCTTGATGACGAACTGCGCGCTCGCCAGCGTGGACTTGTCGGTGATCAGCGTCAGGCGCTGCAGCGCCGGCACGCCGGCCGCGCGCACATCCAGAAAGACGGTGCCGTCGGCCTGCCTGCTGAGCACCTGGGCACCTGCCGCGCTCGCGGCCGCGACGAAGGTTTCGACCGAAGCGTCCTTCAAGCGCAGTCCGTACAGCGTGAGTTCGGTGGTCGTGGTGTCGGGCACCTGCGCCAGAGCGGGCGGGCTCAGGCCCAACCAGGCCGCAGCCCATCCGGCGAGGAACACACGCGCCAGACGGCGCCGGGGACGATCAGTGAACGGTGAGCAACGCATCCGATGAGTTTGGCAGCAGAACCACAGGCACCCCGGATTTTCGATCCGGCGTCACCGGCTTGGGCCGCAACTCAACGCAACTGCTCGTCGCCATCCCACTCGAGGACGCGCCACGCCGTGCGGTAGGCGCCGGCGAGCTCGGCGCACTGCTCGTCGATGCGGTGCGCGGCAAACGCCTCGGTGCGACCCTCGAGCGCCGGACGGGTCGAGTGTTCGATCTGCCAGTGCCCATCGCGCAGCAGGCCGTACGAAATCTCGAACCCGAGCAGCGCCGCAGCGTCATGCGGATGGCGTGACAGCACGGTGGCCAGCGTGTCGCCAGGCTCGGTGCCTTCGGGCCACAGCAGCGGGGTGCCGTCCGCCGCAAGCCAGCCGGTCTGGCGCGGGCGCACGCGCATCAGGTGGTCGCCGCTGAGCAGCCAGCGCGTGCCGCAAGGCGCGACCTCGCCTGCGATGGCGGTCGCCGCAGGCGCAAGTTCAGCCAGGACCATGGAGCGGCCGGTGGAGTTCGGAATGCGCTCCCACTCCTCGCGAAAGTCGCCGTTCATGCCGGTTTCGATCACGATGCCCTCATGGCGCTCAAACACCATCCAGCCGGTGTCGGGCCGGCCGCGATCGGGCTGCACGTCGAGGTGGCGGTGCCAGGTGCAGCGCTCGCCGGACGGCGGTGGCCAGAACACTTCGGTGCGGCCGAAAAAACCGGAGTGCAGCGCCAGCGCGGGGTGCGGCTCGACGCAGCCGAGCACCTCGGCCGTGCGCGTCGCTTCGGGCACGCGCAGGTCGGCGTGCCAGCGTGCGGTTTGCAGCCAGCGCGCCCAGGTGGTGGTGTCGCGCAGGCCGGGAATGTCGAGCTGGTTGCGCCGCCACACGCCGCGGTAGCGCTCGGGCACGTCGGCGAAGTCAGGAGCGGCGGTCATTCGAACGCCTGCGGGAACGGCGGCAGCGAGCGGTAGAACTCGAAGTCATGGTTCGGCCACAGCCACGCGCCGGTGTCGGCGGCCAGCGACTTGAGCTTGCGGATGCTGGCTATGGCCTGCGACTCGCGCCCTTGCCACAGCGTGCCGGGGGCCACCTCGTCGTCGATGTTTTCCTGCAGATCGGCCGCGTCGCCGGCGAGCAGGATCGGTTGGCCTTTGGGCATTTCGATCCACATTGACATGTGGCCGGCGGTGTGGCCGGGCGTGGCCACGGCCTGCACGCCGGGGACCACGGTGTACTCGCCGGTGTGCTGCCGGAATTGCAGCGGCGCGCCCGCGTCGTCGATGAGGTCATCGCCAAACACCGCGATGTCGGCACCGCTGCGTGCAGCAGTCATCTCGTCGGTCTGCACATGGATTTCGGCGCCGCAGCCGCAGCGGCGCAGATCGCGCAGGCCGCCCGCGTGGTCGAAGTGCAGATGGCCGATGAAGATCACATCGACATCGGCCGGCGTGAGCCCCAGGCGCGCCAGATGGCGCGGAATGCGCTGCTCGTCGGTCATCGTCGGCGCGGGAAAGTCGAAGGTCGGGGTCTCGTAATACCGCGCACGAACCGCCGCATCGGCGATCTTGGCGTGGTCACAGCCCACGTCATAGAGGATGCGTCCGTTGGCGGTCTCGATCAGGTAAGCCAGGATCGGCGCGTCGATCATCTGGCCCTGGCCGCGCTGGTAGGTCGAGATGGATTTGTCGTAGCGATGGGTGGCCGTGAGCAGCGGCCACAGCTTGCGTACCTGCGTCATGGGGTTTCCTTGTTCACGCGCGGCCCATCAGCGCCACCAGCGCCTTACTGTCGGCAACAGATCCGAAGATGCCGCCTTCGGCGCCGATCATCGCCAATGCCGGGGCCTGGAGCTGCGGCTCGGAGGCAGCACAGGCGTCGGCCACGGTGATGGCGTTCAGGCCGTGGTCGATGGCCGAGCGCAGCGTGGTGTGCACGCAGACCTCGGTGGTCACGCCGCACAGGATCACGGTGTCGACGCCCCAGCCGCGCAGGATCTGGTCGAGCTCGGTCTGGTGAAACGCGCTGTAGCCGGGCTTGTCGAGCACCGGCTCGCCCCCGCGAGGCTGCAACTCATCGACCAGGTCATGGCCATGTTCGCCGCGCACCAGCAGCCGCCCCAGCGGCCCCGCCGAGCCGATCTCGGCACCGGCAGCGCGGCTGCGTGCCAGCTTGGACGGCGGGCAGTCGCTCAAATCGGGGCGGTGGCCCTCGCGGGTGTAGACGATGTGCACGCCCACCGCGCGTGCGGCCTCGATGAGCGAGAGCACCGGTGCGAGCGTGCCGCGCAGCCGGGTCACGTCGACACCGGCTTGCGCCGCGTAGCCGCGCGCGTCCAGAAAATCGCGCTGCATGTCGATCACCAGCAGCGCGGTGCGCGCGGCGGTGATCGCCGGCAGGCTGACCTCAGCCGAACTCATGCGTGATCGCCGCCGCAATGCGCACCGACAGCTCGTTGGCCATCGCCACACCCTTTTCGGCGCTCGAGCCGCGCGCTGACGACAGCACGCCCGACAGCGGCACCCAGTGCTTGCGCGTCGGGTAGACGTCGTACGGAGGGAAGTCGACCGGCGGCTCTTCGGGGATCAGATCGAGACGCACCAGACTCGGGTGGTAGTGCAGCATCAGCGAGGTCTCGATGACCGCAGCGTGTTCCAGCGCGAAGCCCGGGAAGCCATCGGGGAACACCGTGGCCAGCGTGGACTCGGACAGGAAGTCCCAGTACTCGAGCCGCATGACCTGCAGCGAGGACGAGCCGCCCACATCGCGCAGCCCGAGGTCGATGCCTTCGGTGATGAACCACTGGTTCTCGTAGTGGCCGTTGACGATGACCAGCTTGGTCGCACCGTGGCGGGCGAATTCGCGCACCGCATCGCGCACCGAGCCGATCATGGTGGCCGCGTCAACGCTGGTGGTGCCGCAAAAGTGCTGGCCGCCGCCGCACTTGGGCTGCGACTTGTAGCCGTACGACAGGCCCGGTGCCACCAGCGCGCCGATGCGCGCGGCCGCATCCGCCGCCACCGCGGAGCTGAGCATGCCGTCGGTGCCCAGCGGAAGGTGCGGACCGTGCTGCTCGAGTGCGCCCACAGGCAGCAAGATGGCCGGCTGGTCGCGCTTGAGGCGCGCTTCGTAATCGACCCACGACAGCTGATTCATCCAGACGGTGCTCATGTGATTTCCTTGGGAGTGATGGGGTTGGGAAGGCAAACGGATTCGCCGGTGTCGGTGGCCTCCAGCACCGCGGCGGCCACGATCAGAGCGGCACCCAGCCATTCGCGCGGCACCATGACTTCGTCGCCGATCAGCGTGGCGGTGAGCATCGCCACCAGCAGTTCGGCGATGGCCAGCACGCCCGAGCGGCCGGCTTCGAGTCGGGTCACGCTCCATTGCCAGGTCACGATGACGAGCGCCAAGCCAAGCAGCGAATAGGCCAGCAGCCCGGCGACGACGCCCGCCGGCGGCATGGCCACCAGCGCAGCGCCCGGGCCGGCGACGATCATCAGACACGCCACCGCGGCGCAGCCCAGGCACAGCGCCACGGTCTTGGTGGCCGTGGGGATGTTCTGTGCCGCGCGCGACACGATGTTGTTGCCAGCGAAACCCATGCCCGAAGTGAGTGCCAACAAATCCGCTGCGTGAAGCGGCGCATCAAACACCGACAAACCGCCGACCACCAAAAAGGCGCCTATCAAAGCCAGCGCCACCGCGCCGGCGCGGCGTGGCGAGACCGACTCGCCGAGAAAGATGCGACCGCCCAGCACCGACCACACCGGTGCGAGATAAAAAAGCAGCATCACGCGCACGACATCACCCAGCACCAGCGCGCTCACGAAAGCCGCGTTGCCCCAGCCGCCCAGCAAGACCAGCGCGAGCAACAGCCGCTTGTCGCGCAGCCACAGCGTGCGCTCGCGCCACAGCCAGGGCAGACCGACCAGACCCACCAGTCCATAGCTCAACATCGCCAGCAGCGGGCCGGACAGCCCGTGTTCGGCAAACGCCTTGAGCGGCAGCCACGACAGCCCCCACATCGACGACGAGAACAGCAGCACCG